>JBGATX010000004.1:0-84344 GCA_044228975.1 Planctomycetota bacterium | reverse complement strand
TATTGGAAGATCTCACGGCTGGTCTGCGGACCAAGCTCGGGCACTCCATGGGCTGAATCACAGGCTATCCGGTGTTGTCGTCATGACGTATGACCAACTCTTTGCGCAAGGGGAACGCCTCGTCGAGATCCTAGGTGAGGGTTCAGGGAGCGCAGGCGTGGATGCATCATGATGTCAGCCGTTCGGGTTCGGCATCCAACGCTGCGATGCAGCAGGCGGCATTCTGCGCCGCCGCTGATGCTGAGCACTAGACGCCGCACATGCGACTAGCACTTCACTATCGCGGTCAGCTTCGTGCGAACGGAGCACCAGATCACAAGCACGAACTTCGGCGCCACTTCCATTCGCAGCTTCGCACGCTGTGGTCACAGCCGCCACTCGCTGAGTACGGTGCCCTGCTTGCTCCACGCAAGCCTGGCGAATATTCCCTCCTCCGTCCGGTGTTCGACTTCACGTTCGTTCCGCTTGTCAGTGCCGAGATGAATGCCACGGCAGAACTGTCGCTAACCGTACTTCGCCCCGAACCGCCCGGCCGCCTCCTGACGCAGGGCGGGGACATCGACAACAGGCTCAAGACACTCTTCGATTCGCTGACGATGCCTCGTCATGCTAACGCCCTGCCCAGTGGCGCAATGCCAGCGGCGAGCGAATACCCGTTCTTCTGTCTTCTGGAAGACGACAATTTGGTTACCTCCATTCAGGTTAAGACCGAGCAGCTGCTCGAGCCAACGGGAGACGCTTCGCTGGTAGAGCTCTTCATCTATGTCAGAACTCGCGTAACTCGCAACACTTTGGGCAACGACTTCCTGAGTTGAGGGATTCGTGAAGCAGTCTTCTAACCCTTCCATCGAGCAGGCGTGCCCGGCAAGCCGAGTCTCGCCGCTCAGATCCCAAACGATGGGCGTGTGAAGCAATCTAGAAAGCCGCACGTCGTCAAGCATCTTGGTCCTTTGCCTGTTCGCGACGGTGCGTAGCGTCAGCGCGTGATGGTCAAGAAGTGCAATCCGAACGCCAACAAGCGAATCAAGGAGACGCTATGAACCAGGCACTCGGTTCGTCGGTTGACCCTGTTCCGGCGCCCGCGCCCGAGAGACTCGGGTGGCGGCAGGACGGGCCTCGATTCGCGTTGGTGGTGTGGGTGATCGCGACTGTGGCGATGACGGCGGCAGTGGCGGGCGTGGCGATCGTCGTCTCGGTCTTCGCGGCGCTGCGCGCGGGCCTCGGCGGGGAGCGCTCCAGCGAGCGGCTCGGCGCGATCACGCAGGAGGCTCTCGAGTCGGAGTCCTTCACGTGGATGACGGTGATCGCCTCACAAGCCGCGCTGCTCGCGTGTGCGTGGCTCGCGTGTCGCTTGCTCGGCAGCGGGCGCACGAGCGGCTCGGTCTGGTCTCGACGACGCTGCGTCCTGTGCAACGCTCGGTGTTGCTCGTCGCCACCGTCGTGCCTTTCGCCTTCGGACTCGCCACGGCTTGGCTCCTGAGCACCGCGCCCGGTTCGTCGAGCGACGACAGCAGCGGCTTGCAGCGCATGTGGAGCGAAGGTTCGCGCGCGGGGAGCGTGGCCTGGATCCTGGTGATCGCGCTCCTGCCCGGGTTCGTGGAGGAGGTCTTCTACCGCGGCTTTCTCCAGCGCGGACTGCTGCAACGCTGGGGACCCGCGGCGTCGATGTTCACGAGCAGCCTGCTCTTCGCGCTCGTGCACGGCGAGCTCGCGTGGGCCGTGGGCATCTTCCCGCTCGGCGTGTGGCTCGGCGTCGTCGCGTGGCGCACGGGCTCGGTGCTGATGACGTTCGCGATGCACGCGAGCGTCAACGGTCTGTGGACGGCGGGCATGACGATCGTGCATCGCGATGCGGCGAGCGAGCCGGTGATGAACGGGATCGCCATCGCGGTGCTCGCGCTCGGCGTGCTCGCGCTGCCGTGGGCGATCGCGATCCTGCGGCGCCCGCTCTCGAGCGCGACGAGCGTGGTCGTGAGGCGACCGAGGTGGCTGCTTCCGCGCGTCGCCGCTCCGGCGCTGGTGGCGGCCGCGATCTTCCTCGTGGTCGTGCCGCGCGGCGCTGCGCCGATGTCGCCGGAGCAACCGCCGCCCGCGCCCACGCTCGGCGAACTCGAGGCGAGCGTCGTGGAAGCGGTCACCTGCAACGCCGCGGGCGACAAGGGCGCGGTCGAGTTCTCCCTCACGGCTGGAGTCGGCGCCCGCGTCGCGCTGCCGAAGAATCGCGTCGGCATCGACGCGGTGATCGTCGCGCTCGATGCGAAGGGCGAGACCGTGTGGCTCGCCTACGCCGGCGAGCGTAGTGGCAAGGGGAGCAAGCGTCGCCCTCTGGGCATCGTCGAGCAACTCGCCGCGGGCGACCCGTCGATGATCTGCATCACGCTGACGCCGGGGCCGCCGCCGGTGAAGGTGCGTTTCACGTTCGAGGACGACGAAGCGCGGAAGGTCGCGACGTTCGAGCGGGCTGCAGCCGAGGGCTGGGCGATTCGCGGGCGCTAGGGGTCCAGAGTGGACGAAGGCATGGCTCGAGCGCGATCATCGTCGCAAGCATCATCGACGAGCGCGCTGTGCGCCAGTCCACCGGTTGCAGCGGAGGGTCCGCTGCGCGGCCCGTCGCTGAACCGAAGCGTCAGCCCGGAGAAGCGAGGAACATGACGAAGGCTGCTGTGGATCTGGAGACCAGCGTGATCGGTTACGCAACCTCACGGCCCAGCCGGGATCTGGTAGTCGCCGGACACCAGCAAATCACCCGGGATTGGTTTGCTGCCAGAGCCCAGGCGTACGAGCTTTTCGTCTCACAGCTCGTGGCCAGCGAGGCAGCAGGAGGCGACGAGGACGCGGCGCAGAAGCGAGCAGCCTTCCTGCGGGGGATCCATCGACTTGGAATCACGGACGCCGCGGGGGCGCTCGCGAGCAAGCTCGTCGCTGGCGGCGCCGTCCCTCGCAAAGCAGGGGAAGATGCCCTTCACATCGCCGTCGCTGCGGTTCACGGCGTAGACTACCTCCTCACCTGGAACTGCAAGCACATCGCGAACGCGTCCATGCGCCAAGCCATCGAGCGGCTGTGCAGAGCATCTGGCTATGAGCCGCCCGTGATCTGCACACCCGAGGAGCTGATGAATGACGAACGAGATGGATGACGAGATCGTCGAAGAGATCCGACGCCGACGGCAAGCTCATGCCGAGTCCCTCGATTACGATCTGCGGCGAATCACTCAGGACCTTCAGCGCCAGGAGCGCGAGTCCGGCACACCAGTCGTGCAGCGCCCACCACGCGAGCCCCAGGTGCTGCCGAAGCGATCGTCGGCCTGAAAATCCGATGCAGCGGACGGCCTTCGGACGCCGGCGAACGGCAATGCGTTGGAGCTTGCACCGCCAATGTATCTCGGAGGCCACCTTTGACCGCTGAGTCCGTGCTCGCAACGGCCGTGCAGTACGCGCGCCAGATACTCAGTGGTGAAATCACGCCCTATCAGGGCGGCCGGCTGATCTGGATGGAGTGTCAGATCAGGCTGGCCAACGGCGATCACCGCCTCGATCCCTTTGTGTACTGGGCCAGCGAGCGCGAAGAGACGTCAGATCCCGACCGCAGTGCTTTGTGCGATCACGCCCTTCGTACCGCCGCGGCCACCCTCATCGAGAGGGGCACTGCGCTCTAGCGCATCCCTCCGCCCGACCACCCGCGGCAGCCGCCGCCTGCCTCGGCACGCGCGGTGAGCTCGAACGCTGGAGCGCATGAGCGAGGTCGCCTCGCCAAAGTGGTCTTCCGAGTCTCTGAGGCCG
This sequence comes from Planctomycetota bacterium, assembly GCA_044228975.1. Taxonomy (GTDB): domain Bacteria; phylum Planctomycetota; class UBA1135; order UBA1135; genus JADJNY01. The sequence goes on along the minus strand of JBGATX010000004.1, from coordinate 80,564 downwards.
ATTTCGCGAGCGACGTGGAGCTGCAAGCGGCGGCGGGCGATGCTTCGCGATCCGTGCGCTGCGGGAGGGAGCCGTCCGACTTGGCGTGCGGCCTCCACGAACTTCGGCGCGACTTGATCGAAGCCGGAGGGGTGGAACTGGCCATGTCGCCTGCCGCAAGCGGCGCACGCGTCGATCGAGCTCCGATCAACGCAGGTCGCGCAATCCGCCCGGCACGTGATCGCGATGCGTGGCGACGCGCTCGTTCCAGGTGTCGGACTTCGGTGCGCGGCGGCGTTCGACCATCGTGATGCAGTTGGGCACGGGGCAGACGAGCGCGCACAGGTTGCAGCCGACGCACTCGGTCTCGTCGACCCACGGGATGCGGTAGGGGCTCGCGCTCGGCGCTTCCTTCGCCAAACGCGCGGCGTGCGCGGCTTGCGGAGCGACGTGACCCGCGTGCGGCTTCGTGCCCGGCAGATGGATGCACTGGTGCGCGCCGTCGTGGCACGCGACATGGCAGAGCTGGCACCCGATGCACGTCGCCGCGTCGATCTCCGCCACGACGTGGTAGTTGAGATCGAGCTCGCCCCACTCGACGAAACCCGGCACGGCGCGGCCGACGAGCTCCTTCACGCTGCGCATGCTCTTCGACGCGAGATAGCGATCGAGCCCCTCGAGCATGTCCTCGACGATGCGATAGCCGTGGTGCATCACCGCGGTGCAGACCTGCACGCTGGTCGAGCCCAGCGCGATGAACTCCGCCGCGTCGCGCCAGTCGGAGATGCCGCCGATGCCGCTGATCGGAACCGTGATGCGCTCGTCGCGCGCGAGCACGCCGACCATGCGCAGCGCGATCGGCTTCACCGCCGGACCGCAGTAGCCGCCGTGGCTCGACGCATTGCCGACGCGCGGCAGCGGCACCAAGCGATCGAGATCGACGCCGATGACGCTCTGCACCGTGTTGATCAGCGAGACGCCGTCGGCGCCGCCGCGCACCGCGGCGAGGGCGGGATCCTCGATGTGCCCGACGTTGGGCGTGAGCTTGGCGATCACCGGCACCTTGGCCGTGTCCATGACCCAGCGCACGAGCTCCTCGAGCACCTTCGGCTCCTGCCCGACCGCCGAGCCCATGCCGCGCTCGCACATGCCGTGCGGACAGCCGAAGTTGAGCTCGAGGCCGTCGCAACCGGTGTCCTCGCTGCGCCGGATGGCTTCCTTCCATTCGTCGCGCGTGTCGAACATCAGCGACACGATCACCGCGTGCTTGGGATAACGCTTCTTCGTCTCCGCGATCTCCTTGAAGTTCACCTCCAGCGGCCGGTCGGTGATGAGCTCGATGTTGTTGAGCCCGATCATGCGCCGATCGCCGTAGTCGACCGAGCCCAGGCGGCTCGACACGTTCACGATCGGATTGCCGAGCGTCTTCCAGACCGCGCCGCCCCAACCCGCGTCGAAGGCGCGCATCACCTGCTCGCCCGAGTTCGTCGGCGGCGCGGACGCGAGCCAGAAAGGATTGGGGGAGCGGATGCCGGCGAAATCGGTGGAGAGGTCGGGCATGGGCGCGTTGCGTTCCTTCGCGGGGCACAGCATGCCGCACGCGTGCCCGCCGCTCCAACGCCCTAGCAGCCCGTTGAGAAACTCCCGTCGCGAGGCGCAGTGAGCTTGCACGATGCAAGGAGAGCGACGGAGGGACGGCGGAAGCGGCCTGTGCGGCCGCTGAGCACGGCCCGACGAGCTCGACGCGGCAGCGCGCGAGCTCACTGCGCCGCAGTAGGGAGTTTCTCAACGGGCTGCTAGGCCCACGTCGCCAGCGCGAGGCGCGCGAATCCTGCAACCGGGCGGAGCGCGCGGGCTATGTCCGGCGTCGAGCGCGCTCCCCGGCGCGAAGTGGCTGCCTTCCAAGCTCTCACGACTCTCCGCGACGCGCTGGCGTCCGCGGCCTTCCGCAATCCACACCATGTCCAAGCTCTCACTCGCGTCGGCGCTCTGCGCGCTGGCGCCGTTCGCTTCCGCGCAGCTCGAGGTCATCCAGGCCTTGCCCGAGGGCACGAGCTCCACGACCGTCTCGATGCCGTTCTCGACGCTGCGCGATCTCGATCGCGGCACGGGCACGGCGCCCGATGCGTTCGTCGTCGACGACGCCAGCGGCAGCTTGCGCTTCGAGCGCCGCTGGCTGGGGCCCAACGTGATCAACTTCGGTCCGCACGTCGCCGGTCCGCAGGCGATCTTCGGCCGCTGCAAGTCGTTCGTCATCGACATCACCGGCTCGGCGAACCGCATCTACCTCGGCTTGTGCCTGTCGCGCGCCGAAGCGGGCAACACGCTCCGCTTCGACCTGCTCGCGGGGACGACGAGCCTGCAGACGTTCGATTTCGCGATTCCGCCGGGCGACGCGCCGTATCGGCTGGATTTCTCGTTGGGGCTTCCGTCGCCGGGGTTGTTCGACGAAGTGCGCGTCACGTGCAGCGGGCCGCACGATGGCGGAGCGTTCCACGGCGTGCTCGATCGGCTGACCTTCTTCGGCGCCGGCGATTCCGTCCCGCCGTACTGGTGCGGCGCGTCCATCGCCGGTGGCAACACGCCTTGCCCTTGCGGCAACATCGTCACGCACTTCGATCAGGAGGGTTGCCTGAGCTCGCTCGGCTTCGGCGCGCGCCTGCGCGACGACGGCATCTCGAGCCTCGCGAACGACACGCTGGAGCTGCTCTGTCTCCAGCTCCCGAGCAGCACGGCGATCCTGCTCCAGGGTTCGGCGTACGTGCAGACCGGCGTCGTGTTCGGCGACGGAGTGAGCTGCCTCTCGGGCAACCTCGTGCGCATCGCGACGCGCCGCGCGATCGGAAACCAGCTGCACTATCCCGATGCCGGCGACACGCCTCTCTCCGTGCGCGGCGCCGTGACGGCCGGGAGCACGTCCTCCTACCAGGTCGTGTACCGCAACGCGGCGACGTTTTGCACGAGCGCGACCGCGAACGTGAGCGACGCGGTGCAGGCGTTCTGGGCTCCGTGATCGCGCGCGATCGCCGAGCGGTTCAGTCGACGCCGAGCCCGACGACGTTCTCCGCGACCACGAGGTTGCCGCGCGGAGAGTAGTGGCCTTGCGGCGCCCAGAGCGTCGGCTCCTCGTCTCCGCCGGCGGCGACGAGCGCATCGGTCGCGTCGAGCACCTCGATGCCCTGTGCGCGCAGCTCGGCCAGCAGCGGCGCCCAGTACGCGTGTCCGTTCTCGCGCAGGAACTTCAAGTCGCCGCTCTCGGGGAGGAGCACGAGGCGAAAGCGCGCGTGGTGCTCCTCGCACTCCGTCCTCGTTCGCAGCACGATCGCGCGCACGAGACGCGAGAGCTCGCTCGTGGGCTCCTCGAACCACGGCGCGGGCTCGCGCTGCGTGCGCTCGTTCCACGTGATCCACAGGCGCGCGAGCCCCGAGTGCTGCCACAGCTGCGCGCCGTCTTCGCTGTACGCCGCGGGCGCGCGGTCGATCCACACGTCGCGGCCGCTCACGGCGTCGAGGAACTTGCGCTGCGAGCCGAGCAGCTCGCTCAGCGCCTGCGGAGTCGGCGCGGGATTGGGCACGAGCACGAGCTCGTCCCGTGCGTCGAGCACGAAGCGCGGCTTGAAGCCCACGGAGCTGAACCAGTGCCTCAACGCCGGCAGATAGAGAGTCGTGACGCGGATCGCCGTGCCGGGCACGAGCCCGAGCCACACTTCGTCCGGCGCGAGCGCGAAGCCATCGCGACGCAGCCGCAGCAGCGCCTGGTCGAGTCCGTAACCTCCCACGGCCAGGTTCCCGATCTCGAGGTCCTCGCGCGCTCGGTCGACGCGCGCGACCCAGCTGTCGGCGGCGGGGACCTCCGCGCCGAAGGTGAACGACTCGCCGATCGTGACGACGCGTCGTTGCGCAGCGCTCTTCGCGCGCGAGAGCGGCGCCACGCCGATGCGACAGCCGGCCCAGTCGAAGCGATCCTCGCCGTCGATCGTGTCCGCATGCGGGCACCAGCCGAGCTCCCCATCGAACGCCGCGGTCGTCTCCGAACGCGCGAGCGCGCGGCGCACGTTGGCCAGCGACTGCTCCTGATCGGCGCAGAAGAGCGGCGGATCGAAGGGCGCGACGCGCCGGCTGAAGAATGCGCCGTGGCGCAGGAGCGCGTGCTGCACGAGCTGGTCGCAGAGGACGAGCACGAGCGCGATCAGGAGCAGGCGCAGGCGCGCACGCGAGCTCATCGGGCTTCGAGGTCTCCGTGGCACGCGTCGAGCGCGGCGCTCGCTGCGAAGGCATGCGGCGCAGGCGCGCGCGTGCTGTCCCTTGGTGCGGGCTCGACGTCGTCGGCGGCGTTCGACATGGCTGGCGCGCGCTGCGAGTCGCGCGACGACGCCGCCATCCTAGCCAAGCGGTTCGTGCGCGCGCTCTACGGCGAGCGCCTCGTTCGAGGCCCTGACGGAGCGAGGCGCGAATGCGGGACGCGCCCGGCTGCGTTCGGGCAAGGCGCGAGGGCGAAGCAGGTTCGCCCGCAACCCTCGCAGCCCGAGCCGCGCCGCCCGAGCGCAACGGGGCGCGTCTCCGCGCCGTGGCTCGTTGCGTCGGTGGCTCGTAGAGTGGACGCGCACCGCGCTCCCATTTCTCGTCCGCGCGCAGCGGAGAAAGCGAACCATGGACCTCCTCAAGACCTTGCTCGACGAACACGGCCCGGCCCTCGTGAACGAGCTCACGACGAAGACCGGCTTCAGCGCCGATCAGGCGCGGAAGTTCGTGCCTGCGGCCGCGCAACAGGCCATGGACAAGGTCAAGAGCGGCGGCCTCGACGTGAAGTCGCTCTTCGGCGGCGGCGACCTGAGCGCGGCGATCGCGAAGATGGACCTCGGCGCGCTCGCGAAGACCTCGGGCGTCGACGCGGGCAAGGCCGCGGCCGGTCTCAAGGCGCTCCTGCCGATGATCGCGAAGCTGCTCGAGTCCAAGGGCCTCGATGCGAACAAGCTCTCGGCCCTGCTCGGCGGCGGCGGCGGAGGACTCGGAGGTCTCGCGGCCGGCGTCGGCAAGCTGTTCGGCAAGGGCTGAGCTCGATTCGTCACGTCGGACGCGCGCGGCTGCTCATCGAGACTCCTCGTTCTCGATGTGGAACGCGTGCAGCAATCGATGCGCGATCGGCGCGAGGAAGAGCGCGACCAGCGACAGGAAGACCGTGCCGCTGAAGAGCGCGTAGACGATCGCGAAGACCTTGCCGGCGCTCGTGTGCAGCTCGTCGACGGGTCCCATGCCGGTCAGGATCATCGCGGCGTTGAGCGCCGCTTCGAGCCAGTCCTGGTCCTCCAGTGTGTGGTAGCCGAGCGTTCCGAGCGCGAGCGTGCCCTGGATCCCCACGGCGCAGATCGAAGCGAAGCGCAGCACGCGCGCGTGGAACTTGGCGCGCGGGAGCAGCGGCTGGCTCTTGTGCTCGAACACGTAGCGCGCCTGTCGCATGCGTTCGCGGGCGTCTTGTTTCATCGCGGCCCAGCGTACGCCTCGCCGCGCGAGTCGGCAGCGACCGGCCGGAATCGAACGCGCGCTGCGCTCGAGCGGGAGCGATCGGCGGCCGAGAGCACGTCCAAGGTCCCAGCGAGCCACGTGGTTGCGCCGTCGACCGCATCCGCTGCGTTGGAGCTCCCGCGGACAGCGTCCGGCGCATGGGCGTCGTCGGCGCGCCTTGCCAGTGACGATTCATCACGGCGCCTCGTTGACGCCACTCCGAGGAAGGAACACTAGGCTGGCGGGCATGTCGGCCGGAGGCGGGAACGTTCGTGTCGCGCTCCTCGCGAGCGCATGGCTCGCTTGCGCGGCGCTGTCCTCTCCGCACCGGGCGATCGCTCAGCAACCCGCCGCCGCACACGACGAGGTCCGCGCGTGGCTGCGCGAGCACTCGCTCCCGAGCGAAGCGGGAGAGCTCGACGGAGCGAGCGATCTCGGTGCTCTCGATGCCGCGTGGGCGCGCGCGCGGCTCGTGGGACTGGGCGAGGCGACGCACGGCCAGCACGAATCCTTCGAGCTCAAGCGCGCGCTCTCGCTGCGCCTGATCCGCAAGCACGGCTACCGTCTCGTGCTGTACGAAGCGAGCGCATCCCGCGCGCGCGCCTGCGAGGCGTACGTCAGCGGCGCGTCCGACGATCTCGCGGCCGCGATGAAGGGCCTGGGAATGCTCGTGTGGAACGTGAGAGAGAACGCGGCCTTCCTGCGCGACCTGCGCGCGTGGAACGAGAGCGCGAAGCCCGAGCAGCGTGTGCACTTCGCCGGCATCGACGTGCAGGACGGCGACGCGGCCGCGGCGCGTCTCGCGGCGCTCATCGAGAGCGTCGACGCCGGCGCGGCGAAACGCGCGCGCGAGCTCGCCAGCGGGATCGACACCGCGATCCAGAAGCTGTGGGGCGGCGACACGAGCGAGTACGAGCGCTCGAGCACGCTCGCGCAGGGCATCGTCGACACCGTCGACGCCGCGCGCGAGCGCCTGGGGAGCGCGGCGGCCGAAGCGCATGCGCGCGCGAGGGAGCTGCAGCTCGCGTTGCGCATGCACCACTCGCTCGGCGGCCGAGACCGCGCCCTGGCCGAGCTCGCGCTCGCGACGCTCGACGCCGCCGGAACGGAGGCGCGCGCGGTGCTCTGGGCGCACGACGCGCACGTCTCGCGCGGCACGTTGCGCCACCTGCAGAGCGACGAGCTCGCCATGGGCGGGCATCTCGGCGCGGCACTGGGCGAGCGCTACTACGCGCTCGGTTTCGCGTGCGGCGAAGGCGAGTTCCAGGCCCTCGATCGGGACCCGAACGGGCGAGACGAGAACGGGAGCTGGGGCTTTCGCCGCTACAAGATCGCTCCCGCGCCGGCGGGCTCGGTCGAAGCGACGCTCGCCGCGGCGCGCGCCGAGTCGTTCCTCGTCGATCTGCGCGGTGCGCCGGCGAGCGGCGCGATCTCCGACTGGCTCTCCGCTCCGCACGGCTACCGCTGGGCCGGCGGCTACAACGTCGCGGCGGACTTCTTCGAGTCGTCGAAGGACGCCTCGAAGCTGATGCCGATGATCCCGCGCGTCGACTTCGACGGGCTCGCGTTCCTTGCGCGCACGCGCGCGGCCGAGCCGTTCGACTCGCGGACGCCGATCCTGACCGCACGCTGACGCGCGCGATGCGATTGACACCACGACGTGCGTGGCGCGGATCGTCCTTCGGTGCTACGTTCGGTCCGCACTGGGCGCGACGACGCGAGCTCCGAACCTGGAATGGGTTCGAGCGCGGCGGCGCGCGTCGTTTTCTGATCGGAACCCGGGAGCTCGGTCCATGCGTTCGAACGCCTTCCTTCTCGTCGCCTCCGTGCTGCCGCTCGCGTCGAGCGGCATGGCGCAGCAGATCCAGGACGTCGACGTGGCGTCGCAGCCCGGGTTCGGCGGTCGCTCGCGCGCGAATGGACTCTCCGCCGACGGGCGCTACGCGGCGTTCGTCTCCGAGGCGAGCAACCTCGTGCCGGCGGACACGACGAACGAGGACGTCTTCGTGCGCGACTTCCTGCTCGGGACGACGACGCGCATCACGGGCGACACGGGAGTTCGCTTCCTCCAGAGCCCGGCGCACATCAGCGCGGATGGCAACGTCGTCGGCTACTCGTCCCAGCCGCTCATCGCGCAGCCGCTGCAGCGCGCGGCGTTCGTCTTCGTGCGCTCGAGCGCGACGACGATCTCCGTCGCCTCCGGGCTCTTCGAGGTCACGCTGCACGACTTGAGCGCGGATGGCAGCTTCGCGCTCGTCACCGCGCGCAGCGCGAACGACGCCTCTTCGCCCCTCGAGGTGTACCGCGTCGAGGTCGCGACCGGCGCGTTGCTCCTCTGCAGCCGCGATCTGAGCGGCAACCCGGTGATCGATCCTTTCCTCGACTCCACGCCGCCGCGCATGGACGGCAGCGGCGCGCGCGTCGTCTTCTCGAGCATCGCGGCGAACATCGTCTTCAACGACACGAACCTCGCACCCGATGTGTTCCTCTTCGACTCGGCCACGAGCGCCGTGACGCGCATCAACCTCGACAGCGCAGGCGCGCAGGCGAACGGCAGCTCGGGTGGCGCGACGATCTCCGACGACGGCAACCTCGTGTGCTTCGTCAGCGCGGCCTCGAACCTCGTGCTCGGCGATGCGAACAGCGAGGCGGACGTGTTCGTGCGCGACCTCACGCTCGAATCGACGACGCGCGTCAGCCTGACGACCGCGCAGCAGGCCTACGCGACGGTCTGCCAGGACGCCGTGATCTCGCCCGGCGGACGGCATGTCGCGTTCACCAACCGCGTGCTCACGCCGGCCTTCCCCTTCGACCGCTACGAGCTGAAGGTGCGCGAGCTCGAGACGGGCGTGACGCGCTCGGTCGATCTCGGCGGCGCTCCGCTGCCGCACAGCATCGCTCCGGTCGAGCTGTCCGCGGACGGCCAGCGCGTGCTCGCGGCGCGCATGGATCAGTTCCTGGACGATGCGGTGCCGGTGCTGGTCGACTTCGGACCGCCGTGCTCGATCACTTCGTATTGCACGTCGCTCCCGAACTCGACCGGCGAGCCGGCGTTCATCGGCGGGCAGGGGGAGGCGAGCCTCGAAGCGAACTCGCTCGTGCTCGCGGCGCTGGGCATGCCGAACAACGCGATGACGGTGCTCTTCGCCGGCACCTCGGCGATCGATCCCGGTGTGCCTTTCGGCCAGGGTCTCTTGTGCGTCGGCGGAACGTTGCGCCGCCTCGGCAGCCAGCGCGCCGTCGGCGGCGTGATCATCGCGGCGCAGAACGTGCACGGTCCGCGCTACGCCGGCGTGCATCCGGGCGACACGCGCTACTTCCAGGTCTGGTATCGCGACGCGATGGCTCCGGGCGGGGGAGCGATCAACACGTCCGACGCGCTCGCGGTCACGTTCTGTTGGTGAGCGCGTCGCGATCTGCGCGCAATCACGTCTGCAGACGCGCTCGCGCCGCCGTGCTGTTTCGCTGCCCTTCGGGGCCGGGTCGAGCTCCCGCGCGCCCTCGCTGGCGCCCGCGACGGCTCCTGCGATGATCGGAGCGCGCGGAATTCCCATTCTTCCGCCAACGCGCTCGCGTCCGCGCCATGAGGACGGGCGCTCATGGAAGCCGATTCTCGAACCTTCACGCCCGAAGCCCTGCTGGCAGAGACCGATTGGATGCGCAGGCTCGCGCGCGCCCTCGTGCGCGACGTCGACGCCGCCGACGATCTCGTCCAGGACACCGTCTTGGCGGCGTTGCGCGCGCAACCCGAGCTCGACCGCGGGCTGCGGCCGTGGCTCGCGCGCGTGCTGCGCAACTTCGCGCGCGAGCGCGTGCGCTCCGGCGCGCGGCGCACGGCGCGTGAAGCCGTCCATTCCGCTCCCGATGCCGAGCTGCCCGAAGCGAGCGAGCTCGCGGCGCGCGTCGAGCTGCAACAGCTCGTCGTGCGCCTCGTGCTCGAGCTCGACGAGCCGCTGCGCCGCACCGTGCTCCTGCGCTACTTCGAGGGCCTCGAGCCCGCGCAGATCGCCGCGAGCACGGGCGCGCCCGACGGCACGGTGCGCTGGCGCCTGAAGCGCGCCCTGGACGACGTGCGAGAACGGCTCGATGAGCGTCACGGCGGAAACCGCGACGCGTGGACGAGCGCTCTCTTGCCGTTCGCCATCGAACGCACGCTCGTCGCCCCGGCGTCCGCCTCAGCATCCGGTGGAGCCTTGGTGATGGGCACGACGACGAAGTGGTGGTGGATGTCGGCGGCGACGGTGATCGCGCTGCTCGGGTGGTGGAGCGCGCGCTCGGCGGCGCCGGCGAGCGACGTGCAGGGTTCGACGCCCGAGACGATCGCGCTCTCGCAGCCGCCGGAGACGGAGCTCGCTCCGTCGCAAGCGGTCGGCGAGCGCGAGCCGGTCGCTTCGAGCGCGCCATCGACGGCGGCCGCGCCTGCGCTCACGCGCGCACGCATCCGCTTCGTCGATGCGAACGGCGCGGCGCTCGCGGGCGTGCGCTTCACCGGCCAGGTCGGCGGGTTCCGCGAGCAGTCGACGAGCGGCGCCGACGGCGTGGCCGAGATCTCGAGCGCGTTGATCACGCAACACGTGCAGGTCGACTTCTCCGCGCTCGGGCCGCGCTACGCGCAGTGGCACGCGCGCGAGACCGTCGAGCCGGGCGTGCTCACGGAGCTCGGCGACGTGCAACTCTCCGAGGGCGCGGCGGTGACCGTGCGCGTGCTCGGTCGCGACGGGACGGAGCTCGAGGACGTGCCCGTGTGCATCGCGAGCGCACAGGACTCGCGCAACGAGGCGAATCGAGCCCAGTACGGACCGATGGGGCGCTCGGGTTGGAACGAAGCGCGCACGGGCGAGGACGGACGCGCGCGCTTCGAGGGATTGGCGCTCGAGCGCTCGATCGCCTGGGCGCGCGTCGAGGAGCAGAACTGGTACTGGAGCGAGCCGATCGAGCTGCGCGGCGGCGAGGACGCGGGTGTCGTCGTCGTGCGCGTCGCGCCGCGCGCCCCGTCCGCGCGCCTGCGTGTGATCGTGCGCGCGCACGACGGCGGCGAGATCCGCGAGCTGTGGACGTTCTGGCGCCAGCGCGACGACAAAGGCTGGTCCTCCGAGGGAGGAGGCAGCGGCAAGGCGATCGAGCGCACGCTCCTGAACGCGACCCACGTCGACGAGTTCCTCGTCTACGATGCGCGCGGCACCTACGGCATCGCGCGGCTCGCCGATCTCGATGCGACCGAAGAGCCGCACGAGATCGTGCTCGGTCCGGGAACGCGCGTGCCGCTCGAGGTGGTCGACGCGGAAGGAGCCGCGATCCGCGGCGCGAGCTGTATCGCATTCGACCGCGCGCTCTCGCGCGCCATCGGCTTCCGTCAGCCGTGGTCGCCGACGGAGAACGCGCTCACCGTGCTCGACGGTCCGTTCGACGTCGACGTGCGGGCGAGCGGGTTCGCGCCCGAGCGCGTCGGACCGTTCGTGGCCGCGACGGCGCCGCGACCGATCCGCATCGTGTTGCGCGCTCGCCCGGGAGTGCGCGGACGTCTGCTCGGGGCGCAGGGACCGGTCGCGGGCGAGTGGGTCTCGCTCCAACGCGTCCTCGAGCAGCCGATGTCGCGCAATGGCGTGCCGTGCTTCCTGAGCGACAGCGCGAGCTCGACGGCGAAAACCGATGCGGACGGTCGCTTCCGGCTCGACGTGCCCGAGCGCGGACGTTTCGTGATCGCGTGCGTTCCAGAGGGGCGCGCGGCCGCGTACTCGCCCGAAATCGAACTCGATCCCGACGTCGAGTCGGGCGAGATCGAGCTCACGCCGCGCGACGGCGGCCGCGTCGAAGGCCGCGTGCGCGACGAGAGCGGCCGCGCCGTCGCCGGAGCGATCGTCGGTCTCACGCGCGGTCTGCTCGACGGGCGCACCGCGCGAGCCGACAGCGACGGCAACTATCACTTCGACTCCGTCGGAGCGGGCGAGTGGTTCGTGTACCGCGCGCCGCAGATGCTCGATCCGTCGAGCTCGAGCTCCGGCGGCCTCGACGTCGACGACGATTGGCGTCACCCGTTCAACTGCCGCGTGAAGGACGGCGAGACGACGCGTTTCGAGCTGGTCCTGCCGTCCGAGCGCTCGAGCGAGGTGCGCTGCACGCTGCGCGTCGACGGGGCGAGCGCGAGCGGCTGGAGCGCGCTGCTCGAGCGGCTGCAGCACGCCGATCCTTTCGCGCCGCAGGAGAGCAGCAGGGCGGAGCTCGACGAGCGCGGCGAGGCGCGTCTGCGCGCGCGACACGCGGGACGCTGGCGCGTGACGTTCATGCGCGCGCTGGAGAACGGCGCGGCGCTGAACGTTCAGCGCGAGCTCGACCTGACCGGCGAAGCGGTGGACCTCGTGTGCGAGCTGCGCACTGGAGCGCTCGATGTCGAGCACTCCGCTGCGCCGAAGACGGGACTCCACTTCGCCTGGCGCGGCAGCGAGGGCTGGCGGGCGCACGGCTGGTTCAAGACCGACGCGGCGGGGCGCGCGCATCTCGCTCCCGTTCCCGCCGGTACGCTGCGCATCGTCAAGCCAGCGCGCTCCGGTCGCTGGAGCGAAGCGTGGGATTGGCCGCTCGTCGCCACGGTCGAGATCGAGGCCGGCCGCAGCGGCACGTGTGTCGTGCGCTGACGCGCGTCGCTCGCGCTCAACCGCGCCGCAACGCGCCCGAGCGCAGGCCCGCGTCGATGGCGCGCGCGGCGGCCTGGCCTTCGGCGACGGCGTTGACGACTTCCATGCCGCCGTTGCGTGCATCGCCGCCGGTGAAGACGCGCGGGTTGTGCGTCGCGCCGGTCGCGGGATCGGCTTCGATGCAGCCGTCGTGCGTGACGCGCACGCCGGGGAAGCGCGTGGCGAACTCGGAGAGCCGAGCCTGGCCGATGGCGAAGACGACCAGATCGACGGCGAGCGGCGCGAGCTTCTCCTGCGTCGCGCGTCCTTCGCTCGCGCGCACGAGCTGCAGCGCGCTCGCACGAGCACCTGTGAGCTCGATCGAGTGCGCGATCGCCTCGGCGAAGATCGCGACGCCCTCCTTCTTCGCCGCGAGCCACTCGTGGCGGTAGGCGGCGAGCTCCTTCTCGCTGCGCCGGTAGACGAGGCTCACGCGCGGCACGCCGAGCTGCGCGAGCTCCCTCACGACATCGATCGCGGTGTTGCCGCCGCCGATCACGGCCACGCTGCGCACGCCCTCGAGCGAGAGCCTCGGATCGAGCTTCATCTTCGCGATCCACTCGACCGCGCCGAACACGTTGGGAGCGTCCGCGCCGGGGATCGGCAAGCGGCGATCGGCGCCGAGCCCGAGACCGAGGAAGACCGCGTCGTGTCGCGCGAGCAGCTCGCGCGGCGTCAGATCGCGCCCGATCTCGACGTTGCAGCGGATCTCGACGCCGAGCGCCTTCACGAACTCGATCTCGTCGAGCGCGCTCTCCGCGTCGAGCTTGTACGGCGCGATGCCCGAGAGGTTGAGACCGCCCGGCAGCGCTTCCTTCTCGTAGATCGCCGCGTGATGGCCGAAGAGCGCGAGCTGCGCGGCGCACGCGAGCGACGCGGGACCGCTGCCGACGAGCCCGACGCTGCGACCGGTGCGCGCCGCGCGCGGCAGGAGCTCGGGTGAGGCTCCCTTCTCCATCGCGAAGCGCTGCAGCCGTCCGATCGAGATCGGCTTGCGACCCCAGCCGGTGTAGACGCACGCGCCTTCGCAGAGCACTTCGACCGGACACGCGCGCGCGCAGCTCGCGCCGAGCAGGTTGGCCGAGAGGATCGTCTTCGCCGATCCCTCGATGTTGCGGGTCGCGATCTTCTTGATGAAGGTCGCGACGTCGATGTGCGTCGGGCACGCGCGCATGCACGGCGCGTCGAAGCAGTAGAGGCAGCGCGACGCTTCGCTCAGCGCCTCGCCGTCGCTGTAGAGCGGCGCCTTGTCATGCAGCCGCTGCTCGAGACGCCCGTCGGGGAGCGCGCTCTGCGTTCCATTGCGCGTCGTCGACATGCGCGGACCTCAGACGTCCGCCGCGGCGAACGACTCGGAGATCTTCAGCAGACCCTCGTCGATCTCGTCGGTCGTGACCGAGAGCGGCGGCGCGACGCGGAACACGTTGCCGAACATGCCGCCCTTGCCGACGAGCAGGCCGCGCTTCTTCGTCTCCTCGAAGATCTTGCCCGTCACGACGGGGTTGGGCGTGCGATCGCCGTGCGCTTCGTCGACGACGAACTCGACGCCGATCATCAAGCCCTTGCCGCGCACGTCGCCGACAATCTTCGGGTGGCGCTTCTGGATGCGCTTCAGGCCTTCCATCAAGCGCTCGCCCTGGATCTCCGCGTTGCGCATCAAGCCTTCGTCCTCGATCACGCCCAGCGTCGCGTTCGCCGCCGCGCACGACATCGGATTGCCGCCGAAGGTCGAGATCTGGCTCTTCTTGAAGCTGTCGGCGATCTCCGGCGTCGCGATGCAGATCGCGAGCGGCATGCCGTTGGCGATGCCCTTGGCCATCGTCATGACTTCGGGTTGCACGCCCCAGTGCTCGATGCCGAACCAGTGCTTGCCCGTGCGGCCGAAACCGGTCTGCACCTCGTCGCAGATGAAGACGCCGCCGTGCTCGCGCACGATCTCGACCGCCTTCTTGAAGTACTCCGGCGGCGGCACGATGAAGCCGCCCACGCCCTGGATCGGCTCGGCGAGGAAGCCCGCGATCTTGCCGGTGGTCGTGGTCTGGATCAGCTCCTTGATGTCGCTCGCGCAGCGGATGCCGCAGTCGGGGTACTTGAGCCCCAGCGGACAGCGATAGCAGTACGGCGCGAGCGCGTGCTTCACCGACGCGATCTGCGTGGGCACGGCGCGATAGCTCGAGTGGCCAACGAGCGATTGCGCGAGCAGCGAGCGGCCGGAGTAACCGTGGCGCAGCGCGATGATCTCGAGCGCGCCGGTGAAGACCTGCGCGATCATGACCGCGGTCTCGTCGGCCTCGGTGCCCGAGGCGAGCATGTAGCTCTTCTGCAGGCGGCCGGGCGTGATGCGCGCGAGCGTCTCCGCCAATTCAACCGCCGGGATCGTCGGGTAGAGCGACGAGATGTGGCCGAGGCGATCGATCTGCGCCTTGAGCGCGCTGTTCACCTTCGGATGGCAGTGCCCGACCGAAACGGTGAGTATGCCGCCGAAGAAGTCGAGGTACTCGCGCCCCGTGCTGTCCTTGACGCGCCGCATCGAAGCCGAGACGGGCACGATCGGCTCCTGGTAGTAGTGCGCGAGCGACGGCCAGAGGAACTCCTTCTCCTTGGCGCGAACGGCGGCGGCGTCGATGTCCCGGACAGGTTGCGTCTTCATGGGGGAGTCCTCGTGTCCCGCGCGGAGCGTGCGGCGGAGTCGCGAGGATCGCGAGCGGCGCGGCGGAACGCAACTACGGAGCAGCCTTCGCCCGGGTTGCCGCTGCGCTCGAGCTCACAGCCCTTCGCCGAAGAAGAGCAGCGCGAGCAATCCGCCGATCGCCACCGCCAGGAACAAGAGCGGCGGGATGATGGCGCGCATCCAGATGTGCTTCTCGATCACGGATCCAGCGTAGCGCGGTCTCGCCCGCCTGGGACGGTCGAGTCGCGGGCACTGGAGCTCGAGCACCATCCGTGAGGCTCGATCGAGGGCTCTCGTGCTCGGCGAAAGGCTGCCGCGCATCATGCGCCTGACGCTGGGGGACGACGAACGCCGGGCGCGGAGCTCCGTCGACACCGGCGCCGGACGCGCTCGAGGCGCGCAAGGCGTACTCTGACGGGCATGAGCACACGCTTCGTCCAAGCCGACTTCAACGGCCTTTTCGGCGAGACGCTGTGCTTGTCGCACCGTTCGACGGCCGTGGGTCACGATGGCGAAGCGGTCGAGCTCGAACGCGGCCTGGTGCTCACGGCGTTCGAGGACGATCCCGAGGAGGACGGCACGCCCGGATTCCTGCTGGCGAGCGGTCTCGTCGAGCCCGCGCCCGCCGAGCTCCAGTGCCCGGGCTCGCGCTGGGTGCTGCACATCGACGCGCGCGGCATCCGTCGCGCGCGCGTTCTCGCCGACGAGAGCGCTTGACGCACGCGCGCCGCGAACGACGCCGGTCGTGTCAGCGGGTCACGACGAGTGGACCGTGGGTGTTCGAACGGCTCTTGCGTGCGTGACAGGCGCGCTCGCCGCTCGGGTGACGGCGGAGGAAGCGCTGCCGCCGCTCTCGGGCGACCGGCGACAGTCCGTCAGTCGACGTGCGCCACGACGCGCTCGTCGCCCATCTGCAGGCGCGTCGCCATGCGTTGCACGACCTTCGCGCCAAGCGCACCGCCGATGCGGATGACGCCCTTGGTCGCGACGCGCGTGCCGAAGTCGATCGGCGCCCATTGTTTCAAACGCGAGAGCCCGCGGGCGCGGTTGTAGAGCTGGTTCTGCTCCGTGACCATCCACTCCGAGTACAGCATGTACATCGCGAGGAGCGGCTTGCGCATCCAGCGCTTGTGCACCGTCTTGCGCGCCAGCGGCATCAAGCCCGGGAAGCGCACCAGCACCGGGAACCACTTGTGCAGGTTCTCGATCGCCTGCTTGTCGGGCACCTCGATCGTCGCCTCGCGGTTGAACTGCGAGGGGAACTGGTCGTACTCCGCCACGGCGATGCCCATCCTGCGAGTGATGTCGTTGAGCTCGAACTCGGGGTAGGGCTGCACGATCGAGCACAGCGGATGATCGACCGCGCACTCGATGTTGAGCTTGACCGTGTCGAAATCGTCCTCGAGCGTCCCGCCCGGAGCACCGAGCATGTTGAGCGAACCCAGGCGGATCTCGTACTTGCGGATCCAGCGCGCGGCGTCGACGAGCTGCTCGCGCTCGGTGTTCTTGCGGAACACGGTGTTGCGCACGTAGTCGTTGGCCGCCTCGAAGGCGATGCGCGCGTAGACGCAGCCGGCGCTCTTCAACTGCGCGATGTGCTCTTCCTTGGTCAGGTTGGCCATCAGGATCGCGTCGAAGGGCAGTCCCACCTCGCGCGGCCAGCGTTCGCAGAACTCCGCCAGCCAGTCGCTCTTGATGTTGAAGATGTCGTCGAGGAAGTGCACGAACTCGAGCGGGTAGTCGCGCCGCATGCGTTGCACTTCCTCGATGACGTGGCTGACGGAGCGCTTGCGCACGTACTCGCTGTTCTTCGCGCCGTAGATCTTGTTCTTCCAGGCGTGGTGGAAGCAGAACGTGCACAGCATCGGGCAGCCACGCTGCGTCACGACGACCTTGCGCGGGCTGTTGCGGTAGAGCGCCTGGGCGTCGTAGATCAGCGAGCGGTCGGGAAAGCCCAGACTGTCCAGGTCGCGCACCAGCGGCCGCACGCGATTCTTGTGGATCGTTCCCGACGGATCGGCCCAGGCCAGGTTCTGGATCCCGCGCCAATCGCCGCCTCGCTGGAGCGTGTCGAGCAGCTCGACGATCGCCTGCTCCCCTTCGCCGATGCACAAGGCGTCCACGCCCGGCTCGCGCGCGCTCTCCGGCACGAAGGTCACGTGCGGCCCGCCCATGAGCGAGAAGAACTCGAACTTCGACTTCAAGAAGCGGTTCACGGCGAAAATCGGTTTGTGATTGCCGGTCATCAGCGACCAGGTGATCACGTCGGGCTGGTACTCCCGGATCTTCGCCAGCCAGCGCACGTCCGGCAGGCAGATCGCGCGCATCTCGTGCCCCGCGTCCTTCACGGCGCGCGACAGGTACATCGGCCTGAGCATCTCTTGCGGCAATGTGCGCGTGATGTGGAGCACTTTCATGGTGTCAATCGCTGTGCGTCGCTCGACCGATGGAGACCTCTGGAGCACGCCATGCATCGTCCTGCATGCGGCGCCAGCCCAACGCCAACCCGACTTGCGCGACGCGCAAAGCGTGCGCGCTCGCTCGGAAGACCGCGTGCGCGCGCGAAATCCTGCGCGGCGCGTCACGACGTCGACGATCCGTTCGGACGAGTGCGCAGGAGTGCATGCGAATCTCGACGAGTGTGCACAGCGTGCACCGGCGTTCTCGCCTGCGGCGTCCGGCGGCCGCGACGCACGGGAGAGAGCGCGACTTCCCTTCTCCACGTCGGACGAGCTCGCGCGGCCTCCGGCTTCGATGCGCCGAGCGTAGCGGCGACGTTCGTCGCTACGAGCGCGGCTTGCGTCGCCGGCGCGCGCTCGCGCGGGTCGATGCATCGGCGGCGGCGCGGTGCGCGAGAGTCCCATTCCCATCGCCGCGCGCTGGAGACTCCCGGTCGCGGCGTCGCGCGCATCCTCGTCGTGCCCGTCGCTCCGTGCAGCGTGGCCCGACCGATTCCTCCGTCCGCGCGCGGCTCTCCGTGCCGCTCGCGGGTGCGCCGCGCGGCGCTCCTCGAGTCGACCCACGGACCAGGACGGAAAGGTCCCGCACGCCCGCCGACGAGAACGCTCGAGCGCGCGGCGAGCGCGCTGGCGCACGGCAGAGCGAAGTTCGCGGGATCCTCGACCGGAGCTCGGGAGCGTCGAGTGTCGCGGTGCAGCGCGCCGGCGTCGGGGAGGTCGAACCCAGCGATGCCGCCGGGGCGTTTCACCTGCCGACCACGCTCCGCGCGAGCAACGGGGTACAGGTAGTCGCGGGGTCGGGCGGACGAACTCGCTCGCCCGCCCGGACGATCGCTGTCCGAGCACGTTCGCCGAAGCTCCGCTCACTCGAGTTTTCGGCTCTTTCGTGTCCGCGGCGGGAAGACGCGCTCAATTCAGGGCGTACACGCGTGGCGTCTCGAACCGGAGTGCCGTGATCATGCTGCTCGCCCTCGCCTTGGCCTCGTGCCCTGCTCTCCAATCGCCCGGGATCGATCCCCAGGAAGCCGCGCGCTCCGCCTGGCTGAGCGCGCACGCGATCGGCGTCACGACGGTCGAGGCCGAACACGGCTTCGACGACCTCGCGGGTCTCGGCGCCCTGATCGGCGACGCGCGCATCGTGGGCCTCGGTGAAGGCACGCACGGCACGCGCGAGCATTTCCAGATGAAGCACCGGCTGCTCGAGTACCTGGTCACGCAGCGCGGCTTCTCGATCTTCGCCATCGAGGCCAACATGCCCGAGGCGCAGGAGCTCGACGCCTACGTGCTCGGCGCGGACGGCGACGTGAACCGGCTGATCGGCGGGATGTACTTCTGGACGTGGAACACCGAGGAAGTGCGCGACATGGTCGAGTGGATGCGGCGCTTCAATGCCGGCGAGAGAGAGCGCGGATCGTCGCGGCGCGTGCACTTCACCGGCTTCGACATGCAGACGGGCACGGTGGCGCTCTCGAACGTGCGCGCGTTCCTGAAGGAGCACGACCCCGAGCTCGAGCGCCAGCACGCGGCGACGTTCGACGCGCTGGCGACCTTCGAGCCGTCGCGCGCGGGCTCGCGCGAGTTCGGTTGCGCGACGTGCGCGCTGCCGCTCGAGCTCGCGCGCGGCAAACGCGTGCGCTTGAGCGGCTGGATCAAGACCGAGGGGCTCGACGACGGCTTCGCCGGCTTGTGGATGCGCGTCGACGGTCCCGAGAAGCGCTTCGACAACATGGAGGAGCGCGCGCCGCATGGGACGAGCGATTGGACCGAGGCGCGCGTCGAGTTCGACGTGCCGCAGTCCGCGCAGCAGGTCGTCTTCGGTCTCGTGATGCCCGGCACCGGCCGCGCGTGGTTCGACGAACTGCGTGTCGAGATCGACGGCGTGCCGTGGTCGAGCCCCGACGTCGACCTCGATTTCGACGGCGAGCGACCCAAGGGCCTGGTCGCCGCCGACCCGAGCGGCGGCGCCGCGTCGAGGATCTACGACGCGCGCTTCGACGCGAGCGTCGCGCACGGAGCGGGCAAGAGCTACCGCTTCGAGCGTCGAGCGGTCCAAGGGCCCGACCCGCGCGAGCTCCAGCGCCAGCTGGAGCTCCTGTGCGGACAACTGCGCTTCGGGCGCGAGCGCTATGCCGCCAGCGCGGGAGCCGAGGCGGCGCGCTGGCGCCTCCAGGACGCGCAGGTGTTGCTCCAGTGGGTGGGACGAGCGTGCTCGGAGGAGAGCGTCTACGCGCATCGCGATCGTTGCATGGCCGAGAACGTCGAGTGGCTCGCGCGCGAGAACCCGGACGCGAGGATCGTCCTCTGGGCGCACAACGGTCACGTGCAGAACGAGAAGCCCTTCATGGGCGAGCATCTGCGGCGCGCGTTTGGCGAGCGCTACCTCAACGTCGGTTTCACGTCGGCCCACGGAACCTACTATGCGATGAAGCGCGGCAGCGAGGAGCGCGTCCACCGGTTGCAGGATCCGCCCGAGCAGAGCTTCGAAGCGTGGCTCGAGCCGCGTGTTCCGCCGCTCTGCATCGTCGACCTGCGCGCCGCGCGCGCGGACGATCCGGGCTCGGCGTGGTTGACGCAGGTGCATCCGTTCGGAGGCACGATCGGAGCGCTGGCGATGGAGGAGCACTACTCCGAGCAACCGCTCCAGGACAGCTTCGATCTGCTGGTCTTCATGCGCGAGACGACTGCGGCGCGCCAGCTCGAGACGCGTCCCGGCCGGCGCTGATCGCAGCCGGCGATCGACGCTCGGGCGCATGTCGCGGTCGAGTCGATCGCGAGCTGCACGCGTTAGGCGCGTCCGAGCGTCGCCGGGCGCGCGAGTCGGCGACCGAGGTTCGTCAACGGGCGCTCGACGAGGTAGTAGCTCGCGCTCGCGCACGCGAAGACGGCCACGATGTCCCACGGCCAATTGCGCAGCCATTCCGGCACGAGTCCAGGCACCGGAATCGTGGTGAGAGGCGCCTGGACCGGCGTGAGGAAGACTTCCTGCCACAGGTAGAGGCTGTACGAGATGCGGCCGACCCAGCGCAACGGAGCCCACTCGAGCCAACGACCGAGCGCGGAACCGGGGTTGAGCAGCGTGCCGAGCAGGATCAACGGCACGACGAGCGCGATGAACGTGTGGACCGAGGGCAACTGCACCCACGGAGCGAGCTCCAGCGCCGCGAGACATGCGATCACGACCATCGGACGCAACCACGCGCGCAGGCGCTCGCACAGCTCGCGCGACGCGAGCGCGAACGCCGCCGCCGCGCCGAGCAGGATGCCGTCGAGTCGCAGATCGGTCCGGTACGTGAGGAAACGGAACTCGTCCGAGCCGATGTGCCAGTGCCGCTCGACGCCGCGCCACACGATCACCGCCGCGGCGAGCGCGAGGATGACGCGCAGCGCGCGGCGCGGTCCGCACACGACGAGGATGCCGGGGAGCAGCAGATAGAAGTGCTCCTCGACCGCGAGCGACCAGAAGTGCGCCGTGTACCACGACGCCGCGTTCTCGCCGGGCACGTAGTTGCGATAGAAGAAGAGACACGCCTGGACGTCGCTCCACGCGATGTCGACGCCGTTGCGCGCGGCGAGCGCGACGATCGCGCCGAGCACGAGCAGGTACGGCGGCAGGATGCGGAAACAGCGCCGCACGTAGAACCCGCGCACGTCGATCCTGCCGCGCAGCTCGTGCTCGTCGAGCAGGCGCGAGCAGATCAGGAGCCCGCTGATGCCGAAGAAGATCGGCACGCCGACGACGAAGTGCGAGAGCTCCTCGTCGATGGCCGCGTTGGGGTAGATGCCGCCCTCGCCGAAGATGCGGAAGCGCAGATGCGCCAGGATCACGAGCAGGATCGCGACCGCGCGCCAGCCGTCGAGCGTCGGCAGGTAGCTCGCGCGCTCGGCGGGGATCACCGTCGCGCCGCGCGGGAGCTCGACCTGGGTGCTCAGGGCCTGCGGGAACATGCGGCGGAGCGCGCGCGGCGCTGCGAGCCCGCTCTTATCGGTAGCGCGGACCCTGCGGGTGGAACTTCGTTCGCGCTCACTGCCGCGACGGCGGTCCCAAGTACAACGGCGGCGGCGGCGGCAGCTCGAAGTCCCAGATTCCGCGGCCGTAGGTGCCGAAGCGCGCCGTGCGACCCTGGTTGACGATCTCGACCGACCAGTAGGTCGTCATCGGCGTGCGATTCTCCGAGATCGGGATCCACTGCGAGTGGTCGGCGTCGTACCGATACGGTCCGCTCTCGGTCGCGGCATAGATGTCGTCGCTGCCGTCGATCGACCACGCGAGGTCGTAGACGAGCGTCGCCGGCAAACCGGTGGTGAGCGCTTGCCACGTGATGCCGCCGTCCTGCGTGCGCCGCACTCCCGCGGTGCTGTACCCCGAGCCGCCGACGACCGCGACGAGCGGATTCGTCGGGTTCGCCTCGACGTCTTGTCCGTAGAAGTACTGCGGCGTGCCGCCGGTCGAGCTCGAGAGGTTCCAGGTCACGCCGTGATCGGTCGACCAGAACAGGCGGCCGCGGTCGTTGGCTCCGTACGCTCGTTGTGGATCGGCGGGCGCGAAGTCGAGCGCCGACATCCACGCCGCGCCGCCGACGGTGAAGTCGAAGGTCGACCACTGCGCGCTCGTCCACGTTCCCGGACCCGTGCGCGTGTAGCGGTACAAGCGCTGCGCGGGGAAGAAGAAGCGACTGTTGTCGAGCGGATCGCCGATCACCGGCGGCAACCACGCGGAGGTCGCGCCCGCGGGGAAGCTGACCTGCGACAGCACCGGATTCGTCTCGCCGACCTGCGCGAGCACGAAGCCCGGATAGGTCGAGTACACGAGCGCGTGCGTGCCGTCGCCCGAGGTGAGGTGGCCGTAGTCGCCGCTGATCAGCTGCGCGAAATCGGACGACGGACCGCTGGCGAGCGGCGCCTGCACGAGACCGCGCTGATACCCCTGGTCCTGCGCTCCGGCGAGACACAGCGCGGGGTTCGTGCGCGAGCTGAGCGTCGAGTAGTACTGGCCGATGCCGATGCCCGACAGGCAGAGATTCTGGACGACCTGGCTGCCGTTCAAGCTGAGGTACGTGCCGCCGTCGGTCGCGATGTACCAGTGCTCCAGGCTCGGCGTGCCCGCGGGATCGGGGAGCACGTCGATGCCGAAGCTGTCGGCGTGCAGCTTGTGCGCGGGATCGGCGTAGTACTGGCCCCAGCTGTTGATGCGCGTGAACGAAGCTCCGCCGTTGAGCGAGCGCCACACCTCGAGGCCGCCGTACATGACGAGGTTCGGGTTCAGCGTCGACGCGCACAGCGTGTCGTAGTACGAGTTCGCGATGTCGCCGACGAACGTGAACGTGCTCCCGCCATTGGTCGAGCGGTGGAGCTTGGGCGTCGTGGCCGTCTGCAAGCCCACGTAGAGCGTGGGAGCTCCCGCTTCGCTGCCGCACAGGACGCCGCGCGTCGCCGTCGCGTCGATCACCGCTCCGGGCGCGAACGACGCGCCGCCGTCGGTCGAGACGTGCAGCTGGCCGCGATCGAGCAGGTAGGCGTGCGTCGCTGCCGTCGCTCCGACGCGCGGCACCCACAGGTCTCCGTTCCAGTTCTGCGTGCCGAGCCAATGGCGCGCGAACGTGCGGCCGTAGTCGCTCGAGCGCCACACCGAGGAGCGCGTGCCGCTTCCGGGGTTGTACGTGCCGAGCACGAGGATCGTGCGCGCCGCGTCGTTCAACGCGACGACGCTGCGGATGGCGAGGAAGTTCGGCAGCCCCGCCGGCACCTGCCACGTCGTGCCGCTGTCGCGCGAGGCGTGCGCCAGTCCGCCGCCGGCCGCGACGAGCAGGAAGTCCGGCTCGCCCGCGTGCTCGCCCGGCAACACGACCATCTCCTGCACGCCGCCGTACACGTTGTCCGCGAGCGGCACCCAGCCCGTGCCGTCGAGGTTGCCGCGCCACACGCCGCCGAGATCGGTGCCGAGGTAGAGCTGCGGATTGTCGAACGCGTCGACGCCGAGCGCCGCGACGTGCGTGCGCCCGGCCTGGTTGCGGCTGCCGACTTCGCTCCAGTGGTTCGGCGCGACGAGCCACGACGGAGTCGTCGCCGCGAGCTGATTGCGCCGCTCGACCTCCGCTTGCGCGTTGGCGCGCTCGATCTCGCGCCAGTCGACGCCGCGCGCGGCGCGGTGCAGGAGCTCGACCCACTCGCGGCGCGCCTCGTGCGCGCGCTCCTCGTCCTCGTCGTCGAGCGGATTCTCGGTCGGCAGCGGCCGCGCTCCGTCCGCGTCGTGCTCGGAGGGCAGCGTGCAAGCGAGGGGCAGGCCGAGCAGAACGGTGAGGAAGAGGACGCGGAAGCGCTGGCGCATCGGAAGGGGCCGAGGACGACGTGTGCAGGACGGATCGTCCCTCCAGCATACGTCCTTCGCGGTGACGGCCACGCGATCCGTTCAGAGCTCGGAATCGGTTGGCAGTACGACCAGCGTGAACCAGTCGTTGGCGATGCCCTGCACGACGGAGGCGAACCGCTCGAAGTCGAACGGCTTCACGATGCAGGAGCTGCAGCGCAGCTTGTAGGAGCTCAGCACGTCCGTGTGAGCGTCCGAGGTCGTGAGCACGACGATCGGCAGGTGCGTGAGCCGCGGGTCGCGCGAGATCTCCTCGAGCACCTCGTGTCCGTCCATGCGCGGCATCTCCAGGTCGAGCAGGATCAGCTCGGGCGTCGGCGCGTCGCGGTACTCGCCCTCCTTGCGCAGGAACGCCATGCACTTCTCGCCGTCGCCGACGCGGTGCTGCTCGACGGCGAACCTGGCGCGGCGGAACCCCAGGCGCGTGAGCTCCACGTCGTTGTCGTTGTCTTCGACCAGCATGACGTGCGTGGAGCGGCCGCGCGAGAGTTGGTTGCTCATGACGAGGGTTCCTGAGCCCGCGGGAGCGTGAAGTGGAAGGCGCTGCCGTGACCGGTCTCCGACTCGACCCGGATCCGGCCGCCGTGGCGCAGCGCCACCCGGCGGCACACGGCGAGTCCGATCCCCATTCCCGGGTACTCGCGCTGGCCGTGCAGCCGCTGGAGCATCTCGAAGATGCGCTCGTGATGGCGCGGCGCGCTGCCTTTCGATCCTGGAACCGGCGCGAGCTCGCGCTTGACGATCGCGCCTGGGATCGGCTCCGCTGAGCTCCTCGCGGTCGCGCTCCCCCGACCGTGGGCGCGTCCCCGCGGCGCCAGCCCGAGATGCGCCTCGTTCTTCCGCGCGAAGTTCTGCACGTTTCCGCGTGCCGGGATTCCCGCCCTGCCGTTCGTCCGCAGGTCGCCGACGAACGCCACGCACGACTCGCCCCATGAGCTCCAACCCCTCGACCGGTTCTTACGACGCCGAATCCGGTTCACTGCCGAATCAGGCGCCGCTGCCCGACCTCTCCAGCTCGCTGATCCTGTTGCGCTCGGCGCAGCAGGGCGATCGGCGTTCGCTCGACGAGCTGATCCGCCGCTACGAGCCGCGCCTGCGGCGCATCGTGCGCGCGCGGCTCTCGCCGAGCCTCGCGGCGCGCATCGACGAGTCGGACATCGTCGACCTGACGCTGCACGCCGCGTCGCGACAGCTCGCCGGCTTCGAGCCCGAGAACGCCGCGAGCCTGCTGCACTGGCTCTCGACGATCGCCACGCGCAAGATCCGCGACGAGCTCGATCGCCTGCACGCCGCCAAGCGCGATGTCGGCCGCGAGGTGGCGCTGAGCGCGTTCGACGGCTCGAGCAGCGGCCCGGGCTGGCAACCCGCCGCGCGCGACCTCAGTCCGTCGATGGCGCTCTTCCGCAAGGAGCTCGAGGAGCTCTTCGACGCCGCCGTCAGCTTGCTGCCCGACGACCAGCGCGAGGTCGTGATCCTGCGCGACTACTGCCACCACGCGTGGGACGACATCGCGCGCCTGCTCTCGCGCACCAGCCCGCACGCCGCGAGCCAGCTGCACCAGCGCGCGTGGATCGCGTTGCGACGCACGCTCGGGCCGAAGTTGCGCGATTGCCGGTGACCTGGGCCGTTCCGCTCGCGATCGCGGGTCACGCCGCCTTCGTATCCCGCTTCCCGTGCCCGTCGAACTGTGCCGTTTCGGTCGAGCCCTCGAGCGCCGTCGTCGACGACTGTCCCTGGCTGATCGCCTGCGCGACGGCGTCGAAGTAGCTCGTGCCGACTTCGCGCTGGTGGCGCGTCGCGGTGTAGCCCGCGGCCTCGGAGGCGAACTCCGCCTGTTGCAGCTGCGAGTAGGCCGCCATGCCGCCGGTCTTGTACGTGCGCGCGAGCTCGAACATCGAGTGGTTGAGCGCGTGGAAGCCGGCGAGCGTCACGAACTGGAACTTGTATCCCATGGCGCCGAGCTCGCGCTGGAACTTCGCGATCGTGGCGTCGTCGAGCTTCTTCTTCCAGTTGAACGACGGCGAGCAGTTGTACGCGAGCAGCTTGCCCGGGAACTGCGCGTGCACGCCCTCGGCGAACTGGCGCGCTTCGGCGAGGTCGGGATGGCTCGTCTCGCACCACACGAGGTCCGCGTAGGGCGCGTAGGCGAGACCGCGCGCGATCGCCTGCTCGATGCCGCAGCGCACGCGGAAGAAGCCTTCGCTCGTGCGCTCGCCGGTGACGAAGGCGCGATCGCGCTCGTCGACGTCGCTCGTGAGCAACGCCGCGGAATCGGCGTCCGTGCGCGCGACGAGCACCGTCGGCACGTCGCACACGTCGGCCGCGAGGCGCGCGGCGTTGAGAATGCGGATGAACGCCGCGGTGGGCACGAGCACCTTGCCGCCCAAGTGGCCGCACTTCTTCTCGGACGCGAGCTGGTCCTCGAAGTGCACGCCCGCGGCGCCGGCCTCGATCATCGCCTTCATCAATTCGAAGGCGTTGAGCGGCCCGCCGAAGCCCGCTTCGGCGTCGGCGACGATCGGCAGGAACCAATGCGTCGAGTGATCACCCTCCATGTGCGCGATCTGGTCGGCGCGCTGGAGCGTCTGGTTGATGCGCTTGACGACCGCGGGGACGCTGTTCGCCGGATAGAGGCTCTGATCCGGGTACATCTGGCCCGCGAGGTTCGCGTCGGCCGCGACCTGCCAGCCGCTCAGGTAGATCGCTTCGAGCCCGGCCTTGGCCATCTGCATGGCTTGATTGCCGGTCAAGGCGCCGAGCGCGTGCACGTAGTCGCGTGAGTGCATCAGCTCCCACAATCGTTCCGCGCCCATGCGCGCCAGCGTGTGCTCGACGCGCACGCTGCCGCGCAGACGCTCGACGTCGGCGGAGCTGAAGTCGCGGCGGATGCCTTCGAAGCGGCGGGCGTCGGAGCTGGAGACGGAAGTCGACGGCTTGGACATGGTGCGAGTCGAGTTGTCGGGGGCCAGGTGGGAAACGCGCGCGGAGCAGCCGGGCTCCGCCGCGTGGTCAATCGAGGTGCTGGTAGGCCGGGATCGTCAGGAAGTCGGCCAGTTCGGGCGCGCAAGTGAGCTTGTCGAGCAGCGTCGCCGCGAGGCCCAGGCGGAAGATCACGCCCTGGCGATTGTCGCAGGCCGAGACGAGCACGCGCGTGATGCAGGCGCGCACGAGGTCGACGTCGACCCAGCGTCCGTCGTCGAGGCGCGCGTGGTGGTGCACCCATTGCCAGATCTGCGCGCGCGAGATCTCGGCCGTGGCCGCGTCCTCCATCAGGTTGTGGATCGGGACGCAGCCCAGGCCTCCGAACCAGGAGTGCAGGTACGTGAGCGTGACTTCGACGTTGAGCTGCAGTCCCGCTTCGGTGATCGGTCCGGTGGGACGCGTGAGCAGGTGCGCCGCCGCGACGCGCACGTCGGGACGCAGGCGCAAGAGCTGGTTCGTGCCGCGCAGGAAGGGATCGAACTCCGCGCGCGCGACGCCGACGAGACCGGGGTGCGCGACCCACGTGCCGTCGTGGCCTTCGCCGGCCTCGCGGCGCTTGTCGGCGCGCACGCGCTCCAGCGCGCGTTCGTTCGCCGCGTCGTCGTGCTTGATCGGAATCTGTGCCGCCATGCCGCCCATCGCGTAGGCGCCGCGCGCGTGGCAGGTCTTGATCAGGAGCTGGCTGTACGCGCGCAGGAACGGCTGCTCCATCGTCACGAACGAACGGTCGGGCACGATGCAGCGCGGGTCGGCGCGCAGCTTCTTGATGTAGGAGAAGATGTAGTCCCAGCGGCCGCAGTTGAGCCCGGCGCAGTGCTCGCGCAGCTCGAAGAGGATCTCGTCCATCTCGAACGCGGCGAGCAGCGTCTCGATCAGCACCGTCGCGCGAATGGTGCCTTGCGGCAGGCCGAGAACGCGCTGCGCCTCGATGAACACGTCGTTCCACAAGCGCGCTTCGAGGTGGTTCTCGAGCTTCGGCAGGTAGAAGTACGGGCCGCTGCCGCGTCCGACGAGCTCGTCGGCGTTGTGGAACAGGTAGACGGCGAAGTCGAAGATCGACGCGCTCACCGGCTCGCCGTCGACGAGCAGATGGCGCTCGACGAGGTGCCAGCCGCGCGGACGCACGATGAGCGTCGCGAGCTTGCCTTCGGGGAGCTCGTACACGCGACCGTTCTCGGGCGCCGTGTAGGAGATCGTGCGGCGCACCGCGTCGCGCAGGTTGATCTGCCCTTCGACGATGTTGCGCCAGGTCGGCGCGCACGAGTCCTCGAAGTCGGCCATGAAGCAGTTCGCGCCGCTCGCCAGGGCCTTGATGATCATCTTGCGGTCGACCGGGCCGGTGATCTCGACGCGGCGATCGGCGAGATCGGGCGGGATCGGCGCGACGGTCCAGGCGCGCTCGCGGATCTCGCGCGTCTCGAATGCGAAGGCGGGACGCCAGCCCTGGTCGAGCTGCATCTGCGTCGCGAGGCGGCGCTGCAGGAGTTCGTTGCGCCGGCCGCGGAACATGCGCTCGAGGCGCGCGACGAAGGCCAGCACGGGGAGCGCGAGCACGCTCTCCTGCCCTTCGACGGGCGTACCGACGAGCTCGACCCCGGCGAGACCGGGGACCGAGCGCGAAGAGGTGGAAGTTCCTCGATCGAGCATGGCGGGTGGTGACGTCGGGGACGCCCGCAGAAAAAGTACAACCGGGCAGCGAGCGAGGTCGCGCCAGCGAGCGGCGCTGTCGTCGTCGGTTCGGTCGAGATCCGATCCGCGCGCCCTCGCGAGCCGAACCGGGAAACGATTGCCGACGCGCGTCGCCAGCCGCTCCGCGTGCTCTGCGCGGCGCAGCATCGCCGGAGCGTCGCGGCGGCGCGCCTCGTCAGTCCGCCGCTCGACGTGCGAACGGGAGACGCGCGGTCCTGGAGCGTGGATGGGTCGGCCTGGCCCGCGGAGAAGACGGCGCCGCGTCTCGGTGTGCGCGTCGATCGCGACGGCGGCGTCGGGTCGAGAGTGAGCTGCGCCGTGGAGCTGCGCATCGAGCCGCGAGAGGGGTTGGCCGCGTCGCCGACCGGAAACGCGCACGGCTGGATCCAGATTCCGGCGAACCCGCGGAGGCAGGATGAGCCGGCGCTCGTGCCGCGCGGCGTGGCGCGCGTCGAGCTGCGCGCGCTCCCGGCCGCGGGGGACGGACCGCTCGAGGACGCACGCCCCGTCATCGTCGATGACGGCGACGCGTGGCGATGGAAGCAAGCCTCGAGTCTCCGAGACGACGCGCCTCGATTCCTGTGCCTCGCGATCGCGTGCGGCGCGTGGGCGCTGGTCGCGACGACGAGCCGGCGGCGCGACCGGCGCACGGTGACGGGCTCATCGGAGCCGCCGCGCACCGACGATGGAATCGGCGGTCATCGTGGTGCGCTGGCCGAGCGTGCTTCGTCGCGCCGCGCGTACGACACCCTGCCCGTCGCCGCTACGCAGCCTGGCCGAGTGATCGCTGCGCGCTGGAGCGGATGCTGGAGTTCGGATGCGCCTCGCGCACCGGGCTCCTTCGAAAGGACGGATCATGTCTCGCTCCCTCGCTCCGCTCGTCGTCGCGTTCGCAGTGTCGTTCGGGACCGCGTGCACGCAGGCGCAGAGCGCTCGCGGCGTGCAGGTCCATCCGCAGGCGACGCGCGTCGCGCGCGGAGAGCGGCTCTTCGCGCAGCACTGCTCGGCGTGTCACGCCACCACGGGCGACGGCCGCGGTCCGGCCGCGCCGTTCCTCTTCCCGCCCGTGCGCGACTTGATTCACGGCCGCCTGCGCCTCGTCGGCTCGACGAGCGGCGTGCCGCTCGAATCCGACATCGTCGCGACGTTGCGCCGCGGCATGCCCGGCTCGGCGATGCCCGCGTGGAGCTGGCTCGGCGAGCCGCGTCTGTGGGATCTCGCGGCGTACGTGCGCAGCCTCGCCGTCGATCGCTCCGTCGCCGCGACGGCGCTGATCGTTCCCGCGCCGCGCCCGCTCGAATGGGCGGATCTCGATCGCGGCTCCGCGCTCTACACGGAGAATTGCGCCGCGTGCCACGCCGAGGACGGCACGGGCACGCCGGAACCGCGCTTCGACGCGCGCGGCGAGCTCGACTGGGCGCGCGATTTCACCGCCGGACTGCTCAAGGGCGGCGCGTCGCGCGAGGAGCTCTGGCGGCGCATCCGCCTCGGCATGCCCGGCACGTCGATGGGGCCGACGATGATCGGCGACGACGACACGGAAGCGCTCGTCGCTCACGTGCGCACGCTCATCCCGGCCGGGAACAGCGAACGCTACGTGCAAGAGCGGCGCGAGCTCGTCGCGCGACGCGTGCGCGGCCCGCTGAGCGAGATCCTCGCGGGTCCAGAGCACGTGTCCGCGGCTGCGTGGGAGCTCGCCGACGAGATCCGCGTCGTGCTCGCGCCCTTGCGTTCGAATCCGGCCAGCGTGCGCGAGGCGCAGCTCAGCGCGCTGCACGACGGGACGTCGATCGCGATCCGCGTGCGCTGGGACGACGCGACCACGGATCTCTCCGTGTTCACCGACACGCTCGCGTCCGACGCGGCCGCGCTTCAATTCTCGGATGAAGTCGTGCCGCCGCTCGTCGGCATGGGCAGCGCCGAACATGCGGTGACGATCTGGCACTGGCGCGCGATGCGCCTGTCGGCCGCGGCGGGCGCGACCGATCTCTTCTCCGCGCCGCCGCACGTGACGCGCGACAGCCGCGTGAGCGACGTGCGCACCGACGCGCCGATCTACCGGCGTTCCGAAGGCGTTCCGCCCGTGCCGACGGCCGTCGAGCGCCTGGAGGTGCAAGGTCTCGATCGCGTCGCATCCGCGGCGCGCTCCGATGCGGAAGCGCACGTGCTCGCGCGTGCGACCGAGCGCGGCTGGGAGGTCGTGTTCGTGCGTCCGCTGAAGGCCACGGCCTCGAGCGACGTCGTCTTCACTCCCGGTGTCGCGCTGCAGCTCGCGTGCGCGATCTGGAATCGCGCCGCGGGCGATGTCGGCGCGCAGAAGTCGGTCGGCCTCTGGCAGGAGCTCCTGCTCGAGCCTTGATTCGGCGCCCATTGCGCACGGGCGCGCGTTCCGTCGTGAGCGCCGCAAGCTCCTGCCGCGAGCGAATTTGAGGGCCCTGCTCGCGAGCCGAGATCCCAAGCGCGCAACGCCAGCCCCCCGAATGGGCACATGGATGTCAGGCTGCGCAGGCCTCGCGTCCCGCACCCGTTCGCAGGAGCTCCGCCATGTCCGCTCGAATCCTCGCGCTCTCGTCGTCGACGTTGTTCGCCCTCGCCGCCTCGGCGCGCGCGGGCGTGCTGCTCGTCGGTCCCGGACAACCGTTCCGAACGCTCCAGGCCGCCGTGAACGCCGCCGTCGACGGCGACACGTTGATCGTGAAGCCCGGCTCGTACGCGCAGGCCGAGGTCGCGGGCAAGTCGCTCACGATCGCGGGCGACGGCGCGACGCGGCCAGTGATCCAAGGCGCGCTCTCCGTGCACGATCTCGCCGTCGGGCAGACGGTGGTCGTGAGCCGCGTGCAGGGCCGCGTGACCTGCGCGTCGAACGCGGGCGAGGTGCGCCTCGCCGATTGCGTCCTGACCGGGACGTCGCTGGTCGAGAGCTCCGGCACCGTCGCGTTCAGCGGTTGTGAGCTGCGCGGCGACGAGACGGGCGGCATCGCGGACACGGGCGGCACCGACGGCGGAGCCGGCCTCGCGTGTCGCGGAACGCGCGTCGCGCTGTACGACTGCACCGTGCGAGGAGGTCGAGGCCAGGACGACATCACGTTCGCGGGGGACGGCGGTCCGGGTGTGCAGTTGTCGCCGTCGCTCGTCGGTCTGACGACGTTCGCGCACATCAGCCATTCCACGCTCACCGGCGGACGCGGCGGCGACACGTGGGAGGATCTCCTCACGGGGATCGCCATCGTCGGCGACGGCGGCAATGGGCTGCAGTCAGAGATCGGCACGTCGACCTGGATGATCGGCGACACGCTCAGCGGCGGCTCGCGCGGAGCCTGGCACATCTGCTTCCCGGCCGACTACGGCACCGATGGCACCGATGTCGGCGGCTCGGGCCGGCGGACGACCTTCAATGCGAGCAGCCTGAGCATGAGCGGAGCGAGCCTCGTGCGCGACGACCAGTCGCTGACGCTGACGATCGAAGGTCAGCCCGGCGACGCCGTCTGGCTCTTCCGCGGCGCGCGCGCGAGCTTCGCGGCGCAGGCCTCGTGGCGCGGCGCGCTGCTCGAGAGCTGGAACCGTCCGCAGTACGAGCCGACGGCGCCGTACGTCGTGCTCGACGGCAGCGGACACGGGACGATCACGCTGCCGCTCGCGCCGGTCGATCCGTCGAGCTCGGGCGAGCAGGTGTTCCTGCAGGCGTATCGAGTGCATCCGAGCGGGACGCTGACGATCGGGAGCGTGTTGCCGGTGACGGTGGTCGACGCGTCGTACTGAGCGTCGGCCGCTCTCGAGCGCGGTCGGCGTCGTGAGCGTTGCGCTTCGCGGTTGACGCGGGGGTGCGACGAGAGTCGTCGGCGGGTCCGTCGAGTGATGGAGGTGGACCTCGCGCTGGCTGCATGTGAGAGGCGGGTCGCGTGGGGGTGGTTGGGGTCGAGGCCGCGTCGCTGTTGGGTGCGGAGTGCTGCGTGGGCTCTTGGTGCTCGCGCGATGCGAACCGACGATCGCGGGTTCCGCAGGGAGGCGAGTGTGTGAGGGGGTGAGCTGTGAGGCCGGGCGGTTGGCGGAGGCGGACTGGGAGGTTCTGCCGGAACTGGCGCGAAGGCGTGAACAAGAGCAACGCGCCACACACGCGCGCTTCGCATCGCGCACCCCGCACGTTCATCGCCGAATCGAACGGTGAGCGGCAGATCGCCTGACGACTTCGATTCACCCTTGCCTCAGACGGCTCGTTCGTGCGCGCAGAGATTCTTCGAGGATCTTCGTCACCGCCGCGAGAGTCGCGCGTCTCTTGCCTTGGAGGCGACGATGAACCGCAGTGGGTCGAAGTCGCGGCCGAAGGCGGCGCGCATCGAGCAACTCACGTTCTCGCGCCGCGGCGGAGCGCGCCAGGGCGCGGGACGGAAGCCGAAGGGAGCGTGTGCTCTCGCGTCGCACGCGGCGCGGCCAACGCTCGCGGCGCGTTTTCCCGTGCTCGTGACCATGAAGCTCGAACGCGGGCTTCCGAGCTTGCGATCGCGTGATGCACTCGACGTGCTGCACGGCGCCCTGCGCGCCGGTGGCGAACGGTTCGGGATGCGTCTCGTGCACTTCTCCGTGCAGAGCAACCATGTTCACGCCGTGGTCGAAGCGCAGGACGCCCGGTCGTTGTCGCGCGGGATGCGCGGGCTCGTCGTGCGGATCGCGCGCGCGTTGAACTTGCTTTGGCGCCGCGCGGGGCGGTTGTTCGCCGACCGCTTCCACGCGCGCATCCTGCGCACGCCGCGCGAGGTGCGGAACGCGCTCGCCTACGTGCTCTGCAATGCGCGCAATCATGGACTCCGACTGCTCGGCGTCGATCCGTGCTCGTCCGGTGCGGCTTTCGACGGCTGGGCCCGCGCGGGTCACGCGTCGAGCGCGCATGCCCATTCGAAGCCCGTCGTGTTCGCACCCCGCACCTGGTTGCTCGCGATCGGATGGAGGCGGCACGGGCTCATTCGCGTCGACGAAGTGCCGGGCCGCAGGTCGTGACAGGTGCAGCGGAGGCACGACCGCGAGCCACCGCGCGCCGTCGCCCGCTCACGCGCGCTTCTCGATCGCTCCTTGCGGCCAGCTCTGGATGCCACCGGCGAGGTTGTGCACCTCCTCGAAGCCCGCTTGCGACATCCATTCACACGCGGCGGCCGAGCGGCCACCACTGGCGCAGTAGACGAGCCAGCGCGCGTCCTTCGGCAGTTCGTTCGCGCGACGCTCGAGCTCGTCGACGGGAATGCACAACGCACCCGGGAGAATTCCGCGCGCCACTTCCTGCGGCGTGCGCACGTCGAGCGCGCGCCATTCGCCGCGCTCCAGCGCGGGCTTCGCGACTTGCGCATCGACGTCGTCCCACAGGCGCCCTTCGGCGATCGCCTCGGGAGTGAGACTCGCACCCGAGGCGATGCGCGCGAGCATGCGGCGTTGCAGCGTGAGCTCCGCCTGCAGCTCCTCACGCAGGCTGTCGATGCGTCCGCGCGCTTCGTCTGCCGGCGCAGTATCGCCGACGCGAGCGCTGCCGGCGCGGGCGCGCGCGGCGAGAGCCAGCGCGCACGCGACGACCGCGAGCGCCAGGGCGATCCACTCGATCATCGGGAGGCTTCCATCGCGCGCAGATGCTACCCGCGGATCGGAGCGTGGGGGCTTCGTTCGCCTTCCATCGCCTGACGCTCTGGCTTGGATTCGGCGTTGAGGCCCAGCGACGTCGATCACGCGCGCGGCGCGCGCTCGAGGTGCCTCCCGCGCCCCGGCTTCGCGGTGCACGGGCCCCTGTCGACGATCACTTCGCCGCGCGACATGACGATCGACGGCGCGCCCTGGCACACGCGACCTGCATGACGGTTGCAGTCGACGTTCATGTAGAGCGTCTCCGCGCTCCACGTGATCGAGCCATCGGGATCCCAAACGAGGTTGTCGGCAGTTGCCAGTCGCGCAGGCGCTCGGCGACACACTCGACCGAGATCTCACCCGCTGCTCCCGCCTCCGCCAATCCGTCCTCGAGTGCGCCTTCGACGGCAGGCTCGTCGACCAGGACCCAAGCGACGAGCCCGCCAGCGGCCTCCTCGAGCACCTCCCGACCGGGGCGCGCCCGCGCTCCCGAGCGAACGCGACGCGCATACCGATCCAAGGCCGCCCGAGGCCGCCCTTGCCCTCGCCCGAGAGCTAAGGTAAAAGACTTTGCCTTAGCCTTATGGCCGCCATAACCAGCTCGGAATGGGCCTTTTACGGTCGCCGGGAGCAGCTCGACGACCTCTGCGAGATCCTCCGCCGAGGGCGTTGGTTCTTCCTGAAGGTCTCCGGCCGCCGTCGCATCGGCAAGACAAGCCTCGTACAGCAGGCGCTGCAGGCAGTCCAGCGCGACAAGGTCCTCTACATCCAGGTGCCCGACTCCGATCCGGCGGGCGTCGTCTCGACCGCGCGCGACTTCTACGACCAGTTCGGCGTGCCGGAGCCGCGCCCGCACGACCTGCGCTCGCTCGCGGCGTCGATCGGCGATCTCGCGCGGCGCGGGTACGTGATCGCCGTCGACGAGTTCCAGTACTTCCACCGCAAGGCGCTCTACGAGTTCACCTCGCACCTCCAGCACGAGGTCGATCGGCTCTCGCGCGAGGCCGAGCGCGTGCCGGGAGGTCTGATCGTCCTGGGCTCCATCCATACCGAGATGTCGGCGCTGCTCGAAGACCGCAGCGCGCCGCTCTTCGCGCGCGTGACGAACGTGCTCGATGTCCCGCACCTCGACATCGCTTCGGTGCTCGAGATCCTGCGCGCGCACTCGGAACCGACGTCCGAGCGCCTGCTCTTCCTTTGGAACCTCTTCGAGGGCGTGCCGAAGTTCTACCGGGATGCGTACGAGGAAGGCGTCCTCCGAGCCGAGCGCGGCGAGCTGCTGCGCGAGCTTTTCTTCTCGAGCTCCTCCCCACTGCGCAGCGAGGCCGAGAACTGGTTCCTGCGCGAGCTGCGCGGTCGCTACGACCTCGTGCTGAAGTTCATTGCGCGCAATCCCGGCTGCACGAACGGCGACATCGACGCCCACGCGCGCTCGGTCGAGCCCGAGAGCGAGAAGCAGGTCGGCGGCTACCTCAAGGTGCTGCGCGAGCGTTACCAGATGGTCGAGCAGCTCCAGCCGGTGTTCGCCAAGGCGACGGCGCGCAACGGGCGCTACTACGTCTGCGACAACTTCCTTCGCTCGTGGTTGGCCGCGCTCGCGACGCGCGCGGCTTCGGTCAACTTCCGGCCTCTCGACGAGCTCGTCGCAGAGGCGGACGAGCGGCTGGCGGAGGCCGAGGGCCACGGCTTGGAGAAGCTCGTGGCGACGCTCTACGAGGAGCGCAGCCGCAAGCGCCTTCCCGGATTCCGTCTCACGCAGCGCGTCCAGGGTTTCTGGGATCGCGCCGACACCGAGATCGATCTCGTCGCGCTGGACGAGGACCAGCGCATCGTGCGCCTCGGCACGTGCAAGCGTTCGGCCGCGCGTCTAGCGCCGGACTACACGCGCTTCGACGGCCACGTCGCGCGCTTCGTTGAGCTCCACGAACGCGTGCGCGGTTGGCGCGTCGAGAAAGTCGCGCTCGCGACGCGCCACGATCACGAGAGCCGCGCCGCCGCGACACGCGCCGGGTACATTCCCCAAGACCTCGACGATCTGGTCTCCGGCCTATGACCGACGCCTGGAACCGCATCGTCCAGAAGCTG
The DNA here is from genome assembly GCA_044228975.1 of Planctomycetota bacterium. GTDB lineage: Bacteria > Planctomycetota > UBA1135 > UBA1135 > JADJNY01. The sequence goes on along the minus strand of JBGATX010000004.1, from coordinate 44,561 downwards.
TGGAGCTTCTGTCAGGTCCTGCGCGACCAGCCACATGTGATCGCGAGCGAGGTCGCCGACGACCGAACCTGAACCTCTTCGTCGAATGAGAATCACCAGGATCAAGGGCCTATGAGTCTGGACGACCCGCTATCGGCGAAAGAGCATGGTGTGCACAACACCGCGTCCCCAGGGACTGTGCCCATGGCTGCAAGTACGAAGCACCCCGCGCTCGATGCGGCGGCTGTTCTGGCGGCGCTTCAGAACGATGTTGATTGGATCCACGTCAGATGGAAGATGAACCGCCAGCTGTACGGTAGGAGCGAACTCAGGGTCGACCTGCTGAACGACATTGCGCCACAGTTCTTCCACACCTTTCAAGCCGTGCTGTACGACGACGTCATCCTCGCCGTGGCCCGCTTGACGGACCGTGTAGAAACCGGCGGGCGTGAAAACTTGGTTCTCGGTCAGCTCGTTGAAATCGCGTCGAAGCAGTGGGCGGGTGAAGTGGTTGAAGAGCTGCGGGCGAAACTCGCTGCGGTCGACGAGCAGTGCCAACCGCTGAGAAGGCTGCGCAATCGGCGCATTGCTCACCGAGATCTTGAATCCGCACTCAAGCAGGGAGCAGACCTGCCTGGACTGAGTCGGGCACGAATTGAGTCGGCGCTCGAGTCGATTCGGGAGTTCATGAACGCCTACCAGCTCCATCTGGATGGTTCTCAGCGGATGTACGCCGATGTCCTCACCGAGAGCGATGGCGACACGCTGGTTCGCGCACTGAAAGTCGCATCAGCTTGGAAGGAAGACCGACGGGCGCCGCTCACGGAGGCTCGACTGCGCGCGCACAAGTTTCGAGATGCGTGAGCAGTCTCAGTTTCACCGACTGTCCGGAAGCACCTCATGCGCGCGGCGCGCGCTTCAAGTACTTCCCGCGCCCGGGCCTCGCGTTGCACGAGCCCTTCTCGACGATCACCTCGCCGCGCGACATCACGATCGACGGCGCGCCCTGGCACACGCGGCCTTCGTAGGGGTTGTAGTCGACGTTCATGTGGTGCGTCTTCGCGCTCCAGGTGATCGAGGCCTTGGGATCCCACACGACGATGTCCGCGTCGCTGCCCACGGCGATCGTGCCCTTCCTCGGGAACATGCCGAAGATCTTCGCCGGCGCGGTCGAGGTGATCTCGACGTAGCGGTTCATCGTCACGTTCTTCTGCAGCACGCCGCCGTCGTAGAGGAGCGACATGCGCGTCTCGATGCCCGGCGCGCCGTTGGGGATCTTCGAGAAGTCGTTCCTGCCGAGCTGCTTCTCCGTCTTCATGCAGAAGGGGCAATGATCCGTCGACACCGCCTGCAAATCGTTGGAGCGCAGCCCGCGCCAGAGCTCCTTCTGCTTCTCCTTGGCGCGCAAGGGCGGGCTCATGACGTACTTCGCGCCCTCGAAGCCGGGCTCCTCGTAGTTGTCGTAGGAGAGGAACAGGTACTGCGGGCACGTCTCGGCGTACGCGGGCAGACCGCGATCGCGCGCGAGCGTGACCTGCTCCAGCGCCTCGGCCGCCGACAGATGCACGATGTACACCGGCACGTCGGCGACCTCGGCGAGCGCGATCGCGCGGTACGTTGCCTCGGCCTCGAGGCGCGCGGGACGCGTGAGCGCGTGCCACTTCGGTTCCGTGTGGCCCTTGGCGAGCGCCTGCTCGATCAGCACGTCGATCACCGGGCCGTTCTCGGCGTGCATGCAGATCGTCGCGCCGATCTCGCCCGAGCGCTGCATCGTGCGGAAGATCGAGGCGTCGTCCATGAAGAACACGCCGGGGTACGCCATGAAGAGCTTGAAGCTCGTGACGCCCTCGCGCACGAGCGCGCCCATCTCCTCGCGCAGCGCGGCCGTCGACTCCCTCATGATCATGTGGAAGCCGTAGTCGATGACGGCCTTGCCCTCGGCCTTCTTCATCCACGTCTCCCAGGCTTCGCGCAGCGAATGCCCGCGCTCCTGGATCGCGAAGTCGACCACCGTCGTCGTGCCACCGTGCGCCGCGGCGATCGTGCCCGTGCGGAAATCATCGACGGAAGCCGCTCCACCGAAGGGCATGTCGAGGTGCGTGTGCACGTCGATGCCGCCGGGGATCACGAACTTGCCGCGCGCGTCGAGCGTGCGATCGGCCCCCTGCGTGGCGCCCGCGAGTCCCTTGCCGATGGCCGAGATCGTCTCGCCGTCGACGTAGACGTCGGCCTCGTAGGTATCGGTCGCGGTGACGATCGTGCCGTTCTGGATCAGCGTCTTCATGTCGGCGTCCTGTTCGCTGGAGGAGCGTGCGACGATAGCAGGCGCACGGAGCGCGGAGGAAGCGCGTCATGCCGCCGGATGGTGTGCATCGATTCGGCGGAGATCCCGTGGCGGCGTTCGCCGCGCGCGATGTCTAGGATGGCGCCGTGGAATCACGCACCACGTGGCTGGCGCTCGTCTGCACTCTCGCGGGCGCCTGCGACAGGCCGGCGGCGACGCGCGACGGCGCGGAAGGGCCGATCGTGCGCCGCATCGATCCGTCGCGGCCGCTGCCGAACATCGTGCTCGTCTCGATCGATTCGCTGCGCTACGACCATCTCGGCTGCTACGGCTACTCCAAGCCGACTTCGCCGGCGATCGACGCGCTCGCGGAGCAGGGCGTGCGTTGCGAGCTCGCCGTGAGCACGACCTCGTGGACCCTGCCCGCGCACGCGGCGCTGTTCACGGGCCAGTACGACTCGACGCACGGCGTCGTCGACAACGGTCTGCGGCTCGCCGAGTCGCGCACGACGCTCGCCGAGGTGCTCCGCGCGGCCGGCTACCGCACGGCGGGCTTCTTCGGCGGGCCGTACCTGCATCCGGTCTACGGCCTCGCGCAGGGCTTCGACAGCTGGGAGAGCTGCATGAGCGCGAGCGAGGGCGCGACGCCCGAGCACGTCGTCGACCAGATCCTGAGCACGCACGACGCGGGCTCGCACGCCGATATCACCGGTCCGCGCACGCTCGCGGCGGTCGAGCGCTGGTGCGCGGCGCGCGTGAAGGATCCCACGGACAAGCGGCCGTTCTTCGTCTTCCTGCACCTGTGGGACGTGCACCACGACTACATCCCGCCGCCCGAGTACGCGCGGCGCTTCGACCCGGACTACACGGGCGCGCTCGACGTGCGCGACCTGACGCGCAACGAGGCGATCAGCGGGCTCATGCCGGCGCGCGATCTCGAGCACCTGATCGCGCTCTACGACGCCGAGATCCGTTTCACCGACGACAACCTGAAGGCGATGCTCGAGGCGCTGCGACGTCTCTCGCGCGCGGAGGACACGCTGATCGCGATCGTCTCCGATCACGGCGAGGAGTTCTTCGAGCACGGCGGCAAGGGCCATCAGCGCACGCTCTACCGCGAGGTCGTGCGCGTGCCGCTCGTGTTCTCGTGGCCCGGACACCTCGGGCCGGCGCGGCGCGTCGCTCCGCTCGTGCGCCTCGTCGACGTGATGCCGACGCTGATCGGGCTGGCCGGCCTGGAAGCGCCGCGCGAGGGCGAGGGCCGCGACGTGTCGGCGTGGTTGCGCGGCGGCGAGCTCGCGCCGGCGCCGGCGCTGATGCAACTCTCGGTCGACGGGCGCGACGTGCGCGCGCTCGCGCAGGGACTCGAGCAGGTCGTTCGCGAAGGCGGAAACAGCGCGTACAACGGCCTGCACCGGCTCGACACGGTCGCGGACGAGCGCGCGGGTTCTCGTTCGTTGCTGGAGGAGCTGCGCGCGCTCGAACGCGAGCTCGACGTGTCGCGGACGTGGTTGAAGACGCTGGGCGCCGGCGCCGAGCCGATCCGCGTCGATGCGGAGCTCGCGCGGCGCCTGAAGGCCCTGGGGTATTCGCAGGGCGAAGGCGACGAAGCGCCGCGCTGAGTCCCGAAGGGTCGCTGGCTTCGCGCGCGAGGCGCGAGAGCCGACATCCACGGCGCGCCGCCGACTTCGTTGCACCTGGTGGCTTCGGCGAGCCGGCCCGAACGGAAGCGAAAACCGCGCGCACGGACGCGGGGCGAACGTGGGGGCGAGCTCGCGACGCTTCGCGCGACTTCGCGCTTCCGACGCCGACTTCGGGGAATCGTCACGCTCGTCGCGCTGCGTCATGGCGCGAGAGGCGCGCGGACGATGCGCGCAGCGGATCTCGTTCCTTGGGCGCTTGTCGAACGGACGAAGCGAAGTAGGTTCGTTGCGCTGATGCGCGCAGCTCGACGCGGTGCCGCAGCGCGCTCAGCGGCGTTCCCCGATCTCCCCGACTCCACCGACCGTTTCGAACGGCGCGGCGCACGGCGCCAAGCCTCGTGAGTGCTCTTTCGGCGATCCGAGACGCGGTGCGCACGTTCGAACGGCGTGAAGACGAAATGGAGCGCCACCGCGACGCGGCGAGCGCGTCATCTCGTCGGGAGCCAAATCGCTCCCGGCCACCTCGATATCCATTCCGAAGCGGTGGACCAACTCAAGGATGCACCATGAAGACGTACCTACTGTTCGGCCTGCTCTCTCTCAGCCTCGCAACACTCGCAACGCGATCCTCGGCCGGCGGGCTGCCCTGTCCGAACGAGCGCGCGTGCAATGTCGATGCGCGCACGACGGACGCGGGCGAAACGGAGCGTTGTGGCGTCGGCCTGACGCTCTTCGGGCTCGATCTCTCCATCGGCGGACCCAAGTGCCCGACGTACCGCTACCACTATCCCGCTCACCAGGAGTGTCACGGCGCCCCGACCGGCGGCTCACGCTGCGTGCTCGAGCAGACGCTGAACGTCACGCGCGAGCGCTGCGAGTGCGAGCGTATCGGTGCGGCCGGCACCGGCCTGGCGATCCCCGAGTGCGACTGCGACGACCAGGGGAACGCGGGCATGATCGAGGACTTCAAGACGGAGGCGTGCAGCTCGCACCAGCGCTCCGGGGATCCCGAGAACCCCAACGGTTCCGGCGGAGGAACGGCCCAGTGAAGCGAAGAGCCGCACTCATGGGCACGGACGCCACGATCGCCACGATCGCCACGATCGTCGGAATCGTGCTGGCGCTGATCGTGGTCGTGGTGTGGCTGCGCAGCGCGCCGCCGGTCTCGTCGCACGACGAGATCGGCGGCGCCGCCGCCTCGGCGAGCCCGCCGCTCGAGATGCAGGGAGGCGCGGCGGAGCGCGAGGCGCGCTCGGAAGCCGGCCGCCCTGCGGTCGTCGAGTCGACATCGGCGGCGGACGCGCACGCGCTGACTCGCGACGAGCTGCTCGCTCTCCTGCGCGAGATCGCCTCGACGATCGACGGCGACCCGAAGGGGGCCGAGCGCGCGCTCGAGCGTCTGCTCGGACAGCCTTCGAATCTTCGAGCGGTCGTCGACTGGCTCGCGAGCCAGCGTGAGGACTCGGCCGACGATCCGGCCGCCGCGCGCGGGGCCATGATTGCGCTCGAGGCGGCGCTCGCGGTCTACAACGATCCGCAGGGCCGGTTCGCCGGCGAAGGCGAGCCGCTCACGCGCCACCTGCTCGACAACCTCCCGCGCATGTCGCCGGCGGTGCTGACGCCGTTGATCGAGCTGCTCGTGCGGGCGCGCTCCGCCGGTCGCGCGGTCCTCGACGCGCGCTTTCTGAGCCAACTACTCGACCTGCGACGGCGCTTCCCGACAGTCGCGGGCGAGCTTGGCGCGCTGCTCGGACCGATCGCCGAATCGCTCGACACGCCCGGGCTGCGCGAGGAGTTCCGGCGCCTGTTCCTTTCGGACATCGACGATCCGGCGGCGGTCAAGGTCGCGCTCAGCGCCCTGTTGCGCGAAGCGCCGGAGACCTTCCTCGGCTTCGCCGAGGAGCTCGCGCGCCGCCCCGAAGTCTCGGCCGAGATGCGCGCCGCGGTGGCGCAAGCGATCGCTACCTCGGCTCCTGTCGATGCCGCGGTGCCGGCGATGGCGCGCCTCGCCTCGGACAGCTTCTACTCGCAGTTCCAGACGCTCGCGACGCGAGCGGGCGCGAGCGACGCCGTGACGCACGAGTACAACGCCCTGCTCGCCGCCGAGGGCAACGCGCGCGGACGCAAGCTGCTCGTTTCCGCGATGGAGTCGGAATCGGAAGCCGTGCTGCTCGGCATCGCGCGCACGGATCCGGATCCCAACGTGCGCGCGCAGGCCTTGATGACCCTCACCGTCGCACGCGAGGTCGGTCCGGGATTGATCGACGAACTCGCATCGCTGCAAGCGGCGCGCATTCGCGACACGCCCGGGCTCTCGCTGGCGAACGGCATCGCCGTCGCACACAACGTGCTCTTGAAGTCGACCGGCGCGGCGCGTGATCGGGCGCGCGACTACTTGATCGCGATCGTGCGCGACGCGGGCCTCGGCGATCGCGATCGGCAGCTGGCGCTCGCCCAGCTCAAGGGTTGGGTCGCACCCGGCACGTTTCATGGGGTGCAGATCGGAGGCCGCGCAGTGGAATGATCGCGTCGGCGATCCATGCATGCCGGACGCGTACCGCGCGCCGTGCTCGACGAGCGCGTCCGCGGGCCGCGCTCAGGGCGCGAGTTCGGCCAGCGGCCCGTAGGTCTCCGGCCGGCGGTCGCGATAGAAGTGCCACACGCGGCGCACCTCCTCGATCAAGTCGAGGTTCATGTCGGCGACGACCAGCTCGTCCTTGTCCTCCGATCCCGTCGCGAGGAAGTTGCCGCGCGGATCGACGAAGTAGCTCGAGCCGTAGAACTTGCCGATGTTCCAGGGGCCTTCGGTCCCGACGCGATTCGAGCAGCCCATGAAGTAGCCGTTCGCCACGGCGTGCGCTGGCTGCTCGAGCTTCCACAGGTACTGCGAGAGCCCTGCGACGGTCGCGCTGGGATTGAACACGATCTGCGCGCCGTTCAAGCCGAGCAGCCGCGCGCCCTCGGGGAAGTGCCGGTCGTAGCAGATGTACACGCCGATGCGCGCGTAGGCCGTGTCGAACACCGGATAGCCGAGGTTGCCGGGCTTGAAGAAGAACTTCTCCCAGAAGCCCGAGGTGTGGGGGATGTGGTTCTTGCGGTACTTGCCGAGGTACCGGCCGTCGGCGTCGATCACCGCCGCGGTGTTGTAGTAGATCCCGGCCTGCTCGCGCTCGAAGACCGGGACGACCATCGCCATCGAGTGCTTGCGCGCGTAGGGCGTGAGCAGCTCCACGGTCGGCCCCGGTACCGGCTCGGCCGCGTCGTACCAGCGCGCGCTCTGGCTCGGGCAGAAGTACGGGCCGTTGAAGATCTCCTGCAGGCACAGGATCTGGACCTTGCGGCGCCCCGCTTCGTCGACGAGCGGCAGATGCTTCTCGAGCATCGCGGCCTGGATCTCGGCGATCGCGCGCTGCTCGTCGTTGATCGGATTCGAGCACTGGATCAACCCGCCGCGGACGATCTTCGCCATCGACAACCTCTTCTCGAGCGCGGACGACCCCGTCCACAGCTCGTCGCGCAGGATCGAGGATCGCGGTGGCAGCGTCAAGGCGCGCATCGAGGCGCGCGGCGCGCCGCGCGTCCCCCACGGGCACTCGAAAGCGCCCCGCGACCGAATCCGCGCCGGGAGCGGGGACCCGCCGAGGCCGCTTCGCGCGGCGCGCTCGATGCGCCGAGGCGTCGAGAGCTCGCGCCAACTCCGTGCTGGCCGCTCGAGCCGGATTCGCGCCCCCGTTCGGCGCGTGGGGGAGCGTTTTGCCGCTCGCGCCGCGGAGCGCTGAGTCCGATCGCCGCACTCGCTTCGTCCACGCCCTGGACGGCCGTCGCGCCGCGGCCGTGCGCCCGCCGCTTCCGTCGACTCCGAGGCGTCTTCCGGGACCGGAATGCAGCTTGCCTGGGTGGCCGCCGGCCTGGTTCGACGCCTTTGCGCACTTCTTCGCCCGCGACGTCGCCGACGTCGCCGATCGTGCGCGGACTTCAAGGATCCGACGATGTCCCGACACCGCATTTCGAGTTCCGCGTTCTCCACGTGTGCCGTGCTCTGCGCGCTGGCCTGCTCCACGCGCGCGCACGCGCAGCAGATCTCCACTCGAACTCCTCTCGCCGGCGACACGCAGCTCGCGCCCGCGGTGGGCGCGCAGCAGAAATCCGACCTCGCGCGCGGCGGCGACCAGTACCTCGCGGTCTGGGAAGACGCGCGCGCGGCGCGCCTCGCCAGCCTGGCGACCGGCGTCACCAACGGCCTGGCGACGAACCCGCTCGACATCTTCGCAGCGCGCCTCGACGCGAGCGGCAACGTGCTCGATCCGATTCCGCTCGTCGTGGCCAACGGTTCGTTCAACCAGGAGAACGCGCGCGTCGCGTGGAACGGCTCGCAGTGGCTCGTGGTCTTCGAGTCGCGGCGCGCGCTGACCTACACGACCACGAAGGGCGTGTACGCCGTGCGCGTCTCCGCCGCGGGGCAGGTGCTCGACGCGACGCCGATCGTGATCGACGACGACGACGCGTGGGACGAGACGCTGCCCACCGTCGCGAGCGACGGCACGAACTGGGCGGTCGTGTGGTCCGACGTGGTCAACAACCAGGACGGTCTCCAGGGCGCGCTCGTGAACGCGAGCGGACAAGTCGTGTCGAAGCGCCTCATCGCCACGGGCACGTTCGTCTTCCTGCCGCGCAATCCGAGCCTCGCCTGGGCGCAGGATCGGTACCTGCTCACGGCCGATCACTACTCGAGCGGCGCCCCACTCAACCAGTACGACGACGTCTTCGGCCGATTCCTCGACGCCAACCTCAATGCGCTCGGCGGCGAATTCCCGATCTGCACCAGCGCCGGTTCGCAGACGCACTCGATCGTGACGAGCGACGGCGCGAGCTTCTACGTCGCGTGGGACTTCCAGGGACCGTGGGGCACGCCGGTCGCGCTCAACGGCGCGATCGCGGTCCCCGGCGGCGTGCAGCTCGGACTGACGGGCACCACGGTGTTCGCGCGCGCGTGCTTCGACGGCGCGTCGTGGCTGGTGAGCTGGCCGGGTCAGGGCATCAAGCTCGCGCGCATCGACGCCTTCGGTGCGCAGGTCGGGAGCACGCTCACCATCGAAGCTCCGCCGACGAACGGCTTCTCCGTGACGATGCCCGCCGTCGCGGGCGGCGCCGCCGCGCCCGGCTCCGCGCTCGTCGCCTGGACCGACCAAGGCGTGGAGGACCTGTTCGCGCGCACGCTCGATCTCGGCGGCTCGATCGGCGCGCGCTTCCCGCTCGCCACGGGCCTGCCGACGCAAGTGCTGCCCGATCTCGATGGCGATCGCGCGCACGGCTACCTCGTCGCCTGCGCGAGCGAGATCTCGAACACGCGCCGCATCGTCGCGCTGCGCGTCGATGCACTCGGCCAGTCGCTCGATCCGCAGCCGCTCGAGCTCTACTCGGGCGCCTTCGAGGTCGGCATTCCGCGCGTCGCGTGGACCGGCGCGCTGTGGCTCGTCGTGTGGCACGTGACGCCGACTCCCGCCAACGGGCTCACGCAACCGCGCGTGTTCGGCAAGCGCATTCTCGCCGACGGAACGCTGCTCGACGTCGCGCCGCTCGACCTGATGCCGGGCACCGCGCCCGACATCGCGAGCTGGAACGGCACGATCCTGGCCGTCTCCGTCGAAGCGCCGACGACGCAGACGCGTTTCATCCGTTCCACGCGCATCGACGCGGCGAGCGGCGCCGTCGACACGACGTTGCGCACGATCGGCAACACCTACGCGACCTCGCCGCGCGTCGACGCGTTCGGCGGCACCTGGCTCGTGACGTTCAACAAGAGCGTCAGCCACGACGCCGCGGGAATCCGCGTGCAGGCCGCGTTCGTCGATCTCGCCGGCGTTCCCGGCCCGGCCTTCGACTTCGCCGCGGCGACCGCGCGCGAGCACGAGGCCGTGATCGCGCACGTGGGCGACGTGGCGCTCGTCACCTACGCCGACAACAACGTCGACGTGTGGATGCGCCGCATCCGCTCCGACGGCACGTTCCTCGACGGTCCCGCCGGAGTCGCGCTCACCAGCGCCGCGAACCCGCAGTTCGCGCCGGGCGTGGGGAGCGACGGCCGCGGCTGGCTCGTCGCGTGGAACGACGGTCGCATCCACGCGCCGCTCGAAGCGCTGGTGGGGGACGTCTTCGCCACGCGCGTCGACGCGAGCGGACTCGTCGCCGATCCCGCCGGACTTCCGATCGCCACGGAAGCCGCGCTGCCCGAAGGCAATCCCGCGATCGCGGGCGACGACGGCAGCTTCCTCATCGCGACGGCCGAGTTCGATCCGCAGCAGGGAGCCACGCGCGTCTTCCTGCGCACCGCCGACAACAGCGTCCCGTTCGTGGCGTTCTGCGCCGGCGACGGCCTCGATCCGAACGTCACGAGCGGTTGCCCGTGCAACAACTTCGGCGCGCAGGGTCGCGGCTGCGCGAACTCCGTCGATCCGAACGGAGCGACGCTGGGCGCGAGCGGCTCGATCGCCGTCGACCCGCTCAGCGGCACCGACACCGTCGTGCTCAGCGCCGCGGGCATGCCCGCGAGCGCGACCGCGATCTACCTGCAGGGCGACGCGCGCACCGACGCGCTCTTCGGCGACGGCGTGCGTTGCATCGGCGGCACGCTGATCCGCTTGCGCAGCAAACCGAGCACGAACGGCCAGAGCCAGTTCCCCGAGCCGGGCGAGCCGTCGCTGAGCCAACGCGGCCAGGTCGCGCCGGGCAGCGGCGTCGTGCGCTACTACCAGACCCACTACCGCAACGCCGCCGCGAGCTACTGCACCCCCGCGACGTTCAACATCACGAGCGGCGTGCAAGTCACCTGGTGACGCGCGCCGTGCTTCCGCGAGCGCCCGGCGCGCGCCAGACTGACGCGCGCGCCGGACGGCGCGAACGTGCATGCGAAACCCGAGCCCCTCGCCGTCGCTGCTCGCGGGCGTACTGGTCTCGTTCGCGTTCGGCTGCGCCGGTCTCGATGCGCTCCGGCCGAACACGCAGGACGCGCAGGTGCCGTCCGTCGTCGCCGTCGAGTCCGCGTTCGAAGCGCGACTGGCGCGCGCGCGCGCGTCGATCCCTCGTTATGAAGGCCGGGAGCTCGACCACCTGACGCGCGAGCAGGCCACGGGCGTGCGCGCCGCGATCCATGCGCTCGAGTCGCTCGTCGACGAGGCCGCGCCCGAGTTCCTCGCACTTCGACGAGTGCGCCACGATCTCGTGCACGCCTGGATCCTGCTCGGCAACGACGCCTGCCAGCGCGGCGACGCGCGGGAGCTGCGCCAGTCCTTCGAGCGCGCGTTCGATGCCGCCGGTGAAGCGTTGAGGGATGCCCCGGACGACGCGTGGCTGCACTACAAGCGCGGCATCGCACTGCTGGCGCTCGGCTCGCCGCGCGAAGCCGCGCCGTGTTTCACCGCCGCGATCGAGGCGGCGCAGCGCGAACAATCGCGCGCCTTGGACCTCGATGGCGCTCCGCGCGACCAGGCGTTCGCCGCCGACATCGGTGCGCGCGCGCGCTTCGAGCGCGCCGTCGCGCTAGCGCAGTCGGGCGAGCACGAGCTCGCTCGCCGCGAGCTCCAAGGGCTGCTCGACGCCTCCGGTGACGACCACCTGCGCGAAGGGTCCTGGCGCACGCTCGCGCAGCTCGAGCTCGCGGGCGGCGATCGCTCCGCCGCCAGCCTGCATCTGCGCGCGGCGATCGGCGCGGCGGTCGATTGGCGCTACACGATCGAGCCGTTGCTGCTGGAGCTCTTCTGCTGCGACGACGCGGCGCGATCCGAGCGCTGTGTGGCCGACATGCTCGATCTCGTGGAGCACGCGCCACGCGACGAGCTCGATCTCGGCTGGTCCTGGACGCTGCTCGCGTTCGTCGTCGCCGCGCACGAGGAGCGCACGGGCGCGTCGCGTCTGCCCGCGACGGAGCGGGACCGATTGCGCGCCGCCGGTTGGGATCCGGCGCGCTCCGAGAGTTTTGCCGCGTGCATCGCGGCGGAGGAACGCGAACGCAACGGAGGCCGCTGGGCCATCGGCGGCTTGCGCGCGGCCGGTTGGCTGCAGGTCGGGCGTGCGCTCGAGCTCGAAGCCGGAGCCGCGTCTCTCGATCGACGCGGTGCCCTGCTCGAGCGCGCGCGGCGTGCCTATGCGCAGGCCGCGAACTCGGCGCCGCTCCCGTTCACGTGGGAGGCGCTGCACGCGCGCCATCGCGCGCGGGAGCTGCTCGAGGGCCGCTGAAGGCGCGGGCCGGCGGCGTGCGATGGCCCTGCGCGACGCAGCACCGCCCGCACAGGTGCCGTGACCGCACGGACGCCCGCGACGGTCGATCGCGCACGGCAAGGCCGGCGAGCGGTCGTGCCGAGCCCCGCTCCCGGATCGCTCACGCCCCGCCATCCGCGCCCACGCGGGTCGTGCGGGCGCGAGCCGGCGCTCCCTGCGTGGGATTCTCCGGATTCCTCCGCCCCCGTGAACGCGACTTCGCGCATGGGCCTCGCGACGGGCCCCGCCCCCCGTCCCGAGGAGTCTCATGCAGCGTCAACACCACCTCGTCGCACTTCGCACCTCCCCCCGCCACGCCTTCACCACGCCACCCGAGCGCGGCACCGCGAGCTCAGTGCACGGCGCGCATCCGTTCAAGCTTGCGTGCGGCGCGCTGACGCTGCTGCTCTCGAACGCGGCGCTCGCCGCGCAGCTCCCGCAACACGCGGGAGCTTCCACACCCGCACGGCCCGGCCACGTCCTCGAGGCTCCGCCCGACACGCCCGCGGCACGCGTCGACTTCGATACGACCGGCCCCGCGCACGACGAGTCCATCTATCCGCACTCGGGCGAGTTCACAGCGACCGCCGTCGACCTGCACGTCCCCGGCCGCGGCATCGACTTCGTCTGGCAGCGCAAGTATCGCTCGCGCTTCGCGCCTTCGACCGCGCAGGGCAACAACTGGGACTTCTCCTACAACCTGTGGATCGAGCCCGTTCCCTCCGGGATTCGACTGCATGACGGCAACACGCGCGCTGACACGTTCGCGCTTGACGCAAACAACAACTACAGCGCGCGCCAGTTCTTCTGCGATGGCCAGTTCCAGTTCGACGGCTCGTTCCGACTGACCTTCGCCGACCTCTCGACCTGGACGTTCCGCTCGCTCGCTTCCCCGGCGCCGGGTCGCATCCAGTCGATCGCCGATCGCGACGGCAACGCGCTCACGTTCCAGTACGACGGCCAGGGACGCCTCGCGTCGATCGTCGACACGCTCAACCGTTCCTACACGCTCGCCTACGACGGCAACGGCCACATCACGTCGCTCGTCGACTTCGCCGGTCGCAGCGTGACGTACGAGTACTACGGCTTCGGTGATCCGAGCGGCGAGAGCGGCGACCTGAAGTCGATGACCACGCCGATCGTCGTCGGCACGCCCACGGGCAACGACTTCCCGCTCGGCAAGCGCACGACCTACACGTATTCGACCGGTCACGCCGACGCGCGCCTGAACCACAACCTGCTCACGATCGTCGAGCCCGGCGGGCGCGTGCGCATCGTGAACGAGTACGCGCCGACGGCGAATCCCGGTGAGCTCCTCTTCGACCGCCTCGTGCGCCAGCGGCGCGGCGGTCCGACGGACACGCTCGAGCTCGCCTACGCCTCACTCACGAGCGGCGCGCTCCCGGCGTCGGGGGCGCTGCCCGAGACGCTCGAAGCGATCGTGAACGACCGCGTCGGCAACGTGCGCGAGTGCTTCTACGACGCCGCCGGCCGCTGCTTGCGGTTGCGCGAGTACACCGGCCGCGCGATCAACGGCGTGCCGACGACGGCGAACTCGAATCGGCCGGCGAACAAGCTGCGCAGCGACGATCCGGACTGGTTCGAGACGCTCTACGAGTACGACGCGGATTCGCTCGTCACGCGCATCGTCCACCCGGCCGGCAACGTGACGCGCTACGTGCGCGAGAGCGCGCTCGATCCGCAGGCGCCGCCTCGCGCGCGCGGCAACCTGCGCGAGCTGCGGCGCGAGACCGGCGCGCACGCGCTCGCCGCCGATCAGACCGGCGGCACCGTGGAGCTCTTCGAGTACGAGAGTTCGCTCTCCGGCGTCGTGGGCACGAACGTCCTGCGCCGCCACGTCGACGCGCGCGGAAACGTGACGCAGCACGTCAATGACGCGCTCGGTCATCGACTGCAGACCGTGCATCGTCTGCCTTCCGTCGTCGAGGATTTCGCCTACGACTCCTTCGGCCGCCTGATCTCGCACACGCGGCCGGCCGATGGCGTCGGGGGCAACGGACATCGCCGGCGCGACGATTACCTCTGGTACGGCCCGGCCGACGGTGCGCAGAACGGCTCCTTGCGCGCGCGCATCGACGATGCGAACGGTCTCGCGCTGCAGACCACCTGGACGTACGACGCCTTCGGCGGCGTGCTCAGCGAGACGGATCCGCGCGGCAACGACACGCAGTTCGTGCGCAACGCGCTGCAACAGGTCCTCGCTCGGCGTTCTCCGCCGCTCGCCGGCCCCGCGTCGCCGCGCGAGGAGACGCGCTGGTTCTACGACGACGAGGATCGCGTGCAACGCATCGAGCGCGACAACCGCGACGAGCTCGGCAACCTGCGCCCGGCCCTGCCGGTCCTCAGCACGTTCTTCACTTTCGGAGTGCGCGGGGAGCTCGTCCTGCGCAACGACATCGTCGACTCGACGCACACGCGCACGATCGAGTTCAGCTGGGACGGCAACTCCAATTTGACGCTGGTGCGCAACGGCGAAGCGACGAACGGGATGCAGCCGGAGAACACGCGGACGTTCGCCTACGACGAACGCGACCTCTTATGGCGCAGCCAGCGCGCCGCGGGCAGCGTCGACACGGCCACGGATCAGACCGACTACGACAAGAACGGCAACGAACGCGCGCTGCGTCGCGGCCTCGAGGGCGGCGCGCAGGTCGAGACGCGCGCGTACGACGCGCTCGATCGCCTGCGCACGCGCACGGACGCGCTGGGAAACGTCACTTCGTACCACTACGACCCCAACGGCAACCTCGGCGGCAACGTCGGCGGCGATGCGGCGCCGGTCGCGCATCCGTTCGCCGAGCGCATCCTCGGGCAGCTCGTCGACGTCGCGGGCTCCGCGGGCAACGTGCGTCTCTCCGAGACGATGCACGCCTACGACGCGCTCGACCGGCTCGTGCGGACCGACGAGCGGCACTTCGACACGCAGACGCCGGCGCAGACGCCGATCGGCGACGGGCAGTCGACGACGACGCAGACCTGGACCGGCAACTCGCTGCTCGCGACGCGCACGCTGGATGGCGGTGCCTCGCACGTGACGACCTTCACCTACGACGCGCTCGGTCGGCTCGTGCAGCGGGACGGGCGGCCCCGACCAGACCTTCACGACGAACTACGCCTACGACGCTCTCGATCGCAAGCTCGTCGAGATCGACGGCGTCGGCATGCCGCGCGCGTGGGCGTGGGACGGACTCGATCGCCTCGTGCGCGAGACGGATCGCGGCGGGCGCGTGCGGCGCTTCGACTACGACGGCCTCGACCGTCTCGTGCGCGTCGGTCACGACATGGACGGCAACGGGTCGGACATGGATCCCGCCGACATCGTGTTGACGCAGGTGTTCGACGACTCGTCGCGTTGCGTCGCGCGCACGGACGGGATGTTCCAGACGACGCGCTTCGCGTGGGACGCGCTCGACCGCTGCATCGCGACGCAGCACGCCGACGGCACGCTGGAGCAGATCGGCAGCGGCGCCCAGTGGGTTCCCGGCTTCCCGACGCCGAATCTGGCGGGCTTCGTCAGCGGCTACGACACGCGGGACAACGTCGTCACTCGCACCGACGCGAACGGCACTCGCACGACGAAGACCTACGACCTGCTCGATCGCGCGACGAACGTGAACGTCCTGCGCGCTCCCGGCGTCGGCGGCACGACGTCGGAGACCTGGCAGTACGACGGCCTCTCGCGCGTCGTGCGCGCGGACGTGTTCGTCGACAACATCCTGACGCCTGCTTCGTCGAGCCTGGTGCGCGGGAGCGCGACGACCAGCGGCTACGACTCGTTGAGCAATGTCTTGCGCGGGACGCGCACGATCAACGGCGGACCGGCGCGCACCGTCGTGGCGACCTTCGACGGCGAGAGCAACCTGACGCAGCTCACGCATCCCGCGGGCAGCAGCCCGCTCCTGCGCCTGAGCTGGATCTACGACGGCGTCAGCCGGCCGACGAACGTGCGCGACATCACCGGCGCGACGGTCACGCTGGCGACGATCGCCTACGCCGGACGCGAGCGCGTCGAGCGCTTCGACCGGCTCAATGGCACGCGCACGCAACGCACGTGGGATGGAATGACCGGAGTGCCGAATCCGCCGGGAGATCTCGGGTTCGGCGAAGAGATCGAGACGCGCCACACGCGCATCGCCTCGGGCGCGGTCCTCGCCGGCGCGTCGCAGCGCTGGTCGCAGGCCGGGATGAAGCTCGACTCGACGGACCTCGTGAGCTTCGCGCCGACGAGCTACGTGCACGACGCGCTCGACCGGCTCGTGCACTCGAGCTCGCCGTTCCTCGGGCCGATCGACTACACGCTCGACGCGAGCGGCAGCCGCCAGTTCGTCAACGGCGGGAGCGCACCGGGCGCGTACGCCTCGAATGTCGTGCACGCCTACACCGCGACGCCGTTCGACTCGCGCGTCAACGACTTCAGCGGCAACCACGTCTTCCGCAGCACGCCGCTGCGCAACTGCGTCTACGACTACGAGAACCGCTTGATCGAGACGAATGACGGCGTGAACGCGGTGCGCTACCGCTACGATGCGTTGGGACGCTGCGTCGAGAAGACGAACGGCGCGACGATCGAGCGCTACGACTACGACCCGCTCGGGCGGCTGATCGAGGTGCAGAACGGCGCCAACGTGACGCAGTCGCAGTTCGTGCACGCCGACGGCTCGGGTACGCCATTCCTGTGGAAGTTCGCGGGCTCGCGCTACTTCCTGCACACCGACGACGTCGGCAGCGTGACCTGCGTCACCGATCCGTCGGGCAACGTCGCGGCGAGCGTGCGCTACTCCGACTTCGGCGAGCACGTCGTTGGAGGCTCGACCACCGGTCAGGGGGGAAACCTGGCCGGAATGGCGCTCTCCGACGAGAACTTCCACTGCACGCTGCCGCCGAGCGAGCGCGCGGACGACTTCGTGCTCTCCCAATCGAGCGTGATCACCTCGCTGCGCTGGTGGGGCGGCTACGACTGCACCTCCGCGCCGTTCACCGACAGCTTCGTGGTCTCGATCCGCGACGATCTGGGCGGAGTGCCGGGCAACCAGCTCATGTTCCAGTACGTCCCGAACATCGCGCGCACGCCGACGGGGGCGACGACGCTGGCGGGCACGTTCGGCCAGGTACCGGAGTACGAGTACTCCTTCGCGCTCAACGTGCCGTTCAACGCGCTCGCCGGCGTGCGCTACTGGCTGTGCGTGCGCCGCGCCGGCGACGGCTTGAACACCGGCTGGAGCTGGGAGTCGAGCGCGCAAGGCAACGGCACGCACGCGGCGAGCATCAACTTCGCGCCGTGGACGCTCTCGAGCGGCAACCGCGCGTTCTCGCTCGAGCTCGCGGGTCCGGCGATCCCGCTCCCGCCATTCCTGTTCCACGGCAACTGGTACGACGCCGACAGTGGGCTCTATCGCATCGGCTCGCGTGCGTACGAGCCTGCTGTCGGCGCGTTCCTGCAGCAGGAGCCCGCGGACTCGTCGGACTGGTTCCAATTCGGTCCGGTGGGCCCGTACGTGTTCGCGGCGAATGCGCCGACGAGCGCGCGCGCAGAATCGTCGAAGTCCGATGACGATTGGTTCTTCTTCCCCGGTGCGGCGCTGCGGCGGGCGATGCAGCGAGTCCAGCAGGCCGTTGACCGGGCACTCGGCGTCGTCTCGAACGACACGGAGCACTTCACGAAGCCGCTGCCGCCGGACCCCAACAAGGCAAAGAAGACGAAGGCAGAGCCCGAGCCGATCGTTCAGACGCCAGAGGAGAAGGCTCTGACGGACGCCTATTTGAAGTGGTTCCGTGCCGTTCGAATCACGGGCACTGAGTCGGAGCGGGCGGCCGCGCAGAAGCAGCCAAAGAAAGAGCTCGAGGATGCGCTCAAGAAGGCCAAGGATGCGGGCTCGGATCAGGCACATCTCGATGCGGCGAGGTCGGAGGCCGACCGCAAGGACAGGGAGGCCAGGGAGAAGGAGAAGGCCGACAAGAAGGCCGCCAAGAAGGCCGCCAAGAAGTAGCCCGCCGCTGCCGCGAAGTGACGGGTCTTGGCGACACCTCCCGTGCGAGAGTTCCAGACCCCACGACCGCTCGAGCTTCTCTCGAGGATCGACACGTTCCGGAAGCCCGGCAGCAGTAGTCGGTCCATCGGCGACCCGTCGACGAGCACCCTCGGTCGCCGCCGCACGACAGCGGCGGCGGCCGCGAGTTCGGGCTCGAGCCTTTCACCGAAGCAGCACGTGAGCGCGCGCGCCGACCCCCGGTGCGCGCGCATGGTTTCAACTCCGGATCGCCAGCCGTTCGACGTGCACGCGGATGTCGACCGGCGCGCTGAAGCTGTAGATCATCAGGCCGAGCTGCACGCTGTTCGGAAACTCTGGATGGGAGTGCGAACGTAACAGCGTCCAGCTCGGCGCGCCGATCGCGCGTGTGAGGAGATCGATCGGGTTCCCGCGGCGCACGATGCGCAGCGCCGCGGTGCTCGACGGAGCGCTGTCGAGCGCGGAATCGCTGTGCGAAGCGAGCTTGGTCTTGTCCTCCCACGCGACCGATCTCGAACCGCGCCGTGCGAGGGAGCGGGCGAAAGCGGAGCTCGACATCGGCGACAGCGTCGCGCTGGACCGGTGTGTGCCGACGCAAGCTCTCGCGCGCTGCCGGTTCGGGCGAGGCCGGATCTCGGAAAGGTCATCCCCGTCGCGCGGCGCGGCGCGGATGTGACGGAGTTCCGGATCCCCGGCGCGCGCTCGCCGCGCCCAGCAGCAGCCGGACGTGGAGCGATTCGATGGTCGGAAGACGTCCCCCAGGCTGGACGGAGCTCGGCAGTCCGCGCGCGCGGCTCGTGCTCGCGCTCCTGATCTCGCTCTCGATCGCCGGTGAATGGTTGTTCTCGTCCGTCGTGCGCACGGCGCGCGCGGAAGACGGAGTGCGCGGAGGTCCACGCTGCGCGATGAACGCCTGGTCGATCTCGCGCGCGGCGCTGCGCGGCAGCGAGTGGTTCCAGCGGCGCTTCGTCGAGCGCCGAACGCACGCGCACGAGCCCGCGGTGCAGCGCGATCCGGTCGACGCAGCGCTCGAGGATGCGTTGCGCGCGAGCGCGAGCGTGCGCGCGAGCCTGTTCCCCGAGGTCGCTCCCCGGCCGTAGTTCGGCGACGTTCGACGCGTCGAGCGCGCACGGTCCCGCCGCGCGAAGCGTCGATGACGCGCGCTTCATGAACGCGGGGCGCGAGGTGTCGTTCGGCGCATGCGCCGCGCGTGCGCTGAGCACTGCGGCCCATGACGAGCGCCGCTCGTCGCACCTACAGTCGCGTTCGACGAGTCCGGCTCGTCGTGCGCGTGCCTCGGCCGTCGCCATCGCGACGCGCCGCGCGGTTCGCGCTCCCGCAACTCCTCCGAGATCGATCGATGTCCTCGCTTCACACCTTGGCCTTCCTCTCCGTCGCGCTCGTCGCCGGTTCGCGCGCCAGCGCGCAGACGATGAGCTTCAACCTCGACATCGGCGCGGGCGCGGTCCCGGCCGACACCTACGCCGCGGCCGCCGCGCAACCCGGGCATTGGATGGGCGTCGCCGCCGACACTCCGTTCGTTTCCATCCCGCTCACGAACATCCACGGTGCGGCGACGCTGGCGACGCTGAACTACAACTCCGGCTTCGACTTCTACGCCGACAACCCGAACACCAGCGGCGACGACGCCGCGCTCTTCGACGACACGCAAGGCGCGTTCGCCGTCAGCTACTGGGACTTCGCCAACTTGCGGCCCGGCGACTACGAAGTGTGGTCCTACGCCTGGGCGCCCGACAGTCCGATCTTCTTCAAGACGCGCGTCGTCGTCACGGGCTCGTCTGATCCGGCGCAGGTCGTGGGCGGGCACGATTGGACGGGAACCTTCGTGCAGGGCTGGCACTACGCGCGCCATCGCGTGACGGTGGGCGCGAGCGGGACACTGGAGATCGTGTTCTCGGTCGCCGTGAGCGCTTGCACGGTGAACGGAGTGCAGCTGCGAGAACTCGCACCGCCGCCCGAGGTCTACTGCACGGCGGGGACGTCGACGCACGGCTGCGTGGGCTCGATCTCGGGTGCGGGTGCGCCGAGCGCCTCCGCGTCGAGCGGATTCCTGATCACGGCCGCGAACGTCCCGGCGCAACGCCTGGGCATGATCCTCTACGGCGATGGCGGGCGCGCGTCGACGCCGTGGGGAACGGGCACGAGCACCCTGTGTCTCGGCGCGCCGCTGCAGCGCACGGGCGCGCAGCTCTCCGGCGGAACCGCGGGAGCTTGCGACGGAGCCTACGTGCTCGACTGGAACGCGTTCATGACGACGCACACCAACGCCGTCGGACAGCCGCGCGCGGCGGGGCAGGTGTTCCAGGCGCAGGCCTGGTATCGCGATACGACGGCGCCGCTCGCGAGCAACCTGAGCGACGCGCTCGAGTTCACGCTCGTGCCGTGACGGACCCTCCGCAAGCACGCGCCGCGCGGAATCGAACTCGATGCCGCGCGGCGTGTTCGCGTGCGCGCCCCGCTGCTCGACACGGCCGGCTGCGTCTCAGCCGAAGCGGCCGGTGACGTAGTCCTCCGTCTCCTTGAGTCGCGGAATGCGGAAGATCTCGCTCGTCGGGCCATACTCGACCAGGCGCCCGAGGTACATGAACGCGGTGTGGTCGCTCGTGCGGCTCGCCTGCTGCATGTTGTGCGTGACGATCAGGATCGAGTAGTGGCCCTTGAGCTCGCTGATGAGCTCCTCGATGCGCCCCGTCGCGATCGGATCGAGCGCGCTGCACGGTTCGTCGAGCAGGAGCACCTCGGGCTCGGCCGCGATCGCGCGCGCGATGCACAGGCGCTGCTGCTGGCCGCCCGACAGGTTGAGCGCGCTGTCCTTCAGTCGGTCCTTGACCTCGTCCCACAGGCCCGCGTCGCGCAGGCTCTTCTCGCACACCTCCTCGAGCAGCGCGCGCTCGCGCACGCCGTCGATGCGCAGCGCGTAGACGACGTTCTCGAAGATGCTCATCGGGAACGGATTGGGCTTCTGGAACACCATCCCGATGCGCTTGCGCAGGTCGATGACGTCGACACCGCGCGCGTAGATCGAGTCGCCGGAGAGCTTCATGTCTCCCTGCACGCGCACGCCATCGACCAGATCGTTGAGCCGGTTCACGCAGCGCAGGAGCGTCGACTTGCCGCAGCCCGACGGCCCGATCAACGCCGTGACCTTGCCCGCCGCGATCGGCATCGTGATGCCGAAGAGCGCCTGTTTCGCGCCGTACCAGAGCTCGAAATCCTGGATCTCGAGCACCGCGCGCTCATGGGCCAGCGCCTCGTGCACGACGGAGGCGAAACGCTCGCCGCGCGCGACGGCGTCGAAAACGCGCGGCGCGGAGTCGCCGCGCTCGCCCGTCGCGGGGCTGTCCGCGCGCAGCGGCCGGCCGGTGGAGGTGTCGAACTTCGTCACGGTGGGGGACGCGATGAGCGCCATGCTAGCTCTCAGAAGGGGTTGGCGACGAAGCGTCGGCGCAGCCGTGCGCGGATCCAGATCGCGCTCAGGTTGAGCGCGACCACGATCGAGATGAGGATCAGCGTGGTCGTGAACACGAGCGGCTTGGCGGCCTCGCTGTTCTGCGTCTGGAAGCCGAGATCGAAGATCTGGTAGCCGAGGTGCAGGAAGCTGCGCTCGGGATGCACGTACGGCGCCGTGGAATCGATCGCGAGCTGCGGCGCGATCTTCACCGCGCCCACGAGCATCAGCGGAGCGACCTCGCCCGCTCCGCGCGCGATCGCCAGGATCATGCCGGTCATGATTCCCGGCAGCGCGCGCGGGAGCACGATGCGCCGGATCGTCTGCCACTTCGTCGCGCCGCACGCGAACGAGCCTTCGCGCATCGAGTTGGGCACGGCGGCGATCGCCTCCTCGGTGGCGACGATCACGACCGGCAGCGTCAGCAGCGCGAGCGTCAGCGCGGCCCAAAGGAGTCCGCCCTTGCCGTAGGTCGGGTTGGGCAGGCGCTCCGCGAAGAGCAGGCCGTCGATCGACGTGCCGATGATCGCGCAGAAGAAGCCCAGGCCGAAAACACCGAACACGATGCTCGGCACGCCGGCGAGGTTGTTGACCGAGATGCGCAGCAAGCTCAGGAGCGGGCCGGCTTTCGCGTACTCGCGCAGGTAGAGCGCCGCGAGCACGCCGAAGGGCACGACCGCGATCGACATGAGCAGCGTCATCACGACCGTGCCGAAGATGGCCGGGAAGACGCCGCCTTCGCCGTCGGAGCCGCGCGGCACTTCGCTGAGGTACTCCCACCAGCGCGAGAGGTACACGCGAAGCGCGGCGAACCACGACAGGCGATTGGCCGGCACGATGCGCACGATCTCGGTCAGCGCGATGTCGGCCGTGACTCCGGTGGGGGCGAGCATGCGCAGCGCGTGGCGCGCGTTCTCGGCGTCGAGCGCTCCGCTGCGCTGCATGAGCTCCTCGTAGCGGCGCTCGAGCGAGGCGAGATGCTCGCGCGCGAGCTCGTCCGCCGCGGTCCCGCCGACGGTCGCGTGCGGCCGCGGCGCGCTCTCGCTCTGCGCGGCGGCTTCGCGCACTTGGGTCAGGCGCAGCTCCTCGATCGCGCGGTTGACGGCGCCGATCTCGTCGCGCTCGAGCTTGTGCTTGCGCTCCACGCGCTCGAGAACGCGCTCGTGCTCGAGCTCGAATGCGCGCAGGATCTCCGCCGGCTGCTCGGCGACGGGCTTGCCATCGAGCAGCAGGGCGACCGGCTCGCCGTGGAAGCGCCCCCAGCCCAGGCGCTCGATGGAGAGCGCCCACTCCGGCCGCGACTCGCGCGCGACCTCCGAGTCGAAGACCCATTCGTAGTGCTTGCCGGTGAGGTCGAAGTTGCCCGTGCGCATCGAACGCCGGCGTTCGACCGGCGCCGTGGAGTGGTTCGCCGGCGGACTCGTCGACGGCGCGCTCGCCGCGGCCCCGGTCACACCGGAGTCGGCGGCATCGGCGCCCGCTCGATGGTGCTCCGGCTCGCGACGCGCGTCTTCCTCCGCGTTGACCTCGCCGAGGATCGGCGCGGCTCCCACGCGTTCGATGCGCACCAACGGCCGCGGCCAGAAGGTCGCGGTGCCGCGCACGAGGATCAGCGCGAGCAGTCCGACGATCATCGCGAGCGCGATCGCCAAGGCGCCGCTCGCCAGCCACAACCACGGCTCGCCTTGCGCCACGAGCGAGGTCGCCTGACGGCGCACGCGCCAGCGCCGCGGCTGGTTGCCCGTGATGCCGCCCGGGGGCGGAGCCTGCAGCGTCGAGGAGCTCACAGGCGCGCCGCCCTGCGCCGATAGCGCTGCCGGACGACCTCCGCGACGGTGTTGAACACGAACGTGATCGCGAACAGGCACAACGCGGCGAGGAACAGCGTGCGGTAGTGCGTGCTGCCGCGCACCGACTCGGGCATCTCGGTGGCGATGTTCGCGGAGAGCGTGCGGAAGCCGTCGAAGACGTTCCACGACATGATCGGCGTGTTGCCCGCGGCCATCAGCACGATCATCGTCTCGCCGACCGCGCGCCCCAGGCCGACCATGATCGCCGAGAAGATGCCGCTCGCCGCCGTGGGCAGCACGACGCGCACGGCGGTCTGCCAGGGCGTCGCTCCCGCGCCGATGGAGGCGAGCTTCAAGTGCGCGGGCACGGCGGAGAGCGCGTCGTCGGCGATCGTGAACACGATCGGGATCACGGCGAAGCCCATCATCGCGCCCACGATGAGCGAATTGCGCTGGACGTACGTGTCGAACACGCTTCCGCGTGGATCGAATCCCAGCCCTTGCAGCGCGGATCCCGACAGCGCGGCGACGCCCAACGCCACGGCGGAGCCGAGCACGAAGATCAGCGCTTGCCAGCGCGCCTGGCGTGCGCGCGACCAGCTCGCGGTGCGCTCGCGCCGCGCGGGCTCGACGACGCGCGAGACCAGGAACAGGACCAGGGCCGACGCCATCGGCAGCAGCAGCACGATCCAGCCGCCGAGCGCCGTGCCCACGCGCCCGTCGAGCCACGCGCCGAGATCGCCGGCGAAGAGCGCGCGCTCCACCGGCGCGGCGAGCACGAGGGCGAAGACCACGCCGATCGCGATCGCGAACGCCGTGGCCAGGAGTCGCCGGGGACCGTCGACGCGCACTGCGATGCGGTCGGGCAGGAGCTGCAGCACGTGCGCGCCGGCGAAGAGCGCGAAGGGCACGCTGACGAGCCCGACCAGGATCGAAGGCACGATCTGCTGCGCGAACGGCGCGACGACGACGCCGGCGAGGAAGCCGAGCACGACGCTGGGGAGGCTCGCCATCATCTCGATGGCCGACTTGAGCGGTGCGCGCAGGCGTGCGTTCAGGAACTGGCTCGTGTACAGCGCGGCGAGCAGCGCGACCGGCACGGCGAAGATCATCGAGTAGAACGTGGCCTTGAGCGTTCCGAACACCAGCGGCACGAGCCCCAGCTTGGGCTCGAAGGCGTCGCTGCCGCTCGACGACTGCCAGACGTGCGCGGGCGCTTCGTAGCCCTCGTACCAGACGGGGCGGAAGAGCGCGGCGAGGCCCGCCTCGGGGTGGCGCAGGTCGAGATCCCACAGTCCGATCCCGCGCGTCGTGAGCGTCACGAGTCCGTCCTCGCGCGGCGCGAACGCGAGGTGCGCGGCGCCCGCGTCCGCGGTTCCCGTCCAGGTCGAGAGGAGCCGGTCGTTGGTCACGTTCCACAGGCGCGTCGCGCCGTTCGCATCGATGGCCGCGACGACGCGGCCGCGTCCCGAGACGGCGAGCGCGCGGATCGCCGCACCGCGCGCGGCGAGCTCGTGCGCGCGCACGAGGACCGTTCCGTCGCTGGTCGAGGCTCCGTCGGGTTTCGTCGGGAACCAGGCGCGCACGGCACCGTTCGAATCGCCCGCGACGAGCGTCGTCTTGCCCACGAGGAACGCGAGAGCCGTGAGCTTGCCGTCGCCCTCGACGAGGTCCACGTTCTGCGCCAGGCGAGCGTGCTCGGGATCGCGCAGGTCGTAGCGCAACAAGCGTCCGTCGTCCCAAGCGAGATAACCCGCGTCGGCGCTCTCGTTCAGCAGCACGCGCGCGGGCAGCGCGCCGGCCGGATCGGGATCGAACGGCAGATCGTGGCGGCTGGGGCTCCATTCGACGGCGCCGGTGAGCAGGTTCTCGCGGCGTGTGAGCTCGACGAGCTGCAGCCGGCCACGCGCATCGAGCGCGAGCAGCGCGTCGCGCGTGCTGCCGCACGAACGGTCGAGCGCGACGATCTTCGCGGCGGAGTTCGCTCCCAGCTCGACGAGCGCGCTCTCGAGCACGAGGCGCGTGAGCCGCGCGCGTCCGTCGTCGGCGAGCTCGATCAGCGTCGCGTCGAGCCGGCCGCGGGACCGCGCACCGAGCGCAGCCCAGACCTCGGGCCGCTGCTCGCGCGTGACGAACTCGCTCTCGAACGAGATTCGGCCGACGCGCACGCTGCCGTCCTCGAAGCCCGCGGCGAACTGCGTTCCGTCGGGAGTCGACGCGAACGCCGTCGGACGCAGCGCCGAGGCGTCTCCCGGCGAACCGCCCGCGATCGACCGCGAGTCGATCCGCTGGCCGTCGGAGAGCTGCCACAATCCCAGGGTTCCGTGCGCATCGATCGCCCATGCGACCTGCTTGCGATCGTCGACGCCGATCGCGAGCGCCTCGACCGGCGGCGTGTCGAGCTCCGCGACCGGGTGCGCGTTCGCGTCCGCGTCTTGGAACAGGGGCGCGACGACCCACACGAGGAAGACGAGGATCAACGTCACCGACGCGATCGTGCCGAGTCCTCCGATGCGGATCAGCACGCTTGCCGCCAACTCCGTCCAGCGCGCGCGACGCCTCCCGCCGCGCACGCGGCGTCTCCCGCCGCGCGGCTGCGCGGGCGTCGCGTCGTGGGTCGCGCGGCTCATGGGCGACGATCCTGCAACTTGCGGAGAGGACACGCACGCCTGGGCCCGAGGATCGCTCTCGTGCCGCAGGCGACGCGTGACGTGTGCCCGCTCAGCGCTTGGCGCCGGCTTCGACCGGCACCGCGCCGTCGAGGCCGACCGACTTGAGGCCTTCGGTCACCAGGCGTGCGGTGAGCGGGTAGAAGCCGTCGCGCACGACGTCCTGCTGGCCCTGCTGCGAGAGCACATAGCGCACGAACTCCCGCCGCAGCGGATCGAGCTGCGTCTGCGGCTTCAGGTTCATGTAGACGTAGAGCAGGCGCGTCAGCGGGTACGTGCCGGCGTAGGCCGTGTCGGCACTGGGCTCGACCGCTTCGCTCTTGGCATCCTTCGCGATGCTGAGCGCGCGCACGTCGGCCGTCTTCACGCCGATGCCCGAGTAGCCCAAGGCGTACTTGTCGGTCGCGATCGCCTGCACGACGGCGGAGGCGCCGGACTGCTCCTTGACCGTGTCCTTGAAGTCGCCGTTGACGAGCACGTGCTCCTTGAAGAAGCCGTAGGTGCCCGACGCCGAGTCGCGACCGTAGAGCGAGATCGGCTTGTCGGCCCACTCGCCGGTGAGGCCGAGGTCGCCCCACTTGACGACGTCGCGCTCGGATCCGGCCTTGCGACCCTTGGAGAAGATCGCGTCGATCTGTTGCATCGACAGCGACTTCAGCGGGTTGTCCTTGTGGACGAACACGGCGAGCGTGTCGACCGCGACGGCGATGCGCGCGGGCTTGTAGCCGAACTTCTTCTCGAACTCCTCGCTCTCCTTCTGCTTCATCTCACGGCTCATCGGACCGAAGGTCGACGTGCCGTCGATCAGCGCGGTCGGCGCGGTGCCGGAGCCCTTGCCCTCGACCTCGACCGTGACCGCGGGGTAGCTCTTCTTGAAGCCCTCGGCCCACAGCCCCATCACCTTGTCGAGCGTGTTGGAGCCGACCGACTTGATGTTGCCCGAGACGCCCGTGACCGGCTTGTACTCGGGGATCTTGGGATCGACCTTGACCGTCTGCGCCGTCGCCGTGGGCGCGAGCGGGAGGATCAGGAACAGGGCTGCGAGGGACAGGAGCTTCATGACTTTCCTTGCGTGGGGGTGCGGGGCGCGGCGGGGGACTCGAGAGTCGCTCCAGCGCGTGTTCGGGCCGCGCGCATCCCACGCTCCGTTCGTGAAGATCCCTCAAACGAACGGCCAAGGCGCCGTCATTCGGGCCCGCGTCGCGAGGGGGGCAGCCGCGCGCCCGGGAACTCGAGCGCGGCGCCTCGCGGCGCGTCGACCCGCTCTCGGTGATCGGGCGCTCAGGTTCCTCCGCCGCAAGGACTTGTGCTCCCTGCCGCGCGTCGGGTGAGCTCTCGTTCGAAGTCCGCTGTCGAAAGCGCGAGGCCCCGCACGGTTACGCGGCGAACCCTGACCTTCGACCTCGACCGCAAGGAGTCCGACGTGAAGTACCTGTGCCTCGCCTACGGCGATCAAGAGAAGATGAGCAAGCTCACCAAGGCGCAGTTCGAAGCGCTCGTGGCGCGCTGCCGCGTGCACGACGAGGAGCTGCGCAAGACCGGCTGCCTCGTCCAGGCCCAGAGCCTGGAGTGGGGGACGACCACGATCCGCCAGAAGGATGGCAAGGTCGTCGTCACCGACGGGCCGTTCGTCGAGAGCAAGGAGAAGGTCGGCGGCTTGGTCATCATCGAAGCTCGCGACTTGAACGAAGCCATCCGCATCGCATCGCTGCATCCGGCGGCGCACCTGGGCCAGGACCTCGGCTGGGCGATCGAGGTCCGGCCGATCGCGGACGCATGCCACCAGTGATCTCCGCTCGCGCGCGGCCACGCAGCGCGCGAGAGCGGATCGAACGAGCCGAACATGCCCGCCGAGCACGAGCCTTCGATGCGCGAGCAGGTCGACGCGCTCTACCGCACCGACTCGCGGCGCGTACTCGCGACGCTGATCAAGAAGCTCGGCGACTTCGAGCTCGCCGAGGAAGCGTTGCACGAGGCGTTCACCGCCGCGCTGGAGCGCTGGCCGAAGGAGGGCGTGCCGGAGAATCCGTTCGCGTGGCTCGTGTCGGCCGGCCGATTTCGAGCGCTCGACGCGCTGCGCCGTCGCGCGCGCTTCGACGCATCGATGTCCGAGCTTGCGCAGCGCATCGACGCGCAGGAAGAACTCGTGACCTCGATCGACGAGGGCGTGGAGGACGACCGCTTGCGCCTCGTCTTCACCTGTTGTCATCCCGCGCTCGCGCCCGAAGCGCAGCTCGCGCTCACCCTGCGCGAAGTTTGCGGCCTGACGACCGAGGAGATCGCGCGCGCGTTCCTCACACCCGCGCCGACGCTCGCGCAGCGCATCGTGCGCGCCAAGGCGCGCCTGCGCGACGAGAACATCGCCTACGAGGTGCCGTCACGCGCGGAGCTGGCTCCGCGGCTCGATGCGGTGCTGCGCGTCGTGTACCTCGTGTTCAACGAGGGCTACTCGGCGTCGTCGGGCGAGTCGTTGACGCGTTGCGACTTGTCGGTCGAGGCGCTGCGGCTCGGACGCCTGCTCGTCGAGCTCTTGCCCGAGCCCGAGGTCGTGGGTCTGCTCGCGTTGATGCTCTTGCACGAGTCCCGGCGCGCCGCGCGCAGCTCGCCGAGCGGCGAGCTCGTGCTGCTCGACGACCAGGACCGGTCGCGCTGGAACCGCGAGCAGATCGCCGAGGGCTGCGAGCTCGTCGAACGCGCGCTGCGCTCGCGCCGATTCGGCCCGTACACGCTGCAAGCCGCGATCGCCGCGGTGCACGCGGAGGCCCGCGACGCCGCGTCGACGGATTGGGCGCAGATCGTCGGCCTCTACGACCTGCTCGCGCGCGTCGAGCCCTCGCCCGTGGTCGAGCTGAACCGCGCGATGGCGCTGGCGATGCGCGACGGACCCGCGGCCGGCCTCGCACGAGTCGAGGCCCTGCTCGCGAGCGGGGAGCTCGCCGACTACGCGCCCGCGCACGTCGTGCGCGCCGATCTGTGCCGCAAGCTGGGTGAGTTCGCACGAGCGCGCGCCGCGTACGAACGCGCGCTGCGCTCTGACGCAGCAGGCCCCTTCGCGGCGCTTCCTCGAGCGCGAGCTGGGGGAGCTGGAAGAGCTCCAGCGGCGCCGCGGATAGCTCGGCTCGCGGCGCGTGTGTCGGCGCGCAGCTCGATCGAGGTTGCACCTCGGAGACGCACACGAGAGCGAGCGCGTCGCGGCGAGCCCACCCGAGCGCTTGCACACCTGCGGTTTGCGAGCAACGCATCCCTGACAGCGCGAGCTCCGCCGCGCCGTTGGGCTGCGTCGGCGCGGCGGGCAGACTCGCTCGCGGGGTTCGTCTTCCGCGTCATGCGCTCTCGCGCGCTCAACGTCCTCGTGCTCTTCGCCATGCTCGGCGTCGTGCTGCTCGTCGTGAATCGCGCGCTGCCCTTCGTGCGCAACGATCTGGTCTACGCGCGCGCGGCGGAGCACGTGATCGGGCACGGCTACGACCCCAGGCCGGTCGTCGCGGATTCGAGCCTGTCGTACGACAAGCCGATCGGCTTCGCGTGGATCGGGGCGCCGTTCGTGAGCGCATTCGGTTCGCACGTCGGCCTGCGCATCGTCTCGTTCCTCGGCGTCGTGCTCTTCCTGCTCGCGAGCTGGCGCTTCGTGCGTGCGTTGCGCGTGCTCCCGGACGAAGCGGCGTCGCCGTCGAAGCTCGACGAAGCCTGGGTTCTCGCGCTCGTCGCGTTCAATCCGATCGTCGCGTACCAGGTGTGGTCGGCGCATCCCGACGCGCTCTTCGCGGCGCTCGTGCTCGCGACGTGGACGCTGACGATCGGGCTCGTGCGCGAGCGGGAGCGCGCCGTGGGACGCAGGGCTCTGCTCGTCGCGCTGCTCTTCACGAGCGGGCTCGTGCTCAAGAACTACGCGCTGATCCTGCTCGTGAACGTGCCGTTGTACGTCGTGCTGCACCTGCGTCCGCTGCACGCGCACGGACGGCGGCCGTGGACGCTCGCGAGCGCACTCGGCGCGGCGCTCGTCGCCGGCGCCGCCTTCGCGTGGGCCGCGAAGAGCGGTCACAACCCGCTCGCGCGCATCGCGGGCGAAGGCGGCGGCGCGGGACAGTACGGCAAGGGTGAGCTGGCGATCGGCGCGTTGGGAACGCTGCTCCAGGTCGCGCTGTGTCTCGTCCTGAACCTCGGCTTCGCGCTCGTCTTCGTCGCGCGGCGCGCCAACCTGCGGCGCGAGCTCGTACTGCCGCTCGTCGCGTTCCTCGCGCCGTACGTCGCCGGCCTGATGGCGTTCCCGACGACGTACTACAACATGCGCTACTTCCTGCCGCTCTTGCCGCTCGTCGCGCTCGCATGCGTGCACGGAGCGCGCGCGGCGGAGCCTGCGTT
Organism: Planctomycetota bacterium; assembly: GCA_044228975.1. Classification (GTDB taxonomy): domain Bacteria; phylum Planctomycetota; class UBA1135; order UBA1135; genus JADJNY01. The sequence continues at coordinate 14,083 of JBGATX010000004.1, read as the reverse complement.
CGCGCGCGCGGTCCTCGCGGCGCAACTCGCGCTCGGCGCGCTCCTGATCGCCGTGTTCAACTTCGCCCCGCTGCACGCGGTCGCGGAACCCGCGATCCCGGCGTGGACGTTCACCGCCGGCTATGGCAAGCAAGGCATGCTCGACAACCTGCGCATGAGCCAGCACCGCGCGCGTGCGCGTGAGATCGATCGCGCGAACGAGGCCGTCGAGCCGGGCGGCGTGCTCTACATGGTCGAGTGCGCGTACTACCGCGACGCGACGCACGGTGTGTACGAGAACGCGGGCTTGCTGCGCGCCGACATCCAGACGCGCTACGTGCGCGGCCGCGAACTCGCACTGAACGAGGATCACGCCTGGGCGTGGGTGTTCTACGGCGATCCGCAGGCGCTCGCGCGAGCGGGCACGATCACGGAGCTCGCTCCCAACCTCGTGCGCATCGATCGCGCGTCGAGCGAACCCGGCGGCGCGCCGAAGTAGACCGGCTCCCCGCGCGCTAGACTTCCGCGCGTGCACGAGTTCGCCGACCACTTCTCGAAGCTCTCGCCGGACTACGCGGCGTTCCGTCCCGTGTATCCGCGCGGTCTCATCGGCTGGCTCGCGGAGCTCGCTCCCGCGCGCGAATGCGCCTGGGATTGCGGCACGGGGAACGGACAAGCGGCGCTGCTGCTCGCCGAGCACTTCGAGCGCGTCATCGCGACGGACGCGAGCCAGGAGCAGCTCTCGCACGCGCGAGCCGATCCGCGCGTCGAGTACCGCTGCGTCCAGGCCGAGCACTCCGGTCTCGACACGGCATCGATCGATCTCGTGACCGTCGCCGCGGCGATCCACTGGTTCGACCTCGAGCGTTTCCATGCCGAATCGAAGCGCGTGCTGCGTCCTCGCGGCGTGCTCGCGGCCTTCAGCTACGACCTCGTGCACGTGACGCCCGCGATCGATCGCGTCACGGAGTGGTTCTACAAGGAGCGCGTCGGCCGCTACTGGCCCGCGGGCAGGCGCCTCGTCGAAACGCGCTACCGCGACATTCCCTTCCCGTTCGAGGAGCTCGAGTTCGGCTCGCGCGCGATCGAAGCCGACCTCGATCGGCGCGCGTTCCTCGGCTACGTCAGCACCTGGTCCTCCGTGGCGCGCTGTCGCGCCGTCGAAGGCCGCGATCCGATGCCGGAGCTCGAAATGCGCCTCGCGCCGCTCTGGCCGAACGCGGAGGAACGTCGCCACGCCGTGTGGCCGTTGTTCGGTCGAGTCGGGCGGAGAGCCTGATCGTGGACCCGACGGTGCTTCACGCGGTGGCGGTATGCGCATGACGCTGAGGATCGTCGGACAGACGTTGATTCGATTCCGCGACGACACGCGCCGCTGGATCGACGTCAAGCTCTTCGAATTCGATCCGAGCCTCTCGACCGTCGACTTGCTTTCGGCCTTGATTGCACACCCGCAGTTTCGCGACGGCTACATCGGAGAAGGGCCCGCTCGCGATGGGTGCAACGTGCACGGCCGCTGGTTCGTCGAAGGAATCTCGCCCGACAGCTACGCGTCGATCGAGCTCGATGCGGCACAGGCTCGCGTCGACGCGTTCCGCGAACTCGAAGCCTGCGCGCTGCCTGCGGCCGTGCAATCCGACGTGGAGGCGGTCGTTCGCCGTCGCATTCGTGCTGCGGAGGAGCGATTCCGTCTCGATGCGGACGGTGCCGCCCAACACGAGGTCGCCTGGGTGCTGGTGGAGTTCGACGAGCTGCTCCTGATCCGTCGCACGCTGCCCGAAATTGCCCTAGTGGTCATGGGCATCGATTGAGGGCCCACAAGGATCACTCACGCATGCGCGCCGACGATCTCCATTCGCTGCCGCCGAACCTGCCGGCGCCGATCGACGACGGCGCGTGCGCGCATCTCGTCGGGCGCGACGTGCCCGCTGTCGAGCTGCCCGCGACCGACGGCACGCGCGTGCGACTCGACCGCGTGCGCACGCGCTGGACGGTGGTGTACGCGTACCCGCGCACCGGCGTGCCCGATCGGAGCTCGCCCGAAGGTTGGGACGCGATCCCCGGCGCGCGCGGGTGCACGCCGCAGAACTGCGCGTTTCGTGATCACCATGCGGAGCTCGTCGCGCTCGGCGCGAGCGTGTACGGGCTCAGCACGCAGACCACCGACTATCAGCGCGAGATGGCGACGCGCTTGCACTTGCCGTATCCCGTGCTGAGCGATGCGCAGCTCGAGCTCACGCGCGCGCTCGACCTGCCGACCTTCCGCTTCGGCGCGTGGACGCTGCTCAAGCGTTTCAGCCTGATCCTCGCCGGGGATCGCATCGAGCACGTGATCTACCCGGTCTTCCCTTCGAACGCCGATGCTCCTGCCGTCGTGCGCTGGCTGCGCGCGCGCGGGGAAGCGCTCTGAAGCGCGTCACGCGCCCGATTGCTTGCGCTGTGCTTCCTCGTTGCGCTCGAACTCGCGCATGTGATGCCGCACGATGCGGCCCTGCACGACGAAGATCACGTCCTCGGCCACGTTGGTGGCGTGATCGGCGAGGCGTTCGAGGTTGCGCAGCGCGCCCACCTGGTGCATGACGTCGCCGATGCGCTCGGGATGCTCGCGCATGAACTGGATCGACTGGCCGATGAGCTCGCGGTACAGGCGATCGGCTTCGGCATCGGCCTTCCACGTGCGGAACGCGAGCTGCGCGTCGAGGCGCTGCAAGGAATCGAGCCCGTCGCGCACCATGCGCTTGCACAAGGCCGCCATGCGCGAGACGTCGGGGCGGAAGGGGAGCGGCGGCACTTCCGCGAGGATCTCGGCGCGCTCGGCGATGTTCACGGCGAGGTCGGCCATGCGCTCGAGGTCCGAGTCGATCTTCAGGATGCCGGTCACATAGCGCAGATCGCGCGCCACGGGCTGGCGCAGCGCGAGCACGTCGAGGCAACGTTCCTCGATCTCGTTCTCGAGCTGATCGATCTCCTCGTCGCCGTCGATGACCTCGCGTGCGAGCTTCTTGTCGCGCTCGAGCAGCGCCTCGAGCGAGCGGTCGATGGCGCGCTCGACGAGGCCGCCCATGTGGAGCACCTGGCGCGTGAGGTCGGTGAGGCTGTCTTCGATCTGCGGTTTCATGAGGCTTTCTTGCGGGGCAGGTGCACGGTGAAGGTCGAGCCCGAGCCTTCCTCGCTGCGCACGTCGACGCGTCCGCCGTGGGCGAGCACGATGTGTTTCACGATTGCGAGACCGAGGCCCGTGCCGCCGGTGTCGCGCGAGCGCCCGCGATCGACGCGGTAGAAGCGCTCGAACACGCGCCCGAGCGCGTTCTGCGGGATGCCGATGCCGTCGTCGGCGACCTCGACGCGCACTTCGCCCGCTTCGGCGAGCACGCGCGCGCGCACGTGGCCGCCGCTGGGCGTGTACTGGATGCCGTTGGCGATCAGGTTCGTGAAGCACTGCTCGAGTCGCTGCGGATTGCCGTGCACGCAGAGCGCGGGATCGCTGGCAGCGACCTCCAGGCGCACGCCCTTCTTCTGCGCCGCGCCGGAGAGCGCCGCCGCCGCGGTGCGCAGCGGTTCGCCGATGGAGATGGGCGCGAGCGGCATCGAGTCGCCTTGCGCCTCGATCGACGAGAGGTCGAGCAGGTCGTTCACGATCAACTTCAGGCGCGCGGCGTTGCGCGCGGCGATGTCGATGAAGCGCGCGCGCGTGTCCGCGTCCTGGTGCTCGTCGGCGAGCGTCTCGAGCGCGCCCATGATCGCCGTGAGCGGCGTGCGCAGCTCGTGGCTCACGTTGGCGACGAAGTCGATGCGCATCTGATCGAGCCGGCGCATCGTCGTCACGTCGGAGATGAGCACCACGGCGCCGATGCGGCCCGACTTCGATCCCGTGGAGCGCGTTTGCGGCGTGCCGTCCTCCTCCGCGCGCGCCGAGGTGCCGGTGGCGACCGGCGCCACGGAGAGCGATAGAGTCCGACCGCCGTCGTGCGGCGCGGTCGCGTCGACCTGGCGCCCTTGCGCGCCGGCGAGCACCGCGCGCAGCTCGCGCTCGAGCTCGGGGAAGCGCACGGCCTGCCACAACTGCGTGCCCGTCGCGAGCGCCTCCTGCAGACCGAGCGTGCGCGCCGCGGCGGAGTTCATGAGCAGGATGCGCTCGTCCGCGTCCACGGCGACCACGCCTTCGGCCATGCTGGCGAGGATCGTCTCGAGCTCCGCGCGCGCCGCGCGCTCGCCATCGATGCGCGCCGCGAGGCGCTCGGCCATCGTGTTCAAGGACTGCGCGAGCACGCGCGTCTCCGCCGGGCCGCGCGCGCCGATGCGGCGCGAGAGCTGGCCGGCCGCGAACGCGCGCGCCTCGTCGCCCATCTCCTCGAGCGGGCGCGAGAGACGGCGCGCGAGCAGCGCCGACGCGAGCAAGCCGAGAGCGAGCGCTCCCGCGCCTCCGGCGACGAGCCCGCGATGGAGGAACGCGAGCTCGCGCTCCATGCGATCGAGCTCCGCCGCCGCGCGCACGCAACCGACGACCTTGCCGTCGCGTTCGACGCGCAGGGCCACGTAGCGCGTCGTGTGGCCGGTGGTCGCGCTGCGACGCTGATCCTGGCCGCGCCCGGCGCGCAACGCCGCCTGGATCTCGGGCCGATCGGCGTGGTTGGCGACGGGCAGCGTCGCGCTGGAATCCGAGAGCACCTCGCCGTCGAGCGCGACGAGCGTCAAGCGCAGCTCGCAGGCGCGCGCGAGCTCGTGGATGCGCTGGTCGAGATCCGCGCTGCTCTCGTGCGCGGCGAGCGCGCTGCCCGCGCGCTCACGCAGCACGTCCACGAGCAACTCGAGGCGCCGGTCGATCTCCTCGACGTGCGAGCGTTGCACGCGCAGCTCGCCGATCACCGCCGCGACGGCGAGCAGGAGCAGCGTCGCGCAGGCGAAGGCACCGAAGAGGCGCGTCCAGAGTCGGTCGAAGCTCATCGGGGTTCATCGTACGCGCGGGCGAGTCGGGCGCGTACGCGCGCGAGCGCGCAGGCCGGGGCGAGCGAGCGGTTGCGGGCGCCGCCGGACGAGCCGCGAGATCCGGCGGGCGAGCGGCCGGATCCCAGGTGCGCTCGCGCGCTCACTCGGCGTGCGCCGTGGGCGCCTCGCGGAATTTGTAGCCCAGTCCGCGGATGGTGAGGATGTGATGGCCGTACTCGCCGAGCTTCTTGCGCAGCGTGGCGACGTGCACGTCGACGTTGCGGTCGATGATCACCGCTTCCGTGCCGACGACGGCGTCGAGCAGCTCGTGACGCGTGAACGCGCGCCCGCGGTGCGCGACGAGGAAGTGCAGCAGCTTGAACTCGGTCAGGGTCAGCACGAGCGACTCGCCCGCGAGCGTGACCTCGTGCTTCACCGGATCGATGACGAGCTCGCCGAAGCGCGTGACCTTCTTCAACTCCGCGGAATCATCGCCGCGAACGGAGCGGAGGCGTGCGGCGATGCGCGCCAGCAGTTCCTTGATCCCGAACGGCTTGCGCACGTAGTCGTCGGCGCCCTGCATCAGGCCGATGACCGCGTCGCTCTCCTCGCCCTTCGCCGTGAGCATGATGATCGGGATCGACTTCGTGCGCGCGTCGGCGCGCAGCCGGCGGCAGACTTCCAGGCCGTCGATGCCGGGCAACATCAGGTCGAGCACGATCAGATCGGGCACGCGCACGCGCGCCTCGGCCAGCGCCCGATCGCCGTCGTGGGCCGTGACGACCTCGTAGTGCTCGCGCACCAGGTGGTGCTTGATGAGCTCGACGAGATCGGGCTCGTCGTCGACGACCAGGATTCGTGCTCGCTTCATGGAGTCGGGAGCGTGATAGGCGCGCTTCAGCCGCCGGCCAAGCGCACATCAGGGCCGCGTCAAGATGGCCGCCGTCGGCTTACCCTACCTTGATCGGCGGGCCTGCGCGGGGCGGCGGGCGCGGGAGGGTCAGGCGCCGCGTCGGCGGCGGGCGGCGAAGCGCCAGGCGAGGAACGCGGGCACCAGCGCGAACAGCGGGCTGCCGAGCATCAGGATGCTCCCGACGACGAAGCTCGGATCGTCGCGGTGCGGACAGGCGCCGATCAGGAAGAGGCTGGCGAGGACGAGCATTCCGCCCACGAGCAGCCAGACGCCGAGCGCGATCGCGAGGGCCAGCTTCCACGGACGGGGAACAGGTTCGGTCATCGGGACGATTTCATCCTGGGCCGTGCGCGTGCGGAGCGCCGCACTGCGTGCGTCATCTCCGCTTGCGGTCGCGCCCGCGGAGCCGATCGCGTCGATGCGCGGAACGCGGCGACATCGAGAGGCAGCCTGAAATCGCGTGAGCCGCGCTCACGCGCGCCGTGATCACCTCGCACTCAACGTCCGGGCTTGTCGCCGATCGCCTTGATCGGCACGCCGTAGCAGCGTTCGAGCACGACCACGTCGCGCTCGCCGACCGTGACGTATCCGGCGACCGTGCCGACGACGAATGCGCGGTAGCCTTCTTCGATGACGCGCCGCATGCGCGGATCGACGAGCAGGAGCGAGCCGAGGTGCGTCTCCCACAGGGCGACCGTCGATTCGCTCCACTCGCTCGCCTTGCGATCGGTCCACTCCCAGTAATACAGGGGGAGCGCGACGCTGTGGCCCGGAGTGAGATTCAGAGGACGCAGCTCTTCGGGCGAGCTGTCGTCGAGCCGGCGCTCGAACACGGCGGGGTTGATCTGCGCCGCGCTCGTCACTCCTTCCTCGAGTCCGCGCAGCACGATGTCCGCCGCCGCCGGCGTGACGGGAGCCGCGGCGGCCTTGTTGGAGACGATGCGCGCGCGACGCCAGATGTCGCGCGCGTCGACCAGCCCGCTGCCCTTGCACTTGTCGCACTCGACGATCGTCTCGACGTACTGGTAGTCCTTGCCGACGAGCTTCTTCTCGCGCTCCGTGATCTTGCCCTTGCCGAGGCACCCGCTGCGCGTGCAGCGGATCTCCTTGGCGAATTCCTGCGCGCGCCGCGCGGCTTCGCCGGCCGCGGTTTCACTCGCCTTCTCGGGCCACTCGAGAAGCGGAAACGAGCGCGATCGGCGCACCGACATCCCGTAGGCCTTGCCGCGGTCGGCGGTGGAGAGCGGCGTCGCCGTGCCGAACCTGTCGACGAGCGACTTCAATCTCGACGCGTCGATCCACGCCGGCGCGCCATTGGCGTTGGGCCAGCTCCACGTCCAGAGGCCGAGCACGCGCCCGTCGTCGTCGACGATCGGCGCGCCACCGACGAACCGATCGAGCGGCCCGAGCTTGCGCGTCAACGCGCCCGCGCCGCCTTCCGGCCGGGTGAAGAGCTCGTCCCCGGGGATCGCGCGCGCGATCTGGCCGCACAAGGCGGGCAGCAGCGTCCACGTCGGGTCCCGCTCGAGCTTGCGATCACTGCCGAGCTGCAGGAAGGCCGCGGCCGTGTCGGGAGGCGTCGCGCCGCTCACCGCGCTGTCCGCCGGAACCGCCTTCGCGCTCACGTCGCGCTTCACGCGCACGAGCGCGAGATCCTGAGCGGGATCGGCGCCGAGCACGACGACATCGGCGCCACGCTTCTCGCCGTTGAAGCGCGCCTTGATCTCCTTCGCGCCGTGCAACGCGGAGTAGTTCGTGATCGCGAGCCCGTCGGCGCCGACGCAGAACGCCGGCTGCACACGCGTCGCGACGTCCTTGAGCTCCGTCATCAACGCATCCGGCGGATACGTGATTGCGAGCGAGCACACGGCGCTCGCAAGCAGCCGCTCGCGGCGCGCATCGGGCGTTTCGGCGGGTGCCGACGCCGCCGACGAGGACGGAGCCTGCGCGTCGATGGCGCAGGCTGGCGTCGATTCGGGAAAGGAAAGCGAACTGCCGAGGGAAATCAGCAGCGAGCCCACGAGATTGGGAACGAACATGCGAGCAAGCCTCCGCGCGCGCTTATCGCACAGCTCGACGCGCGCGGCAAGCAGCTCCGCCGCTCACTCCCAGCGCGAAATGACCACCTTCTTGTCCGTGTAGAAGTCGAACGCCTCGCGGCCGTGGGCCTTCAGGTCGCCGAAGAAGCTGCCCTTGGCGCCGCCGAAGCCGAAGAAGCTCATCGGGGCGGCGACGCCGATGTTCACGCCGGCCATGCTCGCTTCGACGTTGTACTTGAACGTGCGCGCGCTCTTGCCGCTGGTGGTGAAGATCGAGCTCGCGTTGGCGAGCGGCTGGTGCTTCGACACCTCGAGCGCTTCGTCGAGCGAGCCGACCTGCATCAGGCACAGCACGGGCCCGAAGATCTCCTCGCGCGCGATCTTCATCTCGGGCTTGACGCGATCGAAGAGCGTCGCGCCGAGGAAGTAGCCTTCCTTCGGCACGCTCGCCTTGCGTCCGTCGAGCACGAGCTCGGCGCCTTCCTTCACGCCGGCGTCGATGTAGCCGAGCACTCTCTGACGGTGCGGATCGGAGATCACGGGGCCGAGCAGGACGCCATCCTTCGAGCCGTCGCCGACCTTCAGGCTCTCGGCGCGCCTCTTCAAACCGTCGCGCAACCAGGCGTGCGATTCGCCGACGGCGAGCACGACCGCGCCCGCGAGACAACGTTCTCCCGCGCAACCGTAGGCCGAATCCGTGATCGCCTTGAGCGTGAGCTCGCGATCGGCGTCGGGCATCACGATCAGGAAGTTCTTCGCTCCACCGAGCGCCTGCACGCGCTTGCCGTGCGCCGCGGAGGTCCGGTAGACGATCTCGGCGACGGGCGAGGAGCCGACGAAGCTCACGCCGCGGATCAGCGGATGCGAGCAGATCGCGGTGACCGCGTCCTTGCCGCCGTTGACGAGGTTGAGCACGCCCGCGGGGAACTTCGCCTCGTGGATCAGCTCGAAGATGAACCTCTGCGAGAGCGGTACCTGCTCGCTCGGCTTGCAGATGAACGTGTTCCCGCACGCGATCGCGAAGGGATAGAACCACAGCGGCACCATCGCCGGGAAGTTGAAGGGAGCGATGCACGCGAACACGCCGATCGGCTGGCGCACGGACTCGCAGTCGATGCCCTTGGCGACGTCCTCGAGCACTTGTCCCATCAACAAGGAAGGCGCGCCCGCGGCGACCTCGACGCACTCGATGCCGCGCTTCACCGAGCCGCGCGCCTCGTCGAGCGTCTTGCCGTTCTCGCGCGTGACGATGCGCGCGAGCTCCTCCTGGTGCTTGTCGAGCAGGTGCTTGAGCTCGAACAGGTAGCGCGCGCGCTGCACCGCGGGCACGGTGCGCCAGCTCTGGTAGCTCTCGTGCGCCTTCTTCGCCGCGCGATCGACGTCGGCTTCGCCGCCGAGCGGCGTGAGCGCGATGACCTCGCCGGTCGCGGGGTTGCGCACTTCCTGCGTGCTCTTCGCGAGCGAATCGATCCACTGGCCGTTGACGTAGTCCTTCAGGCGTTCGGCGCTCATGACGTGCTCCTCGAATACGGTGCCGGAGCAGATCTTCCCCTGTTGCCGCGCGGAATCGAGGGAAGAATCGCTCCGGCGCCGTATTTTTCGTCAGTCGGCGCGGTCCCAGCTCGCGCGGCCGTCGCCTTCGATCGGGATCGGCGGGCCGAGCGACTGCGGATCGGGTCGGAGCCAGCCGGCCTGGATGCAGGCCTTCGTGCGCGAGCCGAGCTCGCGCAACTCGAACCAGGCTCCCTTGCGGTACGTGCGCCGGTCGCAAGGCGTGCCCTGCGCGTCGATGCCGAATTCCTGCGCGGTGTAGAGAGCGCGCGCGAGGTGAAAACGCTGCGTGACGACGATCGCCCGCTCGACGCCGAAGACGCTTCTCGCGCGCGCGAAGGTGTCGTAGGTCGAGAAACCGGCGTGATCGCAGAAGAGGTCCTCGCCGGGTACGCCACGCTCCAGCAACCAGCGCCGCATCGTGTTCGTTTCGTCGTAGTGCACCGCGCCGTGATCGCCCGAGAGCAGGAGCTTCTTCACCTTGCCCGCGCGGTGGAGCTCGAGGGCCTGCCGCAGACGATCCTCGAGCGCGTGTGACGGCGTGCCGTCGGACTTCACCGCGGCGCCGAGCACGATCGCCACCGGCGCGGGAGCGAGTTCGTCGATGCTGGCGCGCACGCGCGCGCTGCCCGCGCGCAGCACGGCGGTGTTCGCGAGAACGACGAGCGCGCACAGCGCGAGCAGCACAGCCGTGGTCCAGAGCATGACAGCGCGCGTCGGTTGGAGGCGCATTTCCGTGGACCAGGGGAGCGCCGCGCGCGCGCCAGCGCAATGGGGGACGTGCAGCGCTCGCGGATCGCGGAGCACCTGCGCGTCGCCGTGACGCGCGAACGTGCGCCATTGGTGCCGGATCCGCGCCGACCACGATCGGCGCCTCTTCGCATCGACTCGGAGCGGGCGCCTGGGCGCGACCGTGCTCCCATTCGCAGTTCGCCGGGTGCCGCACCGCGGTCCCGGCGCCTGCGCAGGCCCCTCCAGCTCGCCTGCGGGTCGCTCGGCGGCGCGGCAGCCTTCGAGTGCGGTCGCGGATTCCTGGATTGCCAGCAACAGATCGAACTCCGCGGGCAACGTGGAGGGATGCGCGTGGCCCGGATCGATCCGCGCCAGCGTGAGCTCCCCCCCGCCTGGTTCGTCTCGCTTCCTCGAGGTGCTGCGTGCTTGCCCACTCGTCCCCCTGCTCGAGCGGTTCGCTGTCGGTCGTTCCTTCGCTCGTGTTGCCGGCCGCGCTCTTCTTCGCCTGCCTGCTGCCGCAGGGTCACGTGCAATCGCGCATCGCCGTGGCGCCGCACGCGCCGTCGGGGAGTCCGTACCCCGTCTGCAGCGGCCCGCTCTTTCCCGTGCGCGAATACAGCGTGGGCTTCTCCCCCGTCTCGGTCGTCGCGGCCGACTTCAACGGCGATGGGTCGCGTGATCTCGCCGTCGCGAACTCGACCGCGCAGACGGTGTCGATCCTTTTGAATCCGGCGAACGGGACGCTCTTGCCGCAGACGACGCACCTCGTCGGCGCGGTGCCCGTCTCGCTCGCCGCGCTCGATCTCGACCACGACGGCGACGTCGACCTGGCGGCCGCGTGCCGCGGCACGAACCGCGTCTCGGTCCTGCGCAACCTGGGCGGCGGCAGCTTCGCTCCGGTCGTCTCCTATCCGGCCGGTTTCGATCCGCAGTCGCTGACCAGCGGCGATTTCGACGGCGACGGATACGCCGATCTCGCCGCGGCGAACGGTGCCGCGTCCACGGTGACGATCTTGCGCAACCAGCACGACGGAACCCTCGGCCCGCAGGTGCTCTTCGCCGTGGGCTCGAGCGCGCAAGCGGTGACGAATGCCGACTTCGACGCCGACGGCGACCTCGACCTCGCCGTCGCGAGCGCCTCGTCGAACTCCGTGATCGTGCTCGCCAACAACGGAAGCGGGAGCTTCAGCGCCGTGGCTCAGCACATGGTCGGCTTCGTGCCGATCTCGATCACGGTCACCGACATCGACGGCGACGGCCGGATGGACATCGCCGCGGGCGATTCGAACTCGAGCTCGATCTCGATCCTGCGCAACGGCGGCGGCGGGAGCTTCGTCTTGCACGCGCAGATCGCGGTCGGTGAGGCGCCGGCCGCGGTCGCGAGCGCGGACGTCGACGGTGACGGCGACCTCGACCTGATCTCCGCCGACAGCCATGCCGCACAGCTCTCGCTCATCACGAGCAACGGCAACGGCACGTTCGCCGGCGTCACGCCGTTCGAGGTCGGATCGTTCCCCTCGTCCGTCATCGCCGTGGACCTCGACGGCGATCAGCGTCCAGAACTCGTGTGCACGGACCGCGATTCGAACCTCGTGTCGGTGCTCACGAACCTCGGTTCGCCGACCTTCGCCAGCGCAGAGACCGAGATCATCGCCGGCGCGGGTCGCAGGCACCGCCTGCTCGACGTCGATTCCGACGGCGATCTCGACATCGTGCTGCCGCTCGCGGGGCGCAACGTGATCGCGCTCTTCATCAACCAGGGCGACGGGAGCTTCCTCACGGCGCCGCTCGTGCCCGTCGGGCTGACGCCGATCGGCGTGACGGGAGCGGATCTCGACGGTGACGGCGACCTGGACCTCGTCACGGCGAACCGCGGGGATTCGACGGTCTCGACGTTGCTGCGCGGGCCCGGTGGAACCTACGCGCCGCACGTCGACGTCGCGCTCCCGCACACGACGCTGGCCGTCGCCGTCGGCGACCTCGACGGAGATGGCGACGTCGACGTGGCGGCGACGAACGCGGATGGCGGCGGGCGCAGCATCTCGCTGCTCAGCAATCAAGGCAATGGAGTGCTCGTGGTGAGCGCGAACCGCGACGTGGGAGACCTGCCCGATTCACTGGTGTGCACGGACCTCGACGCGGATGGCGACGTCGATCTCGCGGTCGCGAACACGCTCTCGGCGGACGTGTCGTTCCTCTTCAACTCCGGTGGCGGAGCGTTCCTCTCCGAGGTGCGCGTGAGCACGCCGTCGCGTCCGCGCACGATCGTCGCGGGCGATCTGAACGGCGACGGGACGATCGACCTCGCGGTGGCGACGGATGCCGGCGTGACGTGGCTGCGCAACTTTGGCGGGGCGTTCTTCCTCGTGGCGGCGACGATTCCGACCGGCTCGGCGCCGCCGGTGGGTGTCGATGCGGCGGATGTCGATGGGGATACGGATCTCGATTTCGTGTGTGTCGATTTCGAGCGCGTGACGCTGATCGAGAACTTCGGGAACGAGGTGTTCTCGCGGCTCTCGTCGGTGCGCGCGGGGGTCAGTCCCAGCGGGGTCGTCGCGGCGGATGTCGATCGCGATGGGGATGCGGATCTGGTGACGGTGAGTCAGTACTTGAGCTTGCTGACGGTGTTGAAGGGGGAGTGTCGGTGAGGGGGTGACGCGGGGCGGGATGGGCGCGAGGGAGATGGGGAGGGCGTGGCGGGAACGGGAGCAAGGGCACACACAAGCGTGCTACGCATCGCTGACCCCGCACAGCGTCGGGCCGCCGGGTCGGAGCGCGCGCTGCGCGCGGCGCTCCTCAACCGGCGACCCAACGCTGCGCGGGGTTCTGGGGCGGAGGCGGAGAGTTGAGGGGTCGCGCTCAATCGCTCGGCGTGCTCGGATGCTCGTTCGCGGCGGGCGCGACGGGCTTGCCGGCGGCGAGGCGGCGCGCGCGTTCGCGTCGGCGTTGTTCGGAGAGCGGGAGCAGCTCGATCTCGCCGGGTTTCGTGCGCCAGCGGCGTTGGTGCCAGGCCCATTGTTCGGGTGTGGCGCGGATCCAGCGTTCGTAGGTGGCGTTGAGGCGCGCGAGAAGGTCGGCTTGCGCGGCGTCGCGCTCGAGCGCGGGGTCGAGCGCGAGCGGCTCGTCGACGCTCAGGCGATAGCGGCCGCGTTCCAGGACGCATTTCAGCGGGATCAGCGGCAGGCGCGCGGCGCGCGCGAGCGCGGCGGGTGCGCTCATCGTCAACGCGAGCTCGCCGAAGAACGGCACGAACTCGCCGTCGAGGCGGCGCACTTCGAGGTCGCAGAGGAGTCCGATCGTGCCGCCGCCGCCGAGGATGCGCAGGATCTCGCGCGGGCCGGTGCTCTGCGGCAGCGTGCGCACGCCGTAGGTCGCGCGCATGCGCTCGAGCCAGCGCACGGTCGAGTCGTCGGGGCGGTCGAAGCCGATCACGGCGCCTTGCAGTCCCAGACGCGCGAGGCGCGCGCAGAGCAGCTCCCAATTGCCCAGATGCGCGGTGACGATCAAGGTCCCGCCGGCGCGCCGCGCGCGCTCGAGGATCTCGATCGAGGGATCGAGCTCGACCTCTCCGTCGATCCACGCACTGCGCGGGTCGGCGGGCGAGCCGGTGCGTGCGAGACGGAGCCACTCGGCGAAGAGTCGCGCGGCATGCCGGCGCACGCCGGCGGCGATGCGCGTGCGCTCGATGTCGGTCGTCGTGCCGCCGAGCGCGAGCTCGAGGTTGGCGCGCGTGATGCGCTCGACGCGCGAGAAGCGCGCGAGGGGGCTCGCAAGCTCGAGCGCCGCGCGCAGGGTCGGCGCGGGCAACGCGCCGGCCGTGTGCGTCAGGCCGTCGAGGAGCTTCGCGCGCAGCCGCCGGCGCAGTTTCTCAGCCATGCGCGCTCCGCCGGCCACCGGTGCTCGCGATACCGGCCGCGCGACGCCAGGCGCCGCGCGCGGCGTC
>JBGATX010000173.1:0-13048 GCA_044228975.1 Planctomycetota bacterium | reverse complement strand
CGCGGACTACGAGTCCAACCCGAAGGTCGCGCGGCTCAGCGACGGCTCGTTCGCGGTGACGTGGGGTCGTCAGCCGAGCCCCGGTCCCGGCGCGGTGCACGTCCAGAAGATCAGCGCGGCCGGCGTCACGCAGTTCGCCGGCGACGGCCTGCAGATCGTCGGCCCGGGCACGGAGAAGCCGGGCTTCAGCACGATCGCGGCCTCGGACGCGGGCGGGTGGATCGTCGGCTACGTGCGCGACATCTCGACGTTCGCGAGCCCGCGCCACTTCCGCGCGCAGAAGTTCGACACGAACGGCGTGGCGCTGTGGAACGGCGGCGCGCCGCTCGCGATCTACGACGCGGCGGCGATGCCGATCGCCTACCAGCCGATCGTGCAGTCGGACGGTGCGGGCGGCGGAGTCTTCGCCTGGCACGCTTCGGTCGGCAACTTCGACTGCTGGCTCCAGCGCGTCACCGCCGCCGGCGTCGAGGTCCACGCGCACAACGGCGTCCAGGTCTCGACCGAGGCGAGCCGCTACAAGCTCGACCCCTCGATCGCGGTCCTGCCCGGCGGCGACGTCGCCGTCGCGTTCAACAAGCGCAACACGGCGCAGAGCCAGTGGGCCTCGTGCATCCAGCGCATCGACCTCGCGGGCAACCGTCTCCTCACGAACAACGGGATCGAGCTCTTGCCGTACAACGGCGTCCCGAAGCAATTCGAGCGTTGCGTCGCGGTCGGGAACGACGCGGTCGTGCTCTCGTGCGAGCAGACGAACTACCCGGCGCAGGGTCTGCGCGTCCTCGGTTTCCGCGTCGACGCCGCGGGCGCGAGCGTGTGGGGCGCTCCGGTCGTCGTCAGCTCCGTGCTCTCGCCGAAGGACAAGATCCCGGTCGCCACCGATGCGACGGGCGTCGTGCGCGCGCTGTGGGACGACGAGCGCAACGGCAACGGCGACATGTACGCGCAGAACGTGAACCCGGACGGGACGCTCGGTCCCTACCTGGTCGTGTGCGGCACCGCGTACTGCTTCGGCGACGGATCGGGCGCGGCCTGTCCGTGCGGCAACAACGGCGCGGCGGGCAACGGCTGCGCGAACTCGTTGAACGCGAACGGCGCGAACCTGGGGGCGACCGGCGTGGCGAGCCTCGCGGCGGACACCGTCGTGCTCGCGGGCTCGGGGATGCCGAACAGCACCGTGCTCTACTTCCAGGGCACGTCGCAGCAGGGCGCGGGCGCGGGCGTCGCGTTCGGCGACGGCAAGCGCTGCGCGGGCGGATCGGTGATCCGGCTCGGCACGAAGGTGAACAGCGCGGGCGCGAGCTCGTACCCACTCGCGGGTGACGCGTCGGTGTCCGTGCGCGGGCTCGTGACGGTGCCGGGCACGCGCACGTACCAGGCCTGGTATCGCAACAGCGCGAGCTACTGCACAGTCTCGACGTTCAACCTGTCGAACGGGCTCGAGATCAGCTGGGGAGCCTGAGGACTGGTGCTCGCGACCGCGGGGCCGACCGACGCGTCGGCCCCGGTCCGCGAGCGGCGTCCCTCAAGTCGCCAGACGCCGCGGCGACATCCGCAGCGCGGCCGCGATCGCGGCGATCAGCGCGAGCGCCGCGATCCCGAACACGCCCGTCGCGACGCGCACGGTCCAGCGCGACGCGTCCTCCTCGACGAACGTGAAGCGCGGGAAGCTCGCGACGTCGGCCTTCGTGAGCGGCACGCGCTTGTGGAACTTCGGGCTGTAGTAGCCGTGCACGACGTCCTTGAAGTCGTTCACCTGCTGCTGGAACGCGCGGTGGCGCCAGTAGCCTGTACCGGCGATGTCGGTCAGAGCCTCGTGCGCCGCGATCGCGGGCGAGGCGAAGCGCCACAGGTCGACGACGCGCTGTTGCGCATGGATGGCGTCCTGGAAGCGCTGCTGGACGGGCTCCATCGCGCGTCCGACTTCGTCCTGCACCGCGAGCATCCGCGACGTCATGTCGGCTTGCATGCCGTGCGGAGCCAGCTCGGGGTGGTCGCGGTAGAACGACGAGACGAGTTCGGTGCCGCGCTTCTCCGCCTGCGCCGCGGCGGCGCGGGATTCGGCGACGAGCTCGGCGCGCGACGGACTCGGGTGCAGCGTCTCGACCACGACGTTGAGCAGCGTCGGCAGCACGAGCACGAACGCGACCCAAGTCGCGCCGACCGCGGTCGCCGCGGCCGCGGCGGAGCGCGCGAAGCCGTTCACCAGCGCCGCGACGGCGAGCCAGAAGGACGAGTAGGCGACGACGACGGCCGCGGCCAGCGCGATGCGCGCGCCGACGCCGCGCTCGTCCGCGAGCGTGCCGGCGACGAGCGTCGCCGCGACGGCGAGCGCCACGACCGGCGTGCCGCGAGCCAGCGCGCGCACGGCGATCCAGCGCCACGGCGAGACGCCCTGCGCGAGAACCATGCGCAGCGTGCCCGCCTCGCGATCGCCGGCGCACAGGTCGTAGGCCGCGGCCAGCAGGAAGAGCGGCAGCAGCCACACGAGCACGAACGCCAGGTCGAATCGGCCGGCGAGGAGGCGCGAGGGGTTCTCGAGCTCGGTGCGCGCTTCCGACGGCTTCGCGAGACGCCACAGGCTGATCGATTCGTGCGACGGCAGAAGGTCGGCCTGTCCGACGGCCAGCGCCGGCAGCGGCGCGGGCGGCAGCAGCGCGACCGTCGGGCGGCCCGCCACCTGGCGCGGATCGAGCGCTTGCCGCTCGAGCGCCTCGCGCACCTGCTGGTTCCACTGGAACGCGTCCTTCTCGATCGACGCGGCGGTCTCGCGCGCCGCGAGGCCGGCCTTCGCGCCGTTCGCGATTCCGTAGGCCAGAGTGGCCGCAAACAAGATGAGCAGGAGCCACGTCGCGCGTTCCGCGAGGAACAGCCGCAGCTCGAGGGCGAGCGTCTTCATGCGTTCACCACGCGCAAACGGTTCGCGCTCAGGAAGAGGGCCACGATCGAAGCCCACAGCCACGCGGCCAGCACGAGCACTCCGGCGCGCGCTTCTCCCCACGCGTCGCCCGGCGTGAGAGGTTCCAGCCGGAACACGGGCAGCTTCTCCCACAGCGTGCGCCCGGCCGTGTAGCCGTGGTCGCCCGGACGCGCGTTGTTCATGAGGTCCTCATTGAGCACGCGCACGAACTCGCGCCGGTGGTCTTCGGCCGCGCGCGCGAAGTGGCGGTGGTGCGCGAAGTCGGTGCCCGCGAGCGCCATCGACGCGGCGCGCAGCGCCAGCATCGGCGCCGCGAGCCCGGCCCACGCGACGGCACGGTCCTGCTCCTGGATCCGGTCCCACAGCTTGCCGAAGTGGTGGTCGAAGACCTCGGCGGAGTGCTTCTCGCTCTCGAGCATGACCAGTCCTTGGAAGTTGAAGGGCAGGTCCTCGGGACGCGTCTTCCCGTGCTTCGCCAACGTGTCGCGCGTGAACTTCTCGAGGTGCTTGTTGCGCGAATCGTGGCCGTCGAGGCCTTCCTGCAGGTCCTTCTGCATCTCCATCTCGAACTCGGCGAGCTTGGCGGTGGGCACGAGCTCGTTCACGACGTCGCTCGCGAGGCGCGGCGCGACGATGCAGTTCAAGGCCCAGATCGAGAGGAGGATCGTCAGCGCCGCGCGCGAGCTGCGCGTCGAAGCCGACACGGCGACGCTGCCCGCGACGAAGATCGCCAGGTAGGCCGCATAGCAGCCGGCGAGCAAAGCGGCGCGCGTCCACAGACCGCTCGCGTCCGCGCCGGAGGAGCGCGCCAGGAGGACCGCGAGCATCGCAGCGGCGGGCAGGAGCAGCACGGCCAGCGTCGCGCCGAGCCCCAGTGCCTTGCCCAACACCAGTTCGCGCGGCCGCACGCCGAGGCTGAGGATCTGGCGTAGTGTCCCGCTCTCGCGCTCGCCCGCGAGGGATCCGAATGCGAGCAGGACGACGAGCAGCGGCACCAGCATCTGCAGCGCGACGGCCGACGACAGCTCGCCGAAACGGCGCATCGAGGTCGCATCCTGCGCGGGCAGGAACGCGGTCTGGTTCTGGCGGTGCGCCTCGAGGAAGACCGCCGTGCCGACGAACGGTTCGATGCCGCGGTCGAACGCCGCCAGAGGCGACGTCGGCTTGAACACGTTCACGCCGTAGTGGCCGGCCGAGTGCGAGTTCTTGTCGCCCTGCTCGAGCCAGTTCGTGCGCTCGAGCGCGCTCGCCGCCGCGCGTTCGGCGGCCGCGCGATCGACCTGCTGGCGCGCGAGAAGTCCGGACACGACGAGCAGCACGAGGACCAGCGCGGCCCCGAGCCGGAAGCGTCCATCGCGCCACGCGTCGACGAACTCCTTGCGAGCGATGCGCGCGATCATGCCGACAGCCGCTCGAGGTAGAGCTTCTCGAGGTCCCGGTCCTTGATCTCGTCGCGCGAATGCTGCGCGACGAGCCGACCGTTCAGCAGGATGCCGATCCGTGAAGCGTCCTCGCGCGCGCGGAACAGGTCGTGCGTCGCCATCAGGATCGCGACGCCGTCGTCGGCCAGCTTGCGCAGCATGCGCGAGAACTCGTGGCTCGCCGCCGGGTCGAGGCCCGAAGTGGGCTCGTCGAGCAGCAGGGCCTTCGCGCCGGTCGCGAGCGCCAGAGCGATGCCGACCTTCTGGCGCATGCCCTTCGAGTACGTGCCGACGCGGCGGTCGGCTGCCTCGCGCGCGAGCCCGGCGCGCGCGAGCAGCTCGTACAGTTCCTCGTGACGCCGCGCGTGGCCGCCGAGCCGGCTGAAGTAGTCGAGGTTCTCGAGGCCGCTGAAACGCGGGTAGAGCGACACCATCTCGGGGATGTACGCCAGCTTGCGCCGCGCGGCGACCGGATCCTCGGCGACGCTCGTGCCGCACACGCGCGCGTCGCCCGCGTCGGGCGTCAGGAAGCCGAGGAACAGGTTGATCGTCGTCGTCTTGCCCGCGCCGTTCGGTCCGAGCAGGGCGAAGATCTCGCCCGGCTCGACGCGCAAGTCGAGGGCGTCGAGCGCGACGCGATCCTGGAAACGCTTGGTGAGCTTGTGGGCTTCGAGCATGGCGATCGGAGACTACCCGCACACCGCGCGACCGCGCCGCCGGGGACCGTGTCCGAGTTCCGCAAGAAGCGGCGCGACGACGCGCGTCGCGCTCGGTCTTCGATCGAGCTCGACCGCCGATATCCCGAGCGGTTTCTCGACAAGGCGCTCGTTACCCGCGGTGAGCGCGGCTCGTCCTGGCGGTTTTCCGCGCCTTTTCCACCCGCGCTGCGACCCGGATCCCGGAAGTGTGGCCGGGAGCTCATCGATCACCAACGCCTGCGCAGGTCGCCCGGATTCCCCCCCTCGAAACGGGCTCTGCAACTGGTGCGGTGACTCCCCCTGATCGACCGCCTCGCGGGCCCATCCGGGCTCGCGGGGCGGTTCCATCGTTACGGTAGCGGCGATGCAGGGTGGAACGATCGTCGTCGGCGGAGGCGTGATGGGCACCGCGATCGCCTGGGCGCTCGCGCGGCGCGCGGACCCGATCGACGCGCCGGTCGTGCTGTTCGAGAAGGCGCAGCTCGCCGCCGGGTCCTCCGGTCGCTCGGGCGCGATCCTGCGGCAGTTCTATTCCGACCACGAGCTCGTCTGCATGGCGCGCGACAGCCTGCGCGTCTACGCCGGACTGCAGAGCGCGACGGGGCGCAACATCGGCTACCAGCGTTCGGGCGTGCTGACGATCGGCGGGCCGGCGGCGCCCGGCACGATCGAGATGGTGCGCCGCAACGCGAAGCTCCTGCGCGCGAACGGCGTCGATTCGCGCGTGCTCGACGCGGCGGCGATGCGCGCGCTCGTGCCCGGTCTCGTCGTCGACGACGACGCGGTCGGCTGTCACGAGCCCGACGGCGCAGGCGTCGATCCGGTGCGCACCGTCGAAGCGTTCGCGGCGCTCGCGCGCGAAGCCGGCGCGGTAACGCGGATCGGCGAGCGCGTGCTCGCGATCGAGGTCGCGAACGGCCGCGTGCGCGGCGTGCGCACCGATTCCGGAGTCGTCGCGTGCGAGCGCCTCGTGATCGCGACCGGCCCGTGGAGCGCGCCGCTGCTGGTGGCGGTCGGCGTCGACATCCCGCTCTCCGTCGTGCGCCCCGAACAGCACTTCGTCGAGCTGCCGCGCGCCAGCACGACGCGCGGATCCGACCGCGACGACCTGCTAGCCGACTCCGTGCTCGACCGCTTCGGCATCGCGCCGAAGCGCATGCCCGCGCCGGCGCACCCAGTGATCCTCGACATCGAGCGCGGCTTCTACACGCGCTGCGAGAGCCACGCGCTGCGCACGCGCGTCGGGCACATGGATCATTCGCAGGACGCGCCCATTCCCGACCCCGACGCGCTCGACGAGCACGTGTCGCGCGAATTCCAGCGCTGGGCGCGCGCGGCGCTCGAATCACGGCTGCCCGTGTACCGCGACGAACCCGACGCCGGCTCGATCGTCGGCCTCTACACGCTGACGCCCGACGGACAAGCCGCGATCGGTCCGTGGCCGACGATCCCGAACCTCTACCTCGCGGCGGGCTTCAACGGCCACGGCTTCAAGCTCGCCCCGAGCGTCGCCGAAGGCCTCGCGCAGATGATCGAAGGCGAACCGGTGACGGCCTTCGACCGCGCGTTCTTCGCACCCGAGAGATTCCACGGCAGCTCGCCGACCCGAACCCGCGCGTTCCGGGCTCTGACAACCGCCTCGAACACCTCCGTACGGTGCCTGGCTCACTTCACGCGAGTTGGCCCAATTCTGGGCCAACTCGCGTGAAGTGAGCCAGCGCGCATGGAGGTGTTCGCATTGTGCGAGCTCAGGCCACGAGGCCCGTCGAGCGCCACAGCTTCATCTTGTTGGAGAGCGTGCGGGCGGTGACGCCGAGGCGGCGGGCGGCTTCGGTCTTGTTGCCGCGGGTCGCTTGCAGCGTGGCGAGGATGGAGACGCGTTCGATCTCCTCGAGCTTGCGGTTGGCGAGCTGCGGGGCGAGCGACTCGGTCGGGCTGGAGGCGGACGTCGCGCCGGGCGTGGGCGCGCCGCTGGCGGGGACGAGCGCGAGGTCGGCCACGTCGATGCGCGTGTGGCGCAGCGCGACGACGGAGCGTTGCAGCGCGTTCTCGAGCTCGCGCACGTTGCCGGGCCAGGTCCAGTTCTGGAGCGCCTCGACGGCTTCGGGCGTGAACGTCGGCGTCTCGAGGCCGGCGAGCTTCGCGAACGCGCTGGCGAAGTGCTGAGCGAGCGGCATCACGTCCTCGCGGCGTTCGCGCAGCGGCGCGACGCGCACGGGGAGCACGTTGAGGCGGTAGTAGAGCTCCTCGCGGAAGCGGCCGGCGCGCATCTCGGCCGAGAGGTCGCGGTTCGTCGTGGCCAGGATGCGCACGTCGACGCGCTGCGAACCGTTGCCGCCCAGGCGTTCGAACTCCTCGTCCTCGACGAGGCGCAGGAGGCGGGCCTGCACGGACGCGGGGATCTCGCCGATCTCGTCGAGCAGGAGCGTGCCGCCGTCGGCCAGCTCGACGCGGCCTTCGCGACCGCGCGTGCCGCCGCTCGAGCGGTCGTGGCCGAACAGCTCGAGCAGGAGGAGCTGCTCCGCCATCGACGCGCAGTTCACGCGGATGAACGGGCCGTTCTTGCGCGGGCTCGATTCGTGGATGTAGTGCGCGAGGCGTTCCTTGCCGGTGCCGCTCTCGCCCGTGATCAGGACGGTGCCCTTGCTGCGCGCGTAGCGCGCGGCGGTGCGCAGTGTCTCGAGCATCGGCGCGCTCTTCGCGACCATGCCCGACGTCGAGGAGTTCATCTCCTGGCGCAGGTATTCGTTCTCGCGGATGAGGCGCGCCGTGCGCTCGATGCGCTCGATCACGACCTCGAGCGCCTCGGACGTGCACGGCTTGAGCATCACGTCGGACGCACCGGCGCGCATCGCCTGCACGGCGGTCTCGACCGTGCCCTGCGCCGTGATCATCACGGACGGCACGCCCGGCGCCTGCTCGCGGATCTTCTTGATCAGCTCGACGCCGTCCATGCCCGGCATGCGCAGGTCGGCCAGCACCAAGTCGGGCGAGCCCGTCGCCGCGCGCTCGAGCGCCTCGGCACCGGTTTTCGCTTCGAGCGGCTTGTAGCCGAGCGCCGTGATGGCGTCGACGAGGAACTCGCGACTGAGTTGGTCGTCGTCGACCACGAGGATGCGTTGGATGGACATGGCTTTACCGGGGTTCGAAGGGGAGTCGCAGGAGGGTCACGGCCCCGCCGAGGGGTCCAGGAGTGGTGGAGACCTCCAAGCGGCCTCCGTGCAGTTCGGCGATCGCGCGGGCCAACACGAGGCCGAGCCCCGCGCCTTGGCTCGGCGTCGTGAAGGACGGCTCGTCGAGTCGTCGGCGCAGGTGCGCCGGAACGCCGAGCCCTGAATCGTGGACGGCGATCTCGATCTCGCCGCCGTCGAGCCGGGCTCGCACGTCGACGCTCCCTCCGTCGGGCAGCGCCAGGAGCGCGTTCGCGACGAGGGTGCGCAGTGCGGACCGCAGCTTGATCCGATCGCCCGCGAATCGCGGGGAATCCACGTGTTTCGTGAGTGTCCAGCGCTCGGCCGCACCGCGTCCTTCGAGGACGCGCCGCGCGGAGGCGATGGCGCTCGCGACGAGCTCGTCGGCGTCGACGGCGTCGCGGGACATGGGCTTGTGCGAGGCCAGCGAGAGCAGGCTCGTCGCGACCTCCTCGACCTCGTCGAGGCAGTCGACGATGCGCGCGGCCCAGCGCCGTTCGTGCCCGTCGCGGCTCGAGTGGCGCTCGAGCAGCTCGGCGAACCCGCGCGCGGCGTGCAGCGGGGTGCGGATCTCGTGCGCGATCCCGCCGGCCATCGTGCCGAGGCGCGCGAAGCGCTGCTCCGACGCGATGCGCAGCTCGAGCTCGTCGATGCGGGCCTGCAGCGCGTCGCGCTCGCCCGCCGGCAGCGCCGACGATTCGCGCAGGATGTCGAGCTCGCGCTCGGCGCGTTCGCAGCGTTCGGCGAGGCGCGCCATGGACTGGAGGACGGTGTCCGAGAGGCCGTGCAGCGCGCGCGCGACGTCGGCCGGCTCGACCGCCGCCGGCGTGGGGGCCGGATGGAGGAGGTGGCTCGTCACCGCGTGCCTCCCGTGCGGGCCTCGCTGGCTGTGAACGTGATGACGGCGCGACGGCCGACGGCGTCGACGTCGAGCCGGGCGCCCATGCGCCCGATGTCGCGCCGCGCGAGCGCGTCGGAGAGTCCCGCGGCGACGGAGGGCTGCGTCTCGCCGAGTCCCTCGCCGACGCCGTCGAAGGACGCGATCGCCGTGAAGCCCGCGTCGCCGGGCTCGAGCGTCAAGCCGGCGCTGTCCGCGCCGGTCGCGAAGCCGTGTTCGATCCAGCGCGCGAGGCTCGTCGAAGCCAGCGTGCCGTCGACGTAGACGCGCGTGGCGGGCCGCTCGACCGCGACGAGCGTGCGGCTGCGGCGGTCCGGGGGAGCGCGTCGACCGCGGCGAGGCCGATCTCCTCGAGCGAACATTCGAGCGGGCGCAACGGGCCGGGTAGCGACCAGTCGACCAGCGCGCGCACGTCCCGGGCGAGCCGGTCGAGCTCCGCCAGCGCCCCGTGCACGGGCGCCTGGAGCGGATCCGACATCGGCAACGCGCCGCGCAGCGCATCGAGGGCCGCGCGCAGCGAGGCGACGCGCTGACACAACGCGCGCGCCGCGCGCTCGCCACAAGGCGGCGGCGCTTCGATCGCGGTGTTCAGCGTGTTCGTCTGCACGGGTGTGAAGTCGTTGCCCACGGTTCCTCCCGCACCGGGGAGGTCCGCCGGATGTTTCGGCACTTCCTGCCGGGTCCTTGACGAAACTTCCGGGTCGGGACGGAGGTCCTTTCCGCGCCTGCCCGCGCGGCTCCAGTCGGACCCGTGGAAAGCCCTTGCCGGGCTTCAGCGCTTCGAAACTGCTTTCGAGGCCCAACGGCGCCACCCGGCCTCGAGCTCGAGGTTCGGCGCCCCGCCGACCTCGTCGAGCGCCGCCAGCTGGCGGTCGCGCAGGAACGCGGCGCGGTCCAGCTCGTCCCGGCGCGGCAGCGGATCCGTGACCGCCATCAGGTACTGCCGCATGCGCTCGGGACCGAGCGTCTGCAGCATCCACGAGACCTTCGACCAGGCCACCAGGTGGTCGGGAGCGGAGAGGTCCTCGAAGCGCCGCTCGTTCGCCAGGTCCTTCCACGTCGGCGCGAAGTCGTTCGAGACGAGGCCCGCGACGCGCGGCTCCCACTTCCACGCGTCGGCGTCCTCGCGCGCGGTCCCGCGTGCGAGCAGCGTGTAGCGCTCGTCCACGCGGCGCGACGCGCAGTGCGAGTAGCCGTACTCGAACCAGACCGGCAGCGTCGAACTCATGCCGCGGAATCCGGCCAGCAGGTTGAGCGAGACGTTGGCCGCGACCTGCGCGTGCAGCGCCGAGTCCGACTCCTGGCCCCAGTCGCGGACGGCCTCCATGCTGATGCCGAAGAAGAGCGAATTGCCGGCCAGCCGCTCGCGCATCGGATCCTGCGGATCCCGCTGCAGCAGGAAGCGCACGCAGCGCGCGAGCGTCGAGCGCCGCTCGGTGATCAGCACGGTGAACTTCATGTCCATGCCGAGGTGCGGGCCCGGAGCGATCGTGGGCGGCGATCCCGGCGTCACCTCGCCGAAGTCCGCGTCGCGCAGCCCGAACGCGCGCAGGAAATCCGCGTGCACCGCCTCGATCCGCCGCGCGTAGAGGTGCAGGCGCAACCAGGGATCGAGCTTGCCCGCCGGCGGCTTCGCGTCCGGGAAGTGCTCGCGCAACCGCGCGATCTCCTCGTCGAGGCGCTTCTTCTCGATGCGGTCGGCGGTGAGCTTGTACGCAGCGAGCGTGGAGCCGACGCGGAAGTGCTCCGTCTCGACCCACAGGATCGGCGTGCCGCCGGACTCGCGTACGATCTCGTCCGTTGTGATGCCTTCGCACCACGGGAACGGCCCGAGCGAGACGTAGTCGGCAGCGTCGAGGCATTTCCGCTCGCCGCGCGTGTACGGATCGATCGCCGGGGGCGCGTCGCGTTTGGAGTCCTCCTGGGCCCGCGCGGGAGAGAGCGTCAGCGCGAGCCCGAGGAGGACGCGGAGGGCGAGCCGGGGGAGGCCGCCCTCCGCAACGCGATTCATCGTAGTCGGATCAGCGCGCCGCGCCGGTCGCGGCCGCCTTCGGCTGGGTCTGGAAGATCTTCGCCACGGCCGCGCGCGCAGCCTCGGCGTCCTTGCGCGCGGTCTGGAGATCGGCGTCGACCTGCTTGACCTTGGCGACGTCCACGTTGGGCGTCTCCATCAGCTGACCCTTGCGGGTCTCGAGCGCCGTGACCTTGCGCTCGGACTCGTCGACGCGGTCGAGGCCCGCGAGGACCTGCTTCGTCACCTTCGCGGCGTCGATGCCGTACGCGGCGGCGAGCGTGGACTCCATCGCGGACCACAGCTCGACCCGCGACGTGTCCGACTCGAGCGGCCGCTTCGCGCCGCCGTCGCGGGCGGAGACGAAGAGGTGTTCCGCGTCGTTCGACGGGAAGAGTTCGTGGAACGGATGGCTCGGCTCGACGACGTCGACCGGCAGCTTCACGCAGTGGAAGAAGCGCGCGAGGACGAGCGTGCGCTCGTTGGACTCGGTGCGCGACAGCAGCGCGTCGTCGGTCTTGTTGCACACGGTGCACTCGCGCAGCACGAGCAGCGGGCGCGGGTCGTTCCCGGCCAGCACCGCGAGCGCCTGCTCGCGCGACAGCGCCTCGCGACGCTTCTCGACCGACGTGCCGTTCTCGGCCGCCGGCTCGGCTTCGACCTGGTGCACCGGATAGTTCCAGCGCAGGTCGAGCAGCTCGCGCGAACCGAGCCCACGCGGCGCGGCGGTCGGGATCCCGGCCCTGCTCTTCGGCGGCTTCATGCCGCCCGTCGGCGTGGGCGCGCCTCCCGTGGCGCTGCCGTCGCCACCTCCCCCGGCGCGACCGCCGACCGCCGGACCCGCTGCACCACCCGGAGTGGACGGCGAACTCGCCATCCCGCGCCGGCCGCCTCAACAGCCGGGGAGAGCACTCGCCGGCATCCACGCCGCGCCCACGGTGAGGGCGGCGAGGCCGGCGGCCAACGCGAACTTCGTTTGCATGGAGAACTCCTCGAAAGGTCGGGATCGGAGGGATCCCGCTGGGGCCATGTCCGTCTTCGTTATACAGCGACACCCGAAGGGTTGCGTGGCGCAGCGATTTCCGCGCTCGGTTGTCGCCGGCGACCGGGCCGCCGAGAATCGGACCCGATGCGAGCCCCCCCCGAGGACCCCGGCGGAGACCCCGACGTCGAGTCGCGGCGGCTCCTCGCGCGCTGGCAGGAGGCCGGGGACGAGGACGCGCTCGACCAGCTCCTGCGCGCGGAGGTCGACGCGCTGGCCCGCAAGCTGCGCGCGCGCGCCGGGGGGGCGATCAGCGGCTCGATGAGCGCGTCCGACCTGGCGCAAGAGGCCGTGATGCGCTTCCTGCGCTTGGAGGACGCACCGGAGTTCGACGACCCGCGCGCATTGCGCGCGTACTTGTGGACGTCGGCCTGGCGGCTCCTGATCAACCGACTGCAGCGGCCAGGTCGAGAGCTGGTCCGGCTGAGCGACTCCGAGACGACGTCGCTGTCGGGCGTGTTCGGCGCGTCGGGCGGGATCGGCCAGCTCGAGCGCGACGAGCAGCGCACCGCGCTCGAGCTCGTCGTGAATCTACTGAAGCCCGAGGACCGCGAGTCGCTCCGCCTCGTCTACTTCCAGGGCCTGCCGATCGAGGAGGCCGCGCAGCGCGCCGGCGTGACACGCGGCGCGTTCGACATGCGCTTGATGCGGGCGCGAGCGCGGCTCGCGGAGCGGCTCGTCGACTGGGCCGATGTCGTGGGGTGAGGCAGAGGTCCGGAGTTCGTGCGCGAAGGCTCCGGCCGTTGACGCACGACGCGGCGGGCTCAGGTTGGATCCTGTGATATTCAGCTTCCCAAGCTGAATGTCGCCGGTTCGAACCCCGTCGCCCGCTCCGCTCCAACCGGACACCCGGGCTGATCGAGGGAC
>JBGATX010000172.1:0-14453 GCA_044228975.1 Planctomycetota bacterium | reverse complement strand
CTGCGACGCAACAGAGCCAACTGGTTCCGGAACCAGTCGGGCGCCCGCATCGTGGTTCGTCCCTGGCGCGACGTTCGGACCGTCGTTGTTCGCTTGCGCAGGGGCGAGCGGAGCAGTGGCCGTCGGCGACACGATGGGCCGCACGAGCGTCGGCAGATCCGGCGATGGGAATCGCTCGGCAAGCAGCTTCTCGATCTCGGCCTTGGTCTTGTGCGTCGCAGCGTCGATCAGATCGGCGGCGTTCGCGTTCGTGAGCTTCGGCGCCAGCATCACGGCCGCCGTCAGGTGCAGCCGGCCGTCGGCGAGCGCGTCGAGCACCTCCGGGAACTTGCGCGCGGCCCGAGCGGCCTGGATGCGCTTGTACGCGGCGTCCTCGGACAAGCGCAGCTCTCCGGTGCACCACGCGAACAGCGAGGGGAACGCGGTGGCCCGACAGAGGCCGCGGGATTCGATCTCGGCGAGGTCGGCGATCAGTTCCGCCGTCGCGGTGCGTTCGCTGGCGACGTGCGCTCGGGTCTGGCGGAGCAGGACGTGATCGGGGAGCTGCGTGCGCGAGTAGCGATTCATGGTCGGCATCACCGCGGGGGCGAGTCGCGGGAGCGAGCACGTACTTCATACCACGCCGCTGAATGACGCCCGCAGATGCAGCAGGAGAGCAGAACGCGCGCGCTCACGACAACGCGCGAGCGACCGAGGTCGTGAGGACGCGTGGCGCGAAGCGTGGCGCGCTGGTGCGCGATGGCGGCTCGAGTCTCGGGTCGCGACAGGTGGGGCGCCGGCGGGCGTCAAGCGGCAATCGCGCGAGCGATTTCGCGAGCGCTCGCGCTTGCGCGTTCGTTCAGCGCGAACGCCCGGCCGGACGCCTCGCGAAGCCCATCCCTCGTCCCGCCCAGCTCTGCTTCTCCGGCGCCAGATGCCCCGTGTCGTTGTAGGTGACCAGCCGGCACGTGCCGTCCGCGCGGACTGCAATCACAGTCAAACCAGCGTTGGCCGTCTCGGGGGCGTACCAGCGATTCACGTCGGCGCCGAGTGACTTCAGCATCAGCCAGCGAATCACGTTGCCATGGCTGACGAGCACGTCCCACGTGTGGGCGTCCGGAGTGGGCTTGAAGTATTTCGCCCACGCACTCTGAAGCTGCGCCACACACGCCAAGACATCCTCGGGACTGTGATACGTCGTGTACTCGGGGTGCTCGGGCGTGGGCGTGCACTCGTGGATCAACGTGTCGATCACCGGCGTCATGTGCAGCGCGGCGCCGATGTCGTCCGCGGTCTGGCGGGCGCGCAGGAACTCGCTCGTCACGAGCGCGCGAAACGGCACGTGCAGCGACGCGAGCCGCGCACCGACCCGCTTCGCCTGGTCATGCCCCAGCACGTCGAGTGCGTTCGCGAGCCGCTCGTCGGCGTTGTCGTCTCGTGTGTACGCGCCATGCCTGACCAGCAAGACGAAATGCACGCCCTTGCCGGCGGGCGTGGCGCTCGGCGTGGCCGCGGCCGCGTCGCCTCGCGAGCCGGCCGCCAGCGCGCAGGCGCAAGCCAGCGCCAGCGCGAGCCGCGCAAGAACGCGCCTCACTTCTTCCATCCGGCTCCGCGACCGGTCCAGGTCTGCTTGTCCAAAGGCAGATGCCCGACGTCGCTGTACATGACGAGCCGCGGCACGCCGTCGGGACGCACGGCGATGATCGTCAGCGAGCAGTTGCCGATGTCCATGCGCGAGCAATGCGTCGGGTCGTCGGCGAGCGTCTTCGCGATCATCCAGCGGATCACGTTGCCGTGGCACACGAGCACGTCGTGCGTGTCGGCGTCGGGGGTGGGGACCATGTACCGCGTCCACGCGGCGGCGAGGTGCGACTCGCACAGCGCGATCTCGTCGGCGCTGGCGTACTTCATCCACGCGGGGTTCTCGGCGCGCGGGGTGCACTCGTGGATGAGCGAGTCGCGCACGGGCGTCATGTGCAGGATGCGGCCGATGTCGTCGGCGGTCTCTCGCGCACGCGTGAAGTCGCTGGTGACGAGTGCGTGAAAGGTGACGGGCAGCTTCGCGAGCCGCTTGCCGACGAGCTTCGCCTGCGCGTGCCCGAGCGCGTTGAGTGCGCTGCTCACGCGATCGTCGGTGTTGACGGTGTCCGAGACGTACATGCCGTGCCGGATCAGGTAGACGAAGTGCACGCCTTTCGGCGCGGGCGCCGGCGCCGGGGTCGTCTGGGCCGCGGCGAGCGACGTGGTGAGCAACAGCAGCAACGCGACGAACGTGGACGTCTTCATGAAGGGCACCTCCCGGGTTCGAGCGGGCATGCTAGGCAGCGAGCGCGTGTCGGGCAACGTGGGAACGAGCTCGAGGGCTCGCGGGGCCGTGCACGAATTCGCTGCGAACGGTCGACTTCGTGTGAGACCACATTCTGCCGTCGTCTTTGTTTGTCGGGCGGAGTATGGTGCACGCGAGCGGCTCAGTACGTTGGGTGTGGCGCTTGCGTGGCCCCGCACGCGCATTCCGGAACCCGGCTGGCCTGAGCGCGCGGTGGATGGCCGCATGGTCGCATGGCAGCGCGATCGCGAGTTGCGAACCTGGGCGGAACGGCTCAGCGCGTGTGTCGGGATCCTGGGTGTGCTGGGCGTCATCGCCTGGCACGCCCACCTGCTCGCGTTCGTGCAGCCGATCCCCGGCGGCGCCACGCAGAAGATCAACACGGCGGTCTGTCTCGCGTGCGTGGGCTTCGCCATCGTGGCGCGCTCGCGCGCACGGCGCGGTCCGGTCCTCGCGCTCAGCAGCGTGGTGGCGACGATCGGCATCCTGACGCTGCTCGAACACGCGACGGGCCGTTCGCTGGGGATCGACTCGTTCCTCGCTCCGCGCGGCTTCGCGCCCGACGTGACGCGCATGTCGGTCAACTCGGCGATGACGTTCGCGCTCCTCGGCACGCTGCTCGTGCTCTCGGTGACGTGGCGGTCGCGCCGGCTCGCGAGCCTCGTCGGCATCGGCGGCTGCCTCGTCGCCGCGGTGGGCCTGCTGGCGCTGATGGGCTACGTGGTGGATCTGCCGAAGGCCTACTCGTGGCACGGGCTGTCGCAGATGGCGGTCACCACGGCGAGCGAGTTCGTCGCGCTGGGCGTCGCGCTGGTGCTCGTCGTGCTCGAAGAGACGCGGCGTGAGGACGTCGGCGTGCCCGGCTGGCCGGTCGTGGGCACCGCGATGGCGATGGCGCTGCTGATGCTCGGACTGCTGCACGCACTGCGCACCCGCCAGGTGATGAGCCAGACGCACGCCAACGATCTCGTGGTGCGTGCGGTCGCGCGGCAGTGCGAGATGGCGATCGACGATCACGTGCGCGCGATGCGGAGGCAGGCGTCGCGATGGCACCGCCGGGTCCCGACGCGCGGCGAATGGGAAGCGGACTCGCGCCTCTACCTGACGGACACCCAGCTGCCGCCGTCGCTGCACATGATCGACACGACCGGTGCGGTGCGCTGGCGCGTGCTGCTGGCGTCGGAGCCCGAGGTGGACCTCCGGGCGGTGGCGCACGCGGCGATGAGCCAGCCGGGGTTCGAACGCGCGCGACGCGACATCCGGCCGCTCTTCGTGGGGCCCATGCGCTTCGGGCAGGACGCGGCGGGGTTCTTCGTCGCGGTGCCGCTCACGCACGAAGGCGTCACGGACGGGCTCCATGTCGGCGCGTTCGACATGTCGCGGTTCGTCGACCGGCTGCCGGATCCGCTCCTGCGCGACTACGCCATCACGGTGCGGACGGGCGACTCCGTCTGGGTCGTGCGCGGCCGTGCGGCGCGCACGAACCTGCCGAGCTCCGAGGCGACGGTCAGCGTGGGCGACATGCGGTGGGTGATCCGGTTCGCGCCCCGGCGTGGCGCCGACATGGCGCTCGCCTGGGTGTTCGCGTTCATGGGACTCGTGATCGCGGGCCTGCTCGCCTTCTTCGTGCACACGAGCCACAACGCGCGCCGTCGCTCGCGCCAGCTGGAGCGCATGATCGAGTCGTCACCGGTGGGGATGGTGCTGACGGACCAGGCCGGGCAGGTGGTGCTCGCGAACGCGACCGCGTGCCGCCTGATGGGCTACTCGGAGCCCGAACTGCTGGGCAAGCCGGTCGAGATCTTCGTGCCCGGAGCGCGGCGCGAGTACCACGTCGAAGCCCGCAACCGGTTCATCGCCACCGCGCGCGCGACGGCGAGCGCAGCGCCACCATCGAGGTGGACGCGCTCCGGCAGGACGGCACGCGCGTGCTGCTGGAGCTGGGTCAACACGCTGCGGCTCGATCGCGGGCATTTCGTGCTCGCGATCCTCACCGACCTCTCCGCCCGGCGCGAGGCGCAGCGCCACCTGCGCGAGCGCACGGAACTGGCGCGCTCGAACCACGACCTCGAGCAGTTCGCCTACGCGGCGTCGCACGACCTGCGTGCGCCGCTGCGCGCCGTCGAGCATCTCTCGCAGTGGCTCGTCGAGGACCTCGAATCGCACATGAACGAGGAGCAGAAGCAGCACGCGACGCTGCTGCGCCAGCGCCTGCAGCGCATGGAACGCCTGCTCACGGACCTGCTGGAGTACTCCCGGGTCACGCGCGTGCACCAGAACGTCGAGCCCGTGAACGTCGACGTGCTCGTGCGCGACGTGGCGGGCATGTTCGAGTGGCCGAAGGGATTCACGTTCCGGATCGAGGGCGTGCTGCCGGTGCTGGAGACGAATCGCAGCGCGCTCCATCGCTCGTTCGCCAACTTGGTCGGCAACGCGATCAAGCACCACGACCGATCGGACGGCACCGTGACCGTGGGCGCCGTCGACTTGGGCGAGTATGTGGAGTTCCACGTGACGGACGACGGCCCGGGCATCGACCCGCGGTTCCACGCCAAGGCGTTCGAGATGTTCCAGACGCTCCGGCCGCGGGACGAGGTCGAGGGCAGCGGGATGGGACTGGCGCTGGTCAAGCGACTCGTCGAGTCGCACGGAGGCGGGATCGAGATCCAATCGGCAGGTGGGCGCGGTTCGACGATTCGATTCACGTGGCCAAGGCGGTGGGACGGGAGGACGGCCGCATGAACGCCAGAACGGTGACGGTGCTGCTGGTCGAGGACGACGACGTGGACGTGATGGCCATCCAGCGAGCATTCCGCGATCGGCGGCTGCTGAACCCGATCGTGGTCGCGCGCGATGGAGTCGACGCGCTCGCGATCCTGCGCGGGGCCCCGGACGCGACGCCGCTGCCACGTCCATTCGTCGTACTGCTCGACCTGAAGCTCCCGCGCATGGACGGACTCGAGCTGCTCGAGGAGATCCGGAAGGACGCGCGGCTCCGCGACACGATCGTGTTCGTGCTGACCACGTCCCAGCACGACGAGGACATCACGGCGGCGTATCGCAATCAGGTCGCCGGCTACATCCTGAAGTCGAACGCCGGCGGCGACTTCATGAAGCTGATCGACCTGCTCGACGCCTACTGGAAGGTGGTCGAACTGGTGCCCTGAGCGCGCTCAGGCCGCTTCGTCGAGCATCAGCCCGAAATCGTGCCCCGGCACCGCCCGCGCGAGCAGGAAGCCCTGCAGCCGGTCGGCGCCGTAGCGGCGCGCGACGCGCGCCTGTTCTTCCGTCTCCACGCCTTCGACGACGCTCTGCAATTCGAGGCTGCGCGCCATCGAGAGCACGGAGCGGAGCAGGCGCTCTGCGATCCGGCGCCCGCTCCGTGCAGCAGGGACTTGTCGATCTTGAGCACGCCGATGGGGAACATGCGGAGGTGCGACAGCGACGAGTAGCCGGCGCCGAAATCGTCGAGCGCGATCGACGAGCCCATGTCGACGAGGCGCCGCAGCACGCGCGCCGCCTTGTCGGGAGCCTGCACGATGGCGTTCTCCGTGATCTCGAACTCGAGATCGCGCGGATGCATGTCGTTCTCTTCGATCGCCTGCCCGACGAGTTCGGGCAGCGCCTCGTTGCGCAGCTGGGCCGCCGAGAGGTTCACCGACAGGACGGGGATGCGCGTGCGGCCGCGGCGCCAGACGCGCGCGGGCAGGCCTCGCGCACCACCCACGCGCCGATCGGCACGATGAGGCCGGAATCCGGCCACGTCGAGGAACTCCAGCGGCGCGAGCAGGCCGCGCTCCGGATGACGCCAGCGCAACAGCGCTTCGACCGCCACGATGTCGGCGAACGGTCCGCCGAACTGCGGTTGGTAGTGCAGCTCGAACTCGTGGTTCGCGAGGGACGCGCGCAGCTCGCGCTCGAGGGTGACCCGGCGCATCGCCCCGATGTTGAGGTCGTCCGAGAAGAACGAGATCTGGTTGCGGCCGTCGCGCTTCGATTTGTACATCGCGAGGTCGGCGTGCTTCATCAGCTCCTCGGCGCTGGTCGCGCACGAGGGGTAGCACGAGACGCCGATGCTCACGGAGCAGTTCACGTCGATCGTGGCGAGCCGAATGGGACGGTGCATCGAGACGAGCAGGCGCTGGGCGAGATTGAGCACCTGCGATTCGTTCTCGAAGTCGTGCGCGAGCACGGCGAACTCGTCGCCGCCGAGCCGGCAGAGCATGTCGCCCGAGCGGAGCGTTCCGAGCAGCCGCGCCGCGACCTCGCGCAGCAGCTGGTCGCCGGCGTCGTGCCCGTAGCTGTCGTTGACGTACTTGAACTGGTCGATGTCGAGCAGCAGCAGGGCGAGCGGATGGCCGTGCCGCTGCGCGAGCGCCATCGCCGCGCGGAGGCTCTCGTCGAAGAAGAGCCGGTTGGCGAGTCCGGTGAGCGGATCGCGCGCGGCGAGGATGCGGATCTCCTCGTTGTTGCGGCGCAGCGTCTCCTCGAGACGGAACCGATGGCACGCCTGCCGCACGGCGCGATAGAGCACGCGCGGGTTGATCTCGTCCTTGATGAGGTACTCCTGAGCGCCCTGTTCGAGGCAGCGCTGCGCGAGGCTCTCGTCGTCGAGTCCGCTCAGGATCAGCACCGGGCACTGCACGCCCGAACCCGCGCGCAGGCCACGGAGCGCCTCGAGCCCGTCCGCGTCCGCAGCCATAGAGCAGCACCACGTCGAATGCCTGCCGCTCGAACTCGGCGAGACCTTCGGCGACCGTGCCGCGCTCGACGATCTCCAGCCCGGCTCCGCTGCTCAGGAGCGCACGCCGGGCGTTGGCGCGGTCGAGGACGTCGTCATCGATGACGAGGACTTTCACCGTTCGACTCCTCGGGAGGGAGGGGACTCCACGAGCAGTCTCGGCCGAACGCGCCGGGGCTTGAATGGGGCCCGGCCGCACCCGGAGGCCGGAAGAGCGGGCGTCGCGCGACGACGGCGTGACCCGCGGTCGCGGGACGTGCGGGCGTCGCGTGGCCCGGTGCGCAGACGCGGCGCCCGCGTCGGCGCGCGGGCGCGCGCCGGCGGTAGCGTGACGCTCATGCACGACGTCGCCCCTCATCCACCGAACCGGACGCCGCACGACGCGATCGTCGTCGGCGCCGGCCTCGTCGGCCTCGCGACCGCGCGCTGCTGCGCGCGGGACTGCGCGACGTGGTGGTGCTCGAGGCCGCGCACGAGGTGGCGGCGCACCAGAGCGGGCGCAACAGCGGCGTGGTGCACTCGGGGCTCTATTACAAGCCGGGCTCGTTCAAGGCGCGGTTGTCCGTGAGCGGCCGGCTCGCGCTCGAGCGCTTCTGCGCGAATCACGGCGTCGCGTTCGAGCGCTGCGGCAAGGTCGTCGTCGCGACGCAGCCGGACGAGTTGCCACGCCTCGACGAGCTCGAGCGCCGCGGCATCGCGAACGGGCTCGAAGGGCTCGCGCGCCTCACGCCGCGAGATCCGTGAGCGCGAGCCGCACGCGACCGGGCTCGCGGGCCTGTTCGTGCCGCAGATGGCATCGTGGATTTCGTCGGGATGGCGCACGCGCTCGTGCGCGAGATCGAACAAGCGGGCAGCCACGTGCTGACGCAGACGCACGCGGCGTCGGTGCACGACGACGGCCACGCGCTCGACGTGGAGACGACGCGCGGCGTCATGCGCACGCAGCGGCTCGTCGGCTGCGCGGGCCTGTACGCCGACCGGCTCGCGCGCGTGCGGGCTCGACGTGGACGTGCGCATCGTGCCGTTCCGCAGTACCGCTCGCCGCCGCGCGCTCGTAGGCCACCTCATCTACCCGGTGCCCGATCCGCGCTTTCCGTTCCTCGGCGTCCATTTCACGCGGCGCGTGAGCGGCGAGATCGAAGCGGGACCGAACGCGGTGCTCGCGTTCGCGCGCGAGGGCTACACGTGGGGCACGGTCGTCCCGAAGGACGTCGCCGAGACGCTGATGTGGCCGGGTTTCCGCGCGCTCGCCGCCCGCTACGCGGCGTACGGCTTCGGCGAAATGCGCCGCTCGCTCGATCGCCACGCGTTCGCCGAGGCGCTGCGGCGGCTGTTGCCGGAACTGCGCGACGAGGACCTGCGCCCCGCGCGCGCCGGCGTGCGCGCGCAGGCGCTCGATCGCGCGGGCGCTCGTCGAGGACTTCGCGTTCGCCGAAGGTGCGCGCCAGCTGCACGTGCTCAACGCGCCGTCGCCCGCCGCGACGGCGAGCCTCGCGATCGGCGCGTACGTCGCCGAACGCGCGCTCGGTCGCAGCGGCGACGCCGCGCGGTCGCCGGAGCAGCCCGCATGGTGACGCGTCGGCGCCGGACGCGCGGGTGCGGGCGCCGCGCTGAAATCGGTTTCATCCGCGCGCTCTCGGCACGCGCGCACGCGAGCGCCGCCCACGTCGCCACGCGTGGCGCCCGCATCGATCCTCGCGGGAGCGCGATCGCGAATGCCGCGAACCCCGTCAGGATCGGGGCGCGCACCTGTCAGGTTGGCGGACGGCCCGAGCGCGCCCTGCGTGTGCGAAACGCGTGCATCGCGATCGCGCGCGCGCTTTGCGCGGGCATGACGCGGCGGCCGAAGCGCGTGCGGACGCCGAAACCGTTGTCCTTTCACGGATACACGCGCGAGAGAGTAGGATGCGCGCGGGACTCTCGTCCCCTCATGCGGCACGGGCAACGTCCAACGTGGCGCGAATGGCTCACCGATTGCTGATCGTTGGGGCTCTTTCCGGGGCCCCTGAAAGGAGTCGGACCATGAGTGGAATGGACGTGGCGGTTGGCAACCCCAAGAGCAAGGCCATGAACACTAAGGACTACATCAACTCCGTCGTCGACGGCGTCGTCGCGAAGAACCCCGCGGAGCCCGAGTTCCATCAGGCCGTGCGCGAGGTCATCGGCTCGCTGGCTCCGGTCATCGAGCGTCACCCCGAGTATCGCTCCGCCCGTCTGCTCGAGCGGATCGTCGAGCCCGAGCGCGTGCTCATGTTCCGCGTGCCCTGGCAGGACGATCGTGGCGAAGTCCAGGTGAACCGCGGCTTCCGTATCGAGATGAACAGCGCGTTCGGCCCCTACAAGGGCGGCCTGCGCTTCCATCCGTCGGTCAACCTGGGAATCCTCAAGTTCCTCGCCTTCGAGCAGGTGTTCAAGAACTCGCTCACCACGCTGCCCATGGGCGGCGGCAAGGGCGGTTCGGACTTCGATCCGAAGGGCAAGAGCGACAACGAAGTGATGCGCTTCTGCCAGAGCTTCATGACCGAGCTGCAGCGCCACATCGGCCCGGACACCGACGTGCCGGCCGGTGACATCGGCGTCGGCGGCCGCGAGATCGGCTTCCTGTTCGGCACAAGCGCCTGCGCAACGACACCGGCGTGCTCACGGGCAAGGGCCTGAACTGGGGCGGCTCGCTGATTCGTCCGGAAGCCACGGGCTACGGCACGGTGTACTTCGCGGCCGAGATGCTGAAGGCCAAGGGCAAGTCGCTCGAACGCGGGGTTGGCCCGCAACGTGTCGCAGTACACGGTCGAGAAGCAATCCGATCTGGGCGGCAAGGCGATCACGCTGTCGGATTCGAAACGGCAGGCGATGGAACACCGGTGCTGCGGCATCCAAGAACGTGCGTCGCGGCCGAATCGAGTACGTGACCAAGTTCCCGAAGGCCAAGTACCTGCCCGTCGATCCGTCGATGGACTACAACCCGCTGTGGGACGTGAAGGCCGAGTGCGCGTTCCCGTCGGCGACGCAGAACGAGATCAACGCGAAGGACGCGGCGAACATGATCAAGAACGGCGTGTCGCTGGTCGCCGAGGGCGCGAACATGCCTTCGACGCTGGACGCCATCAAGATCTACCTCGACGCGGGCATCCTGTACGGACCGGCCAAGGCGGCGAACGCCGGTGGCGTGGCCACGTCGGGCCTCGAGATGTCGCAGAACAGCATGCGGCTCTCCTGGACGCGCGAGGAAGTCGATCAGCGTCTGCACAACATCATGATCGCGATCCACAAGAATTGTTTCGAAACTGCCGAGAAGTACGGCACGCCGGGGAACTACCTCAACGGCGCGAACATCGGTGGCTTCCTGAAGGTCGCGAACTCGATGATGGACCAGGGTCTGGTCTAGGTCTCTTTCGCGAAGCGCAAGGCAATCACGCGGGGCGGCTCGATCGAGCCGCCCCGCGGCTTTCCGCCGCGGCGACTCGCCGCCCTTCCGGCGCGGGCGCTCCTGCGGCAAGATGCGGTCATGAGCGACCTCCGCACCCGGCGACGAACGGCCATCCGAGCCCGTCGGCTGTTCCCTCGCGTTCCAGCAGCTGATGCCGTTCCGCGTGCACGACATCCTGCTCGTGTCGAGTCTCTACGACTCGTTCACGCTTCAGGAAGACGGGCGACTGAACGAGCTCATCACCGGTGAGTTCCCCGAGCCTGTTCCAGCAGACGCCGGGGCTGACGCACGTGTCGACGGGCGAGGAAGCCATCGCGCTGGCGCGCTCGCAGCCGCGCTTCAACCTCATCATCACCGCGCTGCGGCCGGGCGACATGGACGCCGAACTGGCGTGCGCGACGCCGGGCTCGACATTCCGATCGTCGCGCTGGCGTACGACAACCAGGAACGGAAGCAGTTCACGCAGGGCCGCGAGCTGGCGGGCATCGAGCGCGTGTGGCTGTGGCAAGGCGACGCGGGCATCCTCGTCGCGATCGTCAAGAGCGTCGAGGACGTGCGCAACGTCGCGCACGACACCTCGGTCGCCGGCGTGCCCGTGGTGCTCGTGGTCGAGGACAACGTCCGTTACTACTCGAGCTTCCTGCCCACGATCTACACCGAGCTGATCGCGCAATCCGAGCGTCTGCTGCGCGAGGGTTTCAACGTCTCGCACAAGATGGTGCGGCTGCGCGCGCGGCCCAAGATCCTGCTCGCGACCACGTACGAGGAGGCGCGCGACGTCATCCAGACGTACGGGCAGAACCTGCTCGGCATGATCTCGGACGTCGAGTTCCCGCGCGGCGGTGTGGTCTCGCGCACGGCCGGCTTCGAGCTGGTGAGCTACGCGCGCACGGTCGCGCCCGACCTGCCGATCCTGCTGCAGTCGAGCCGCGGCGAGTTCTCGACCGGCGCGGCCGAGGTGGGCGCCGCGTTCCTGCGCAAGTACTCCGACACGCTGCTCTCGGAGTTGCGCGAGTTCATGCTCACCAACTTCGGCTTCGGCGATTTCGTGTTCCGCACGCCGGCGGGCGAGGAGGTCGGACGCGCCGGCGACCTCAAGGGCCTCGAGCAGCGGCTGCGCGCGGTGCCCGAGGACAGCCTCGTCTACCACGGTCAGCGCAATCACTTCTCGCGCTGGTTCACGGCGCGCACCGAGTTCGCGCTCGCGCGCAAGCTGCGACCGCGCAAGGTCGCCGAGTTCCCTTCGCCGGAAGCGCTGCGGCGTGACCTGCTCGCCTCGATCGCCGAGTACCGCCGCGAGCAGAGCGAGACGCTCGTCGCCGACTTCGATCCGTCGTCGTTCGATCCGAGCGCGAACTTCTTCACGCGCGTCGGCGGCGGCTCGCTGGGCGGCAAGGCGCGCGGCCTGGCGTTCGTGCGCTTCCTGCTCAATTACCACGGCGTCACGCGCCGCTTCCCCGGCGTGCACATCGGCGTGCCGCAGGCGATGGTGCTCGCGACCGACGTGTTCGACGAGTTCCTCGACTCGAACGACCTGCGCGCGTTCGCGCTCGAGTGCCCCGACGAGAAGGAACTGCACTGGCGCTTCCTCTCGGCGCGGCTGCCGTACGAGGTGATCGAGAGCCTCGAGGTGTTCCTCGAGGGCGCGCGCTGGCCGCTCGCCGTGCGC
Source organism: Planctomycetota bacterium (assembly GCA_044228975.1). Taxonomy (GTDB): domain Bacteria; phylum Planctomycetota; class UBA1135; order UBA1135; genus JADJNY01. Next base: position 2,311 of record JBGATX010000172.1, on the reverse strand, counting down.
AGCTCGAGCTTGCTCGAGGACTCCCAGTACCAGCCGTTCACCGGCGTCTACGACACGTTCATGCTGCCGAACGTCGCGCCGTCGCGCGAGGAGCGCCTGCGCCAGCTCGTCACCGCGATCCTGCGCGTGTACGCCTCGACGTTCTCGCGGCAGGCGAAGGACTACCTGCACGCGACGCCGTACCGGCTCGAGCAGGAGAAGATGGCCGTCGTGATCCAGCGCGTGGTCGGCGGCACGCACGGCACGCGCTTCTATCCCGACTTCTCGGGCGTCGCGCGCTCGCGCAACTTCTACCCGCCGCCCGGGCTCGCGCCCGAGGACGGCATCGCGGTCGCCGCGCTCGGCCTCGGCCGCGGCGTCGTGGAAGGCGAGCGCTGCCTGTCGTTCTGCCCGCGCGACCCGCGGCACATCGTGCAGTTCAGCTCGGTCGAGGACATCCTCGCCAACTCGCAGCGCGATTTCTGGGCCGTCGAGTTGGGTGATCACGCGCGCGACGACGGCGACGCCATGCGCGAGACGCGCTTCGATCTCGACGTGGCCGAGAAGGACGGCACGCTCTACTCGCTCGGCTCGACCTACTCGCGCGAGAATCACTCGATCTACGACGGTCTCTCGCGGCCCGGCGTGCGGCTCGTGACGTTCGCTCCGATCCTCAAGCACGGCGTCTTCCCGCTCGCCGAGGTGCTCGAGCTGCTGCTGGACCTCGGGCAGCGCGGCATGAACCGTCCCGCCGAGATCGAGTTCGCCGCGCGGCTCTCGAACCGCGAGGACGAGCCGCACGAGTTCGCGTTCCTGCAGATGCGCCCGCTCACGCTCAACGACGAGGAGGAGACGCCCGACGTCGAGGAGTCCGACGAGAAGAAGCTGCTCTGCGTGAGCCCGCGCGTGCTCGGCAACGGCACGATCACGTCGATGCGCGACGTCGTCGTCGTCGATTTCCACCGCTTCGACCGCTCGAAGAGCCTCGACGCCGCTGCGGAGGTCGCGCGCTTCAACGCGCGGCTGCTCGCCGAGAACCGTCCGTACCTGCTGATCGGCGTCGGCCGCTGGGGCTCGACCGATCCGTGGCTCGGCATCCCGGTGACGTGGGACCAGATCTCCGGTGCGCGCGTGATCGTGGAGTCGGGTTTCCGCGACTTCCGCGTGACGCCGTCGCAGGGCAGCCACTTCTTCCAGAACCTCACCTCGTTCCAGGTCGGCTACTTCACCGTGAACGCGGGCGAGGGCATGGTCGACTGGGACTGGTTGGCCGAGGCGGCGAAGGGCCAGCAGGGGCTCGTGCGTCACCTGCGCTTCGACGAGCCCGTCGTCGTGCTGATGGACGGCCGCCGCAGCAAGGGCATCGTCTACAAGCCCGGCGAGTTCCGGAACCCGAAATAGGCATCGCCCGGATCGCGCGGCGCGCGATACGCTTCTCGTCGCGACACGCCGACTCGCCATCCTCGGAGGTGCCCATGCGCCGCGTCCTCGCCCTGCTCGTGCTGCTCTCGCTGCTCGCGCCGCCACCGTCGGGCGCGCTCACGTTCCTCGGCGCCGACGGCGCCGCCACGCTCGGCCGTGCCTCGGTCGCGTGGGTCGACGGCGTGTCGGATTCACTCGTGCAGACGTTCGGGCTCTCGCCCGACACCGTGTACGCGGATCGCTCGTTCAACGCGGCGGCCAACCACTACACGAACGGCTTCCTCGTCTGGCTCGCGACCAGCTCGAGCCTGTACCTGGCTCCAGCGGGCGTGGCCGACTCGACGGGGCCGGTCGCGCACGGCGCGCTCTACGAATACGACTTCGGCAGTTCGAATCCCGGTGCGCGCCGCGCGGTCGCGTCGCTGGACCTCGCGCTGCGCTACCAGTCGTCGCAGCCCACGATCTACTGGGCGATGATCGAGTCGCGTCCCGGCGCGAACCCGCCGCCCGGGCCCGCGGGCGAAGTCGTGCGCACACGGCCGGGCGCCGACGTCGAGGTGAGTCACACGAGCGTGGGCACGAGCTTCATCGCCTCCCACGGTCACGCGCCCAACACCGGCCGGATCGACTTCGGCGGACTGATCCGCGTGTTGCGCCCCTCGGGCCAGGCGAGCAACTGGAACTTCTCGTGGGGATTCGACCTCTACCGGTCCGACGAGCCGCTGGGCGCGCTCGTCGCCGGTGCCGAACGCCCCGCCACGCCGACGCGCCTCGCGCTCGCCGCGCCGCGCCCGAACCCCGCGCGCGGCGGCACGTCGCTCGCGATCGAGTTGCCCGAGGCGACGCATGTCACGCTGGAGATCGTCGACGTCGCGGGACGCCGCGTGCGCACGCTGCTCGACGGCACGCT
>JBGATX010000171.1:0-12593 GCA_044228975.1 Planctomycetota bacterium | reverse complement strand
GGATCAATTCCTGGACATTGAATCCATCCGGCGGAGCCCGGGACGGGATCCGCATGGCCTTCGAGGCGCCGGCCGTGGGCCGACGGAGCCGCTCCCGAGCACCCTCGAACCGACCGGCCAGATCGCGGCGATCAGCGACGAACGGACCGCGTTCGCGACGTCAACCGGTGCTCGCCGGCGCCTTGCGAGCCGGCCGCTCCCAGCCGCGGATCGCCTGTCGCAGCCAGGTCTCGATCTCCCCCACCTTGACCTTCTCCTGCAGCATCGTGTCGCGATGACGGATCGTGACCACGTCGTCCTTCAACGTGTCGCCGTCGATCGTGACGCAGAAGGGCGTGCCGACCTCGTCCTGGCGCCGGTAGCGGCGGCCGATCGCCGCGCTCTCGTCGTAGAACGTCGTGAAGCGCGCGGCGCGCAACGCGAGATCGATCTCGCGCGCCTTCTCCGGCATGCCTTCCTTCTTGACCAGCGGGAACACGCCGACGGTGATCGGCGCGATCTCGGGATGGAAGTGCAGCACGACGCGCTTCTCGCCTTCGACGACGTCCTCTTCGTACGCGTCGATGAGCATCGTCAGCGCCGTGCGATCGACGCCCGCCGCCGGTTCGACGACCCACGGCACGTAGCGCGTCTTCGTCTCGGGATCGAAGTACGAGAGGTCCTTGCCCGACGCCTCCGCATGGCGCTTCAAGTCGAAGTCCGTGCGGCAGGCGATGCCCTCGAGCTCGCCCCAGCCGAACGGATACTCGTACTCGACGTCGGTGCAGCCGACGGAGTAGTGCGCGAGCTCGTCCTTCGCGTGCTCGCGCAGGCGCAGCTTCTCGGGATCGACGCCGTAGTCGACGTACCACTGGTGACGCTCGTTGCGCCAGTACTGGTACCACTTGTCGTTCTCCGACGGCGGCAGGAAGAACTCCATCTCCGCCTGCTCGAACTCGCGCGTGCGGAACACGAAGTTGCCGGGCGTGATCTCGTTCCTGAACGACTTGCCGATCTGCGCGATGCCGAAGGGCGGCTTGACGCGCGAGGATTCCAGGACGTTCTTGAAGTTGAGGAAGATGCCCTGCGCCGTCTCGGGGCGCAGGTAGGCGACCGAGCCCGCTCCGTCGACGGCGCCGACCTGCGTCTTGAACATCAGGTTGAAGGCGCGCGCCTCGGTGAGCTCGCACTTGTTCTCGAGCGGCGTGCGCGAAGGCTTCTCCGTGCAGCGCGCCTCGTCGAGCTTGTCGGCGCGAAAGCGCGCCTTGCACTTCTTGCAGTCGACCAGGGGATCGGTGAAGCCCGCGACGTGGCCCGAGGTGATCCAGGTCTGCGGGTTCTGGATGATGGCGCTGTCGAGGCCGACGATGTCGTCGCGCAGCGTGACCATGCGCGTCCACCAGGCGTCCTTGACGCGGCGCTTGAGCTCGACGCCCAGCGGCCCGTAGTCGTAGGTGTTCGCGATGCCGCCGTAGATCTCCGAGGCGGGGTAGACGAAGCCGCGTCGCTTGCACAAGGACACGACCGTGTCCATGAACGTGCTCTCTTGTTTGGCCATGCTGCGCTCGTCCTGCGGGCTCGAGCGCGGCGGAAGGCCGTGCGGAGCGCGATTCAGGGCGCGGGAGCTTAGCGCAGGGCTCGTGCAGGCGCGAGGAGAGCGCGCGCGCTCGCGCGGCACCGTTCAGCGCTTCGCGTTCTTCGCTTCGGCCTCGGCGACGAGCTTCTCGAGCAATGCGCGCATCTCGGGCCAGGGCAAGTCGCGGCCGCGGATGACGCCGTCGGCGTCGATCGCGACGGTCGTCGGGAAGCGCTTGATCGCCCAGCGGTCGGTGTTCTCCTCGCTCGAGCGGTAGAGCAACGCCGTGCGGAACGACAGGCCGATCTTCGCCGAGCGGTCGTAGAAGGTCTGGCGCTCCATCGGACCGACGTTGACCCCGACGACGTTGAACGGACGGGACAGGTTCTGCGCCTGGAATTCACGCCACGAGCGCTGATCGTCGAGCCCCTGCTCGACGAACATGTTGAAGAAGGCGAGCAGCACGACCCGGCCGCGGTAGTCGGCGAGCGAGAAGAGCTTGTTCTCCGCGTCCTGCGACTCGAACACCGGCGCGGGCTGGCCGACGCGGTTGCGGCGCGGCGCCTCGCACAGCTTCTGCGTCGCTTCGACCAGCGGGTCGCCGGCGCACTCGCGCGCGAGCCGGTCGCAGACCTCGAGCGCGCGCTCGTAGTTCGGATAGGTGCCGAGCGCCAGGTGCGAACGCGCGAGCACGTGCAGCGCCGCGGCCTTGGCGTGCAGGTCGAGGTTGCGCGCGAAAACCGGCGCGAACGCGCGCTCGGCGAGCTCGGGCGTCAGCGCCTCGGCGGAGTCCGCGAGCTCGTCGAACGAAGGCGCGACCCAGGGCTCGCTGCCGTACTGCTGGAACAGGAGCTCGTACAGCGCGACGCGCGCGCCGAGCACGAGCGGCGTCCCGCCCTTGTAGTCGACGCCGATGCCGCGAGCCGCGGCGGCGAGATCGCGCCCGGGTCCCTGCGCGCGCGCGTTCACGATGCCGCTGTAGAAGTGGTTGACCCAGCGCACTCCCGAAGGTCCGCCCGCGGCGGCGATCGGGGCGTAGAGCGGCAGCATCGCATCGACGGGCATCGGCGGCCATTCGCTCACCGGGCGACCCTGCTTCGACAGCGCGAGGCACGTCGCGCACCAGTCGATCGTGCGCCGCTCGAACTCCTCGTTCACGCCGGGGGCGAGGATCGCCGCCGCTTCCAGCGCGGCCTTCGTGCCGGGCCAGCCGGCGACGACGGCGCGCTGCATCTCGCGCAACTCCTCCAGCTGCGCCGCGGCGCCGGGAGCGTCCGGGTTCTCCGGCGCGTGCAGCATGGCGCGCATGAGCGCCGCGCGCGCGGCGACCTCCTTGTTGGCCGTCTTCTCCTGCGCGCGCTCGAGCAGGCGCTCGACGCGCTGCGCACCGAGCAGCGCTCGCTGCACGCGCACGGCGTCGAGCACGGTGAGCATGTACACCTGCGAAGCGTTGTTCTCGACCAGGCGCTCGAAGAGCGCTTCGAAGCGGCGCGCCTGCTCGAGCGCGTCGGTCGTTCCGCTGACCTGCGCCCAGTTGTCGAGCATCCACACCTGCGCGACGCCGCTGCCTTGATCGGCGAGCGCCCGGAAGCGCGCTTCGTAGTCGTGCACGGGGTGCGTGCCGAGCTCCTTGGGATCGGGCACCTTGCCGCCGAGCGAGAGCTTGATGCGCCGCTCCTCGTAGATCTTGAGGACGCGGCTCGCGGTAGAGCGTCATGCCCCCGGGGTCGGGCTGGTCCGCCGGCGCCGGTCCGACGAACGGCGGCAACTGCTGCGGCGCCGGCGCGGGCGCGCCGGCGGCGGCCGCGGCGTGGGGCAGGGCGGGGAGCAGCGAAGCGAAGATCGACGGGACACTCATGGCGGAAACCAGCCGGGACGAGGGAGTTCGGCGTCGTACGGAAGTCGCGGCGGCCGGTTGGGGCGGAGCACGCGGCCGTTGAGACGCACGACGCGGGGCGAAGGTTCTAGCGCTCTTGCGCGGGACGCGCCAATCACTCGTTCGACGGCGGCGCGGGACGGACGCGAAGCGTCGAAACTACTTCGGCTCGCCTTTGGAATCCTTGGGGGAGTCGTTGGACCCGTCTTTCGTCGCCGGCGCGTCGCGCTGCCCGGCCTTGAGCTCCGCGAGCAGCTGATCGACCGCCCGGTCCATCTCCTCGCCGCGCACGTTCTGGAAGCGAATCACGCCCCTGTGGTCGAGCACGTAGATCGTGGGGAAACCGCGGACGCCCCACGCGCGACACAGCGGCCCGCTGGTGCTGCCCTGCCACGAGCTGCGCCAGGTGACGCCCTGCTTCTTGCAGTTCTCCTTGAACGCGGCGACGTCGCCGTCGGTGTTGATGCCGACCAGGGCGAAGGGCTCGTTCTTCAAACGCTCCACGAGCGTCTTCTCGTGCGGGATCATCCGCACGCACGGAGGTCACCAGAATCCCCAGAAGTCGAGCACGACCACCTTGCCGCGGTAGTCGCTGAGCTTGAACTCGACGCCATCGGCGTCCTTGGTCGTGAACTCCGGCGCGACGTTGCCGATCGCGAGGCCGACCTTGCCTTCGCCCATCATCACGGCCGGTCCGGTGATGCCGCGCGCGCGACGGCCGTACTCGGTCTCGGGCAGGTCCTTCTTGATGCGCTCGGTCAGCGCGTCGGCGCGCGCTTCGTCCTTCGCGCGGCGCGCTTCGGCGGCGGCGCGGTACAACGCCTCCGCGAGCGCTTCGGGGTTCTTGCAGCGCGAGACGAAGCGCTCGACGAGCGGATCGATGCGCTCGCGGCCGAAGGCGTAGTAGAGGGACGTGAGCGAGCGCGCGAGATCGCGGATCCAGTTCGCGCCAGCGTGCTCCTCGATGATGCGGTCGTAGCACGCCAGGCGCGCCGACACGGCCTCGTCCTTGCCGAGCTCGGGTCGCGCCTCGTGCAGATGCGCGCCCATCCACAAGAGCGCGCGACCTTCGCCGCGATCGGCGAGCGACTGGAAGCGCGGGAGGAACTCGATCGCGGGATGCGCGAGCGACGTCGTGGGCGCACCCTGCTTGGTGAGCTGGTCGAGCTTCTTCTTGTACGCGCTCTCCGCCGCGCCGTAGGACTGGTCGAGCAGCGGAAACTCGTTGGGCCCGGGCGCCTGCGCCTGAGCGGGCGCCACGGCGGGAGTGGCCGGCGCCGCGACCGGCGGCGGGCTCTGGGCATCGCACGCGCAGAGCAGCGTGGCCATCAACAACAGGATCGATTGCATGAGGTTCCGCCGCGCGCTCGCCGGGCGACGCAGCACCCAGAGTATCGCCCTCTCGACGCGCGCGCATGGAGACTCTGCGGGTCTCGAAGGCGCTCCGAGGCGGCCGGAACGCGCTGGGAGCTCGCCGTGCGGAGCCGAAGCGCCGGAATCGCGCCGCTGAAGCCGCGCTCGCCCTCCCTATAATGGCGGGATGTCGGCCAACTCGCCCGAATCCGAAACGAGCCCCCGCTCGCGCGCCGCACGACGACCCCACGCGCCGGCGACGGAGTGGAATGCTCCGCGCGCGAGCCACGCGCACGCCGGTCCGCACGCCGCGGCGATCGAGCGCATCCGCGCCAAGGTCGAGGACGGCGAGCGCATCGACAGCGACGAAGCGCTGCTGCTGCACGACCACGCCGACCTGCTCACGATCGGCGAGCTCGCCGACCTCGTGCGCTCGCGCAAGCACCCGCACGGGCGCGTGACGTACATCGTCGATCGCAATCTCAATCCGACGAACGTCTGCATCACCGACTGCGGCTTCTGCGCGTTCTACCGCCGGCCCAAGGCGGAGGGCGCCTACGTGCAGACGCGCGAGGAGATCTACGCGCGCCTCGACGAGCTCGCCGCGATCGGCGGGCGCCAGGTGCTCATGCAGGGCGGGCATCACCCCTACATCAAGAGCGACTGGTGGTGCGAGCTCCTCGCCGACATGCGCGTGCGCTACCCCGACATCAACCCGCACGCGCTCTCGGCGCCCGAGATCGATCACTTCTCGCGCATCGAGAAGCGTCCGGTCGAGGACGTCATCGCGGACCTCGTCGACGCGGGACTCGGCAGCGTCCCGGGAGCGGGCGCCGAGATCCTCGTCGAGCGCGTGCGCAAGATCATCGCGCCGAAGAAGACCTCGACGGATCGCTGGCTCGACGTGCACCGCAAGGTCCACGAAGCGGGCCTGCGCTCGTCGGCGACGATGATGTTCGGCCACGTCGAGACCGCGGCCGAGCGCATCGAGCACCTGGCGCGCGTGCGCGAGCTGCAGGACGAGACCGGCGGCTTCACCGCCTTCGCGTGCTGGACGATGCAGCCCGAAGGCGTGCCCGAGCAGCATCTCTATCCGCCCAAGGCGACGCCTGGCATCTACCTGCGCGTGCAGGCGCTCTCGCGCATCTTCCTCGACAACGTCGAGAACATCCAGACGAGCTACGTGACGCAGGGATTGAAGATGGCGCAGGTGACCTTGCGCTACGGCTGCAACGATTTCGGCGGCACGATGATGGAAGAGAACGTCGTCAGCGCCGCGGGCTGCTTCAACCTGTCGACGATCGACAAGATCGAGCGCCAGATCGAGCGCGCGGGATTCACGCCGCTGCAGCGCAATTCGTGGTACGGGCTCGTCGATCCGCGCTGGAACGGCGCGCGCACGCCGGAGAATCGCGAGCAGGCGGCGACGCACCGGGCCGCGGCGCGCGCGACGCGCAAGGCGGTGGCGCGGTGAGCTCGGCCCTCTCGAAGGCCCCGCGCGCGGCGTCGACGCAGGCTCTCGAGCGCGTGCAGCGCGTGTGCGAGCGCGCAGGCATCGCCGACATCGCGACGAAAGTGCGCGCGCACGAGCGCTTGACGCTCGACGACGGTGTGCGCCTGTACAAGGCGGACCTGCACGCGCTCGGCGCGCTCGCGAACGTCGCGCGCGAGCGGCTGCACGGCGATCTCGCCTACTTCAACGTCAACCAGCACGTCAACTACACGAACATCTGCAACAAGCTCTGCCGCTTCTGCGCCTTCCAGCGCCTGCCCGGGCAAGAGGGCGCGTACTGGATGACACCGGAGCAGGTCGCGCAGAAGATCGAGGCACAGCTCGGCGAGCCCGTGACCGAGGTGCACATGGTCGCGGGCATCCATCCCAAGCTCGAGTATGGCTACTACCTCGACATCCTGCGCGCGGTGAAGCGCACGCGCCCCTCGATCCACATCAAGGCCTTCACGATGGTCGAGCTCGACCAGATCGCGAAGAAGGCGAAGAAGCCGCTCGCGCAGGTGCTGCCCGAGCTCGTCGAAGCGGGCCTCGGCTCCGTGCCCGGCGGCGGAGCGGAAGTGTTCGCCGATCGCGTGCACCAGCTCTCCTATCACTTGAAGATCAGCGGCGAGCAGTGGCTCGAGACCGCGCGCACCGTGCACCGCGCCGGCTTGAAATCGAACTGCACGATGCTGCACGGCCACATCGAGACGATCGAGGAGCGCGTCGACCATCTCGATCGCTTGCGTCGCTTGCAGGACGAGACCGGCGGCTTCCAGACCTACATCCCGCTCTCGTTCCACCCCGAGAACAACGAGATGTCGCACGTGCCGGGACCGACGGCGCTCGATGAGCTGCGCGAGATCGCCGTCGGCCGTCTGATGCTCGACAACATCCCGCACATCAAGGCCTATTGGATCCTGATGGACGTGCCGATCGCGCAGCTCGCGCTCAGCTACGGCGCCGACGACGTCGACGGCACCGTGGTCGAAGAGAAGATCTACCACGAAGCCGGCGCGACGACGCCGCAAGCGGTGAAGCGCAGCGAGCTCATTCAATGGATCCGCGACGCGGGCCGAGTGCCGGTGGAGCGCGACACGCTCTACAACGTCGTGTGGTCGAGCGATGAGACGCTCGCGCGGGCCGGCGATCACGCACCGGTCGCCCATTGAGCAGTCCCAGCCGTCGCAATGCCCGAGGTCCGTCGACACGTGCGTCCCTGGTCGCGTGATCGATGATTCGAACAGGCGAACGGCGCGTTCGTGCCGACCGACGCGTACGACGCTCTCGCCGACTCGGGCACGCGGCTCATCGCCGTCAGCGCCGTGCACTCGCCGACCGGAGATCGCGCGGATCTCGGCGCCATCGGGCGCATCGCGCAACGCTCGGGAGCGGGGTTCTTCGTCGATGCGTGCCAGGCGGCCGGCGCGATCGAGCTCGACGTGCGGCGCGACGCGATCGACTTCCTCGCGGCCGCGAGCCACAAGTTCCTGCTCGGCTCGCGCGGGATGGGATACCTGTTCGTGCGGCGCGAGCTCGTCGAGCTCCTGCGGCCCGTCGGTCCCGGCTGGAAGGCCGGGCGCAAGCCGTTCGAGAGCTTCTACGGTCCCGCGATGGAGCTCTCCACGAGCGCGTCGAAGCTCGACAGCTCGCTCGCGTGGTTCGCGGCGCTCGCGGAGGTCGCGTCGCTCGGCATCATCGAGGAGATCGGCCTCGCGGCGATCCTCGAGCGCAACGCGCAGCTCTCGCGGCACCTGCACCAGGTGCTCATCGAGCGCGTGCCCGCATTCGAGCCGCTCCCTCCCGAGCGTCGCACGACGATCGTCTCGATCCCCGTCGCCGACAGCGACGCGACGATGGCCCGCCTGCGCGCCGACGACATCGTCGCCACGGTTCGAGCGGGACGCATCCGGCTCTCGGCGCACTGCTACAACCTCGAGTCGGAGATCGATCGCGCGGTCGAACGGCTCGCTGACGCGCAACGCCGCTCGTGACTCGAGGCGCCGCCCGGCCCGCCCCGACCGTCCCCTCCACCCTCGACTCGACCACGACCGCGACATGACCTCGCCCACCTGCGTCCGCGTCCGTCGATCCGCCAGCGTGCGTCCTCCGACTCACACCAACAGGTTGTCCGATCCACCCATCCCCTTCGTGCCGTCCGAGGCCCGCGCGGTCGCACGTTCGGCACACTTCCGTCCGCGATCTGAAGTCGGCCTTTCGATCCTCCGACGACGGTGACGTTCGCGCGGTGCATCGGTTACCAATGCACGGGCTCGCCCTATCCGACGTCCGCGCACTCTCATGATCGATTCCGTGGGTCGCACCTCCACCTTCCTCCTCGTCGTGGCCGCCATCGGTCTCGCCGCGGCCGCGCGCTGGCGCCAGGGCAGCGTCGTGCTGGCCGCATCGCCGAACGCGCCCCAGGCCGCCACCGACAGTCCGACGGCCACACGTCAGGCGCGCGCCGCACTGGCAAACTTCGTCTCGGAAGACGAGCTCGCGGCCGTGCGCACGGCTCCCGCGCGCGCCGAGTGGGCGCCGAGCGCGCAAGCGCAGTGGGAGCTCGCGCACGTCCGGGCCTCCACGCGCATCGAGACCCGGACCGGCGCGCGTCCGCTCGCGCGCTCGATCCCGCCGCACGCCGATCGGGCCCCTCTCGCGGACCTCGAGCTCGACGCCGACGGCGAAGCGCGCGACGCGAACCTCGCGACGCGCCACCCCTACGGCGACGTCGCGTGGCTCGACGCGAGCACGCTGCGAGTCGTCGACGGCATGCCGAGCCGCTCGAGCTGGACGCAGGTCGAGCTGCGCCTGCGCGCGCGCGACGACGGAGCGTTCGACGCGGCGCTCGCCGTGTATTCCATCCGCGACGCGAGCTCCGTGCTCGAGCCGTGGACCACGAACGAAGCCGAGGTCGTGCTCGACCGGCCGCTGACGCCGCAGGCGCCAGCCGACGCGAACACGCGCATGCCAGCGCACGAGAAGCTCGTCGCGCGCTACGCGCTGCGCGGGCGCGACGCGCGCGGCCGCGAGCGGACGCTCGCGGGGCTGGTCGAGATCACGCCGCCCTGAGCACCTGAGCGGGCGTGCGCATTCGCGCGCCGGACGCGGCGCGGGCCAAGGCCAGCAACCCAAGCAGACGGGCGAAGAGGTTGCGCGCGGGGTCGCTCCAGCACGGAACGGCGCTCTGCGCCGATGAAGTCGCGCCCGAGCGCGCGACGATGCCTGCGGCGCACGGCGCTGGAGCGCCGGCCGCGGCGCTTCGGCCGCGCTGCGCGGATTCGGGTTGCGAGCCACCGCGGCGAGCACGCGGAGCTACGCTGGCGCCCCCGGCCTCGCCCGGCGCCGCTCCCTTTCGGTTCGTCGCTGGCGCGCGGCGCCCACCCCTCCCGTTGGAGAAGGCACCGTGATCCTCGCCCGTCGCTCGCGCTCGTGCGCGTCCCGTCTGCTCCCGCTCGTCTCCGCCCTCTTCGTCTGCGCTGGCGCGAGCGCGCAACAGCCTGCGCGCATCGCCGCCAACGGCATCGCGGCCGACATCGACGCGTGCGGCCTGATCGTCGGCTTCCCGCGCGGCGCCTTGCGCTCCGTCGATGGCCCCAGGGTCGTGATCGACACGGGCGATGCCGAGCTCGTCTCCGTCTCCTACACGACGCCCGCGCGCGTGGTCGAGGCCGCTGCGACGAGCCGCGGCGTCGATTGGGCCACGCGCACTCCGTTGCGTCGCGCGGGCTTCCGCGCCGGCAACGATCGCGCGCACTCGGTGCTGCGCACGGACGAGCTCGAGCTCACGAGCGACTACCAATTCGACGTGCCCGGCCAGTACCTCGTGTGCACGATCGGCTTGCGCAACGTCTCGGACGTGACCCTCGGGAACGTCTTCCTCAGCCGCGAGTGGCTCACCTCGGCGTCGGGCTGGACGTTCCCCGACGATCTGCCGGCGCACGCCGGAGCTCCGCTGAATCTCTGCCGGCGCCTGTGGATGGCGGACAATCTCGAGCCCGGAGAGACGAGCGCGTTCACGTTCTCCTGGTGCCTCGACTCGCGGCCGAGCACGCTCGGCGGAACGAACGTGCCGCTGATCGCGTGGGATCCGCCGGGGCCCGCGACCTTCCTCGACTTCGGCGCGACGAACGGCATCTCCTTCGGCGACTACGACGGCGACGGTTATCCCGATCTCTACTGCGCGCAGAGCCGGCGCGTGTGGCAGAACAACGGCGGCAACGCCTGGGTGCTCATCGCCGAGCTCCCGATCCCGATCGGCTCGCGCTACGGCTCCGCGTTCGGCGACTACGATCGCGACGGACGGAACGACATCGCCACGACTCCGCGCGGCGTGGCGACGAACCTGTTGCACAATCTCGGCAACGGCAGCTTCGTCGACGTCGCCGGGAACCCGGCGATCCTGCCCAACCGCGCGACGGGAGCGGGTGAGACCGTGTGCTGGGGCGACACGGACTCCGACGGACGCCTCGATCTCTTCATCCCGACCTATCCGCCGTCGCTCGGCTCGCCGGGGAACTTCTTCTACTGGAACCGTGGTCCGGTCGGGCCCGGCGGCGAGCACGCATTCCTCGAGCAGAGCGCCGTCGGCGGTCTCGACAACCCGGCCGGCGCGGCGCGTCCGGAAGGAGCGCAGTTCTGCGACTACGACTTCGACGGCGACCTCGACCTCTACTGCAACAACACGATCTACCAGAACCGTTCGACACCCGGCACGGTCGACTACGACAACCTCCCGCCGGCGACCTCGGGCATCACGCTCTTCTCGAACCTCGAGGAAGGCGCCGTCTTCTGCGATTTCGACCTCGACGGCGACTTCGACATGCCGATCGTCTACTCGGCGTCGCCGGGGCTGCGCATCTGGGAGAACCGCGGCGACGGGACGTTCCGCATCGCCGACTCGACGATCATCGACAGCCCGCTCACCGGGCTCGATCTCGGATTGTCGGCCGAGGACTGGGACAACGACGGCGACATCGACCTCACGACGCGCCAGGTGTTCCGCATCAATCAGCTCGCCGAGACGGGCGTGCAGCGCTTCATCGTCGGCACGCACGCGATCAATGCGGCATGGCTCACGTCGGCGACGCCCGCATGGGGCGATTGGGACAAGGATGGAGACCTGGACTGCGCGCTCGGCAACTGGCAGTCGACGGGGCATTTCATGGTCAACACGACCTACGACGCGAGCACGCTCGCGTCCGAGCGCCGCTACGTGCGCGTGCTCCCGATGCAGGACGGGCCGGAGCCCGCGACGGGCTACGAGACCGAGTACGGCGCGACCGTGGAGCTGCGCGTCCAGCCGGCGACGGATGCGTTCCACCGCATCAAGTTCACGTCGAGCTCGAACGGCTACCTGAACCAGAACGAGTACGGTCTCACGTTCGCGCTGCCGCCGGATCCGGTGCCGGGCGACGACGCGCAGGATCTTTCCTTCGAGCTGGTGGTCACGTTCCCGAGCGCGCAGGGTCGGGGATTGCGGCGCGTGGACAAGTTCTCGACTCCGATCCTCGCTTCGATCCCGCTCGCGACGCTCGTCAACCGCGAGATCCGCGTCTTCAGGAGCGGTCTGGTCGTCATGGACGGCGTGTGCTACTTCGCCGGCTCGGAGCTCTCGCTCAACCTGTCGACGACGACCGGCGGACTGCGCCTGCCCTCGCAGACGACGCCGCAAGTACCGCTCGTCCCCGCGCCGGTCGACACCTGGGCGGGCATCGAGATCGACATGACGCACGCGCAGCGTCCGCAGCGCACGCGCGAGCTGATCCTCGACGGCCAGCTCGCCGCGCCGGTCGCCGATGCGGGCGGCGATTTCAACGTCGCGTTGTGGGACGTGACCGACGCGCTGCAACCGGTGCTGCTCGCACGCCACGCGCTCGCGACGCGCTCGCGCAACGACCGCAGCTTCCTCCCCTACGAGGTCGCGCTGCCGCCCGGACGCCTGTTGCGCCTGGTGGCGCGACTGAGCTCGACGCGCGGCACGAGCATCGTCGCGCCGGTCCTCAACCCGCCGCTGCGCGTCGACGGCGGGCTGCGCTACGTCGACAGCTCTCCCGTGGACGGAGCGGGCGTCAGCGGGGCGTCGCTCGATGCCGCGCAGGTGTTCCTGGCCGTGCGCTTCGGGATCTGAGCACCTCGCCCGCGCGCGTCGGCCTCGATCCGCGCGGGCGAGGCCGCGTCGGGTTGCACGTGCGCGCGCCATGCGCGACCATGCTCGCCCGCCTCGCCCCGGCAGGACGCGCGGCGGAGCGTTCGCTCGGCAGGAAATGCAAACCCACCTCGGAGAGAGGTCCATGACCTTCGTCACTTCGCCCCTT
>JBGATX010000170.1:0-12673 GCA_044228975.1 Planctomycetota bacterium | reverse complement strand
AAGACGATAGCGCTCATCGTCCGTCGCCAGCCAGGCTTCACCGATTGTGTAGCCGACGCCGGCGACTCCCGTGTAGAGCCCGGCGCTCTCGCCCTCGACGTGCTCGGGCATCGTCGCGAGCAAGTCCTCACAACCGGCGCGCGCGAAAGCGAGCGCGTCTTGGTTGCCG
This sequence comes from Planctomycetota bacterium, assembly GCA_044228975.1. Taxonomy (GTDB): domain Bacteria; phylum Planctomycetota; class UBA1135; order UBA1135; genus JADJNY01. The sequence goes on along the minus strand of JBGATX010000170.1, from coordinate 12,504 downwards.
GTAGCGTGCGCGAGCTCGAGGAAGAACAACACGACTCCCGGCGAACCCGCATACAGCGTGCGGTCGACCTCGATCTGCGAACTCGGATCCGCGCGCCAGCCGAGACCGTGCTCGGTGTCCAGCGAGTTCTGCGCGAGCCACGTCGCTGCGCCGTGCGCGGCGTCGAGCCAAACGCTCGTTCCTCGCTCGGGCGCGAGCCCGGCCGGCGCGGGCGGCGCGGCGCAACTCGTTCCGATCAGCGCGAGTCCGAGTCCGGCTGCGGCCGAGAGCTTCATGGCGCGGGGAACCATAGCGCATCGCTCGCGGCCGCGATCACGCCCAAGAAGCTGGTTGATCGTTCTAGGGCAGCCTCTTACCGTGTGCCGACCCCCGAGCGGGCCGTGCGCGTGCGCGGCTCGAACCGAACTGACGATTCCAGTCCCACCGATCGAATGCCCAGCGCCCTGACGACGCTCCTCGCTCTGCTCGGCATCATCGGGCTCGGCTTCACGATCTTCTGGGTGAAGTCGTTGGTGGCGGGTGCGAAGGAGCGTGGCGAACGCGTCGCGCCGACTCCGTACGAGCTGTTGGTCGGCTTCGTGACCGACTTCCTCGACACGTGGGGCATCGGCTCGTTCGCAACGACGACGACGCTCTACAGGGCGCGCAAGACGATCGACGACCGTCTCCTGCCGGGCACGCTCAACGTCGGACACACGCTGCCGACGATCGCGCAGGCCTACATCTACACGCAGGTCGTCGAGGTCGAGATGACGACGCTCGCGACGATGATCGTCGCAGCGGTCGCGGGGTCCCTGCTCGGCGCGCCGATCGTGTGCCGTTGGCCGCGACGCGCGATCCAGATCGGGCTGGGTTGCGCGCTGCTCGCGCTCACCGCCGTGCTCGTCTATCGCCAGCTCTGGACGGAGCCCACCGTGGGCACCACCGGGCTCTCCGGCGGCTGGCTCACCGCGGGAATCGTCGGCAACTTCGTGCTCGGCGCGCTGATGACGATCGGCGTCGGGCTCTACGCGCCGTGCCTCGTGATGGTCTCGATGCTCGGCATGAATCCGGGCACGGGCTTCCCGATCATGATGGGTTCGTGCGCCTTTCTGATGCCGCTCGCGAGCGTGCCTTTCGTGCGCGCGAACTCGTACTCGGCGCGCGCGGCGCTCGGATTGACGCTGGCCGGCGTGCCTGCGGTGCTCATCGCGGCGTACGTCGTGAAGAGCCTGGACCTCTACTGGGTCAAGTGGCTCGTCGCGGCCGTCGTCATCTACACCGCGATCACGCTGCTCCTGGCCGCGGCGCGCGAGAAGCGCTCGCCCTCGTCCGCGTGATGCGCCCGTTCAACTCTCGCGAGCGAGAGATGCTCCGACCGACACTGAGAGGAACCTCATGGCCAATCTGTGGATCACCAAACCGCTCGACAAGCTGACCGCGGAGGCCGACACCTCCGAGAAGAGCCTCAAGCGCACGCTCGGGCCGTGGGCGCTGATCGCGCTCGGCATCGGAGCGATCATCGGCGCCGGTCTTTTCGTGCGCACGGCCGCGGCCATCGCGGAGCGCTCGGGCCCGTCGGTGACGCTGGGCTTCATCGTCGCGGCGGTCGGTTGCGCGTTCGCCGGACTGTGCTACGCGGAGTTCGCATCGATGATCCCGATCGCGGGGAGCGCGTACACGTACTCCTACGCGACCATGGGCGAGTTCGTCGCGTGGATCATCGGCTGGGACCTCGTGCTCGAGTACGCGGTCGGCGCGGCGACGGTCGCGATCGCCTGGTCGCAGTACCTGAACAAGCTGCTCGAGTACTTCGGGATGACCGTCCCCTATCAGTGGTGCCACTCGCCCTTCGAGTCGCTACGCGGGCCCGGAGGTGAAGTGATCACCACCGGGATCATGAACCTGCCGGCGATCGGGATCCTGCTCCTGCTCACGCTCGTCTTGATCCGCGGCACGAAGGAGTCGGCGCTGCTCAACGGCCTGATCGTCGTGACCAAGGTCGCGATCGTGATCCTCGTGATCTCGATCGGCTGGGGATACATGAACCCGGTCAACCACGAGAACTACATCCCCGCCGCGACGACGTACACGACCAGCGAAGGCATCGTGCACAAGTACGGCGGGCTCTGGGGCATCCTCGGAGCAGCCGGAGTCGTGTTCTTCGCGTTCATCGGGTTCGACGCCGTCTCGACGGCCGCGCAGGAAGCGAAGAACCCCAAGCGCGACATGCCGATCGGCATCCTCGGCTCGCTCGCGATCTGCACCGTGCTCTACATCCTCTTCGCGCACGTGCTGAGCGGCGTCGCGACGGTCGAGGACTTCCGCACGGTGGGCAAGGAGGCGTCGGTCGCGTTCGCGATCACGAAGTACATGCCCGGACACGAGTGGCTGGCGAAGTCGGTCACAGTCGCGATCCTCGCCGGCTTCTCGTCGGTGATCCTGGTCATGCTGCTCGGACAGTCGCGCGTCTTCTACTCGATGAGCCGCGACGGTCTCGTGCCGAAAGTCTTCTCCGACCTGCACCCGAAGTTCCGCACGCCCTACAAGTCGAACTGGATCTTCTTCGTCGTCACCTCGGTCTTCGCGGCGTTCTTCCCCGACTCGATCGTGGGCGAGATGACGAGCATCGGGACGCTCTTTGCGTTCATCCTGGTCTGTGCCGGCGTATGGATCCTGCGCGTCAAGCAGCCCAACCTGCCGCGCGCGTTCCGCGTGCCGATGGTCGAGGTCGTCGCGATCCTCGGCATCGTCGTGTGCCTCGCGATGATCGCGGGTCTCGGCTGGACGAACTGGGCGCGGCTCATCGGCTGGCTCGCGATCGGCCTGGTGATCTACTTCGGATACGGCGTGACGCACAGCCGGCTGAACAATCCCGGCAAGCCCTGACGCAGGCAGCGTCGAACACGCGCGGCCGCGACCTCCTCACGGGTCGCGGCCGTGCTGCTTTTTCCGCAGGCCGCGCGTCGCGCGCGCGCGTTAGGATGCGCGCGCCATGGCAACGACTCCCAGCGCTCCGGTGACCCAGAACAAGTCCTCTCCCTCTTCTTCCGCCGGGCCGATCGGCCCCGTCGATCTCGCCGCGGAACGCGCGGAGCTCGGCCCCGCGCTCGAGGACGCCGTGCTCAAGGTCGTGCGCAGCGGTGCCTACGTCCTCGGCCCCGAGGTCGAGCGCTTCGAGCAGGACTTCGCCAGGCTCCACCGCGTTCCGTTGCAAGGCATCGGCGTCGCCAACGGCACGGACGCGTTGATCCTCGCGCTGCGCGCGCTCGGCGTGCAGCCCGGCGATCACGTCGTCACCTCGCCGTTCACGTTCTTCGCCAGCGCGGGAGCGATCGCCTGGGTCGGCGCGAAGCCCGTGCTCGCCGACGTCGAGCTCGAGACGGCGCTGCTCGATCCGAAGAAGGCCGAAGCGGCGATCGACGCGAAGACCACGTGCATCCTGCCCGTGCACCTCTACGGCCAGCTCGCCGACATGCGTGCGTTCCGTGCGCTCGCGGACAAGCAGAAGCTCGCCGTGCTCGAGGACGGCGCTCAGTGCCACGGCGCGGAGCGCGACGGCGTGCGCTGCGGCGAGATCGGCGACGCGGCCGCGTTCTCCTTCTATCCGACGAAGAACCTCGGCGCGTGCGGCGAAGGCGGCATGATCCTCACGCGCCGCGCCGACGTGCACGCGCGCGCCAAGCGTCTGCGCGATCACGGCAGCCCGGTGAAGTACGCGCACGCCGAGATCGGCACGAACTCGCGCTTGCAGGGCATCCAGGGAGCGGTGCTCAACGTGAAGCTCCCCCATCTCGAGCGCTGGAACGCGCGCCGGCGCGCGATCGCCAAGCGCTACGACGCGGCGTTCACGGGCAGCGGTGTGATCACGCCGCTCGCCGTGGCGAAGAACTCGGTGCACGTCTACCACCAGTACACGGTGCGCGTGCGCGCCGATGTCGCGCGCGACGTGCTCATCGAGCGCTTGAAGTCGCGCCAGATCTCCGCCGCCGTTCACTATCCCTCGCCCGTGCACCTGCAGGAGGCCGCGCGTCCGTGGGGCTACGGACCGGGAGCTTTCCCCAACGCCGAGGCGCTGGCGCGCGAGGTCTTGTGCCTGCCGGTCCACCCCTTCCTCTCCGATGCCGACGTCGATCGCGTGGCGGAGAGCGTGCTCCATTTCGCTCGCGGCGGCAGCTAGCGCCGCCGCGGGTCGCTCGCAGCGGCAGCTAGCGCCGCCGCGGGTCGCTCGCAGCGGCAGCTAGCGCCGCCGCGGGTCGCTCGCGGCGGCAGCTGACGCCGCCGCGGGTCGCTCGCGGCGGCAGCTGACGCCGCCGCGGAGCGCTCGCGGTCGCGGCAGGACTCACGAACCGCCCGCCCAGCCGCTCACGCTTGCGCACCGACCCCGTCCCGACCGATAAGGAGTCCATGCCGCGCGCCCCGCAACGCCCCGGAGTGCTGCTCCTCGCCGCCGTCGTCAGCCTGCCCGTGATCTCGCTCGCGCAGCGCGGCGGTCGCGGCTCGACGCCGCCGCCCGCTCCCGCGCCCGCGCAAACTCCGCCGAGCGACGCTCCGAAGCCCGCGAGTGGCGGCAGCGAGGCTCCGACGCAACGCGGCACGCCCGCGAAGACGCCCACCGATTCGGACGCGCCGAAGGACCGCAAGTCGTCGAGCGAGCCGCTCACCTCCGCCGATCACGCCGCGGACTACTTCAGCATCGCCGACTACAACGCCGACGGCCGCCTGAACTACGACGAGGCGCAACGCAGCCTGCGCGCCGATCGCAAGGCGTTCGCGGTCTACGACCAGGACGTCGACGGCTACATCAGCCCCGAGGAGTTCGCGGCGCGCTTCGCGGCCGTGATCGAGCTCGGGGGCGCCTTCCCGCCGCCCTTGAAGAAGCCCGATTCGCGCAAGGCGCCGCGCCGCAGCCCCAAGGAGCTGCTCGAGACCTACGACCAGGTGCCCGACGCCGCGCTCGACGTCTCCGAGCTGCGCAAGGCGGCGACCGACTACGACGTCACGAAGCCGGCGGTCGACGAATTGCTCGCGACGCTCGACCGCGATTCATCGCGCAAGCTCGAGTTGAGCGAGCTCGATGCGCTGGCCGAGATCCTCTCGCCGAGCGAGGCGGGCGAAGGCACGCGCGAGCGCGCGAAGACGGTGCTCGAGCTCTTCGGCAAGAGCGTCGCGCGCGAGGAGCGCGAGGGCGCGGTCTACATGCCGGCGCAGATCCCCGGTCCCGTGCCGGTCTTCCGGCGCCTCGACCACGACGACGACGGGCACGTGACGCTGGGCGACTTCGTCGAGCTCCAGCGTCCGATCCAGGTGCACGTGCGCGGCAATGCGGTGTTCGCGACGATCGACACCGACGGAGACGGGGAGCTCTCCGAAGCCGAATTCCTCGACGCATTGCGGCCGCGCCGGCCGTGAACGTGAGCGCTTGACGCGCGCAGCGGCCGCGACGATTCGTTCCGAGAATCGCGCGACGCGCCACGCGCGCGACGATCCGTTCGAACTTCGCGCGACGCGCAGCGCGTCGCGCTCAGGCGCGATGCAGCACGACCGCCTGCTCGACGCGCGGGCCGTGCTCGGGATCGGAGACGGCGAACTCCGCCGGGCCCTTGAGCGCCGCGCCGGCCCACTCGCCTTCGATCGTCACGGCGTAGAGGTGCAAGTTGAAGGTCGGGATGCCCTTCTCGTCGACGAGCTCGGGCTGGTAGCGCGCCTGGCGCTGCGTCTGGCGCGTGACGCGGCCGAGGATCTCGAGCAGCGCTTCCTTGACCGGCCAGCCTTGGCGCAGGAGCTCGATCACCGCGAAGCTGCCGTTGGCGAGGATGCACGATTCGCCGCGGCCCGTTCCTCCGGCGCTGCCGACTTCCTGATCGCAGTAGAGACCCGCGCCGATGAGCGGCGAGTCGCCCACGCGACCGGGGATCTTCCACGCGAGGCCCGAGGTCGTCGTCGTGCACGCGATCGCGCCGTCCTTCGCGAGCGCGGAGCAGTGGATCGTGCCCGTCTGGCGCAGCGCGTTCCAGCGACGAACGCGCGCATCGCTCGCCGCCAGCAGATTCGACGCCGAGCTCGCGGGCGCGAGCGAGCTCTGGAACGGGAGCTTGGGAGGCGGAGGCAGGTAGTCGTCCTCCTTGCTCAGGCTCTCGCGCCACTCGAGCCACTTCTTGCGCGACGCTTCGGTGAGCAGCTCGACGTGCTCGTGCCCGAACCCGCGCGCGAAAAGATAGGCATCGTGACCGACGAGCAGGCAGTGATCCGTGCGCTCGAGCACCAGGCGCGCGACCTCGCTCGGATGCAGGATGTTCTCGAGGCACGCGACCGCGCCGGACTTGTGCCGCGGGCCGTACATGCACGCGGCGTCGAGCTGCACCACGCCCTCGGCGTTCGGCAGACCGCCGAGACCGACGCTGTCGTCGAGCGGATCGGCTTCCTGCACCTTGACGACCTCGATCACGACGTCGAGCGGATCGGCGCCGTTCAGGAGCTTCCCGTACGACGCCTTCATGCCCGCGAGTCCGTTCGCGCTGCCGATCAGGATCGGATGGTCCTTGCGCGGAGTGCGCGCGGCGCGCGCGCGCGCGGCGTCGTTCGCGAGCGCGGGCTCGCTCGCGCGCGCCGCGGGAGCCGGCGCGCTCTGCGCGCGACTCGCGGCGCAGGAGAAGAGCGCGCCCGCTCCCAAGGCCGCGCCGAGCAGGCTGCGGCGGTCGAGCGGTGCGGATGCGTTGCGAGCGGGATCGTCGTGCATGGGGTTCATCTCGGTTCGGGCTTCGGATCCGGTTTCGACGTCGCGTCGACGGGTCGCGGGCTGCCGGGCACGCACAGCTCGCGCAACCACAGGCGCGCGCCGCGGCTCCAGTCGCGCCACAGCGTCGCGAGCTCCTCGTCCTTCGCGTCGAGCGCCGCGTTCACGCGCAGCTCGAGCTCCAGGCGAACGCTCGCGAGGTAGCGCTCGAGATCCGCGGGCTGCGCGTCGGCGAGCGCGAGAGCGCAGGTGATGACGCTCGAGGCGCAGCGCGCGAGCTCCGTCGGATCGACGTGCTCCATCCGATCGAGGCTCGTGTGGTAGGCGAAGTCCGGGAAGTGCCAGAAGAGCACGCCGGGGATGCCCTTGCGCAGCAGCTCGTCGTGATCGCTGCCGCCTTCGTAGGGATGCTCGCGCGTCGACCAGCCGGCGGCGTCGTCGCCGCCCGCGAAGGGCGCGAAGGGCGCGAAGGCCGCGACGTCGACGAGCGCGCAACGCGCGACGACCGACACGCCGTTGGGCGAGAGCTCCGAGCGCGACACGTCGCGCGAGCCCCAGGCGGTGTGCTCGTCCGGCGCGAGCGGTTTCACGGCGCCTGGATCCGGACCGCGCTCGAGCAGCGCGACGGCGCCCGTGCGCGCGTGCGATTCGCCGAGCATGTCGGCCGAGATGCCGGCGACGACGCGACGCGCCGCGTGCTCGAGGTACGTGCGCGTCTCGAAGTGCTCCTGGCCGAAGACGAAGACGAGCGAGCGCGCGGGACGCCGGAGCGTGCCCTCGCGGATCGCGCCCGCCACGACGCGCGCGCCTTCGCAGATGCCGCCGAGACCGCTCGCGTTGTCGCACGCGCCGGGTTCCTGCACGTGCGCGGCGACGAGGATCGCCTCGTCGGGCCGGCTCGCGCCGACGACGGTCGCGACCAGCGTGCGCAGCGGCCGCGAATCGAGCTTCACCTCCGCGCGCAGCGCGATCTGCGACTGAGCGTCTTTCGCACGCGCCGCGCGCAGGCTCTCGAGCACGCGCGCGCTGATGCGCGCGACGGGCAACGGCGCGGGTCGGGAGACCGACGAGTACTGGATCGCATCGCGCTCGCGGCCGGCACCGCTCGGATCGACGTTGTACGACTCGAGCCCGGCGGAGAGCACCGCGATCGCGCCTCGATCGCGCGCGGCGGCGAGCGTCGAGCCGCTCGCGCGCTCGGCGAGCACGAGCACCGCGCCGGCGCTCACCTTCTCGAGCTCGAAGCACGCCGGTCCACGCACGTCGCAGGCTGGCGCGCCGCTCGGCAACAGCGTGCGCGCGGCATCCTCGGGCGAATCGAACTCGAGCAGCACGCTCTCGTCTCCGCCGGCGATCGACGACAGACGCGCGGAGAGCGGCGTCCAGGCCTCGCGCGGCTCGGTCGCGAGCCACTCGAGCTCCAGCTCGGCCGACGCGCCGAATCCCGCCGCGCGCAGCTCCGTTTCCAATCGCGCGAGCACGGCCTCGAAGCCATCGTTCGCCGGCTCGCGATAGAAGCCGTCGGCGAAACGCACGAGCTCCAGCGCGCGCTGCGCGTCGAACGCGGCGCACACTGGACCCGCGAAGCGCGCCGTGCCGCTCGCTCCCGCGGCGACCGGCGGACCGGCGTGCGAGGCCGTGGCGCGTTCGATCGGCTTGATGCGCTCCGCCGCGGCGCGTTCGGCGCGCTGGCGCATCGCCTCGAGATCGCTGCGCGAGGGCTCGCCGCGGCAAGCGGCTCGCGCGAGGACGTGGGAGAGAATCGATCGGTGACGCCCGATCAGCGGGGCAGGTACTTGTCGATGAAAAGCGACAGGCGCGCGCGCGCCTGAGGCGTGATGTGCTCGGGCGCCGTCATGATGGCGCTCGCGAGCGCCCGCGAGCAACCGCAACGCGGCGGCGCGAGCAGGGCCGGGATCGCATCGAGCACGACCTTGCGCGCCGTCGCGACGTTCTTGCGCATCACGGCGAGCACGGCATCGACCGTGACGTCGTCGTGCGTCTCGTGCCAGCAGTCGTAGTCGGTCGCCATGGCGAGCGTCGCGTAGCAGAGCTCCGCTTCGCGCGCGAGCTTCGCTTCCTGGAGGTTCGTCATGCCGATGACGTCGACGCCCCACTGGCGATAGATGCGCGACTCGGCGCGCGTCGAGAACTGCGGGCCTTCCATGTTGACGTACGTCCCGCCGTCGTGGACGCGCGCGCCGGCCGCCTTGCCCGCCGCGAGCAGCGCCGCTCGCACCTCGGGGCAGACGGGATCGGCGAACATCACGTGCGCGACGATGCCGCCCTCGAAGAACGTGTCGAGGCGATGGCGCGTGCGATCGAAGAACTGGTCGATGACGACGAAGTCGCCCGGACGGATGTCCTCGCGCATCGAGCCGACGGCGGAGACGGCGAGGCAGCGCTGCACGCCGAGCTTCTTCAGCGCCCAGATGTTCGCCCGGAAGTTGATCTCGTGCGGCGCGATGCGATGACCGCGGCCGTGGCGCGGCAGGAAGACGAGCCTCGTCCCGCGATAGGTGCCGGTGACGAGCGCGTCACTCGGCGCGCCGAAGGGCGTCGAGAGCTCGAGCTCCTTCACGTCCTCGAGTCCGTCGATGTCGTACAGGCCCGATCCGCCGATGATCCCGATCGTCGTGACGCTCATGAGTGTTCGTGGTGCGCGGGGCGTGCTCGTCGCGCGGCGTGGATGCGCGCCGGACGGCGACGAAGCGTCCGTTGCGCGGAAAATCGGGAGCGCGAGTGCGCGCGGCCGTCTCGCGCGACGGCTCTCGGCGCCAGCGCGATGCGCGGCGCGATGGACGCGGAGCGCGAGCTCACGTTCCGCCTGCTCCGGTCGCTCCACCCGCGTCCGGCGTGCTCGAATCGGTGTCGGGCTTCGGGCGGGGCGGCCGCTTCGGCCTCGCGAGCGGCACGACCGGCTGAGGCTCGCGCACCGGCCGGCGCTTGCCGCGCGGTCGGCCGACGTCGCTCTTCTTCGAGCGCGAACGCTTGCGCGGACGCGCGTCGCGCTCGAGATCGCTCCCGCGCTCCGCGGAGCCGGGAGCCTGTTCACGAACGCGGCCCGACTCGCGCGCGCGACCCGGGGGCGCATCGCCGCTCGCGCGCACTCTCGAGTGCTCCACGGCCGCGTCCTTGGCGCGCGGTGTCATTCCTTCCCGCGCGCGGTCGTTCGCCGGGGAGTTGCGCCGCGCAGGATCTCGTTCGCGACCCTCGCGAGCACGCGGCGCAGCTCCGCGATCGCTCGGCGGTCGCGGGCCCCGCGGACCGCGGGCACGCGCGTCGCTCGTGGACGGACGCGGGCCGCGTGCATCGCGCTCGTCCCGATCGCGATCGGGTCCGGACCGGCGTCGCGCGTCGCCCGCGCCGTTCGCAGGCGCTCCCCGGTGTCCGCCGCGCGCGTGGCGCGGACGCGGAGCTTCGTCGGGCCATTCGTGCAGGTCGCGTTCGTTCTCCTCGTCCTGCGCGCGCGCTTGCGCGCGTTCGCCAGCGGCTTCGAGCGCCGCGGCCGCGTCGAAGACCTCGGGCATGCGTCCGAGCAGGCGCGCGACGACGACCGTCGCGTACGCGCCGCGCGGCAGCTCGAAGCGCAGCACGCTGCAGCCCGGATCGTCTCCGTCGCGATCGACGGCCATGCGCCGCGGCCGGATGACGAGCTCGCGTTCCTCGCCCTTCAACTGGAAGCCGCCGACGCCGTCGATGCGGAACTGCTCCGGCTTCAGGCCCTCGAGCGCGAGCACTGCCGTCAGCAATTCGCGCTCGCGCGGCCGCTCGACGTCCTCGAGACCCGCGCCGGGCAGGCGGAAGTGGTTCTCGAACTCCGCCTCGGCCGGATGCGCGCCGCGCGCGAAGAAGAGGGGACCCTCGAGCGCGGGAACGACGATGCGCTCCTTCGGCGGAGTCGTCTCGGCGATCAAGCGCGCCACGGCGCGATTCCAGACGTGCGATTGCCACGCGTAGAGATGGATGAGCCGCAAGCGCGCCGCGACGCGTCGCAGGCCGCCGAGGAAGTCCTCGGGATCGCGCGCGAGCTGCTCGAAGACCGAGTGGTGCTGGCCGAACTTGCCCGCGATGTCGCGGCACGCGCGCCAATCGCCCCAGCGCAGCTCGAGCAGGCGCTTGAACTCCGCGTGACGCGCGTCGTCCTGCTCCGAGTGGCCGCAGAGCAGCGCTTTCAAAGCCTGCTCGTGCTCGCCGAGCGCGAGATCGCGCGCGACCCAGCCCTGGCCGAAGCGCAGGTTGCCGAAGCGCTGCTCGCCGAAGTAGTTCACGACGCCGTGCTGGCGCACCTGCGTCAGACCCGAAGCGAGCGTCTCGTGCGCGCGCTCCGACACGCGCCGCAACGTGACGGTGAACGCATTGCCGAGCGAGCACGCGCTCGTCACCGGACCGTCGGCGTAGCCGATCGGCTCGATCGTGAGATCGTTCGAGCGCCAGCGCACCGGCCGGCCGCCGGTGACGCTCATGTACTGCGTCGTGACGCCTTGTCGGTCCTTCAAACCCGCCAGCCCCACCTCCGCCGGCTCGACGCGCGCGAGGTTCGCGAGCTCGCGCGCCGCCTCGAAGGACGTGAGCTTCTTCTTCGTCACGCGGTAGACGCGCCAGCGCCCCTTCGGCGTCAGGTAGTCGTCGACGAGCAGCTCGCGGACGCGGAAGTCCTGCGGTTTGTATTTGATCCTCATCGGGGCCGGAACTTCGAGAGCTGCTTCACGACGCGCGTGAGGTCCTTGGGGAGCGGAGACTCGACGCGCACGCGGCCGCCGAGCTCGGCGGTCGGCGGATCGGGATCGGGGAAGTCGATCGCCTGCGCGTGCAGCGTCAATCGATCGATGAGCGGCGACTCGATCGCGCCGGGTTTCTTGCGGTAGTCGCGCTTGAACTCGGAGAGCGAGAGCGAGCGACGGCGGCCGTAGAACGGATCGACGGCGAGCGGGAAGCCGACCTCGCGCAGGTGCACGCGGATCTGGTGCGTTCGGCCGGTCAGCGGCTCGCAGGCGAGCAGCGTGAAGCCGTGGAAGCGCTGCTCGATCGTCACGCGCGTCTGCGCGGGCTTGCCGGCCTCGCGATCGACGCGCATGCGGCCGCTCTTGCGCTCGTCGGGGCCGACGGGAAGGTCGATGACCTCCTGCGCTCCGTCGGCGAGCGGGTACTCGCCCTCGACGAGCGCGAGGTAGCGCTTCTGGATCTCGCCCCCGTCGAAGGCCGCGCGCAGACGGCGCTCGCTCTCGATGTCCTTGGCGACGAGCACGACCCCGGTCGTGTCCTTGTCGAGCCGGTGCAAGAGGCGCGGTCGGAACGAGAGCGGCGCGACGGGCGTCGTCGGGTCCTCGATCTCCGTGCCCGAGCGTTCGAGCGCGAGATCGAGCAGCGCGCCGGCGAGCGACGCGTTGCCGCGCGCCCAGCGCTCCGGCTCGGCCGAGAGACCCGCGGGCTTGTCGACGGCGATGACGTGCTCGTCCTCGTAGAGCACGGGAATGCGCACCGACGGCGCGACGGGTTCCTCGGGCAGGTCCTGGTCCTCCTCGAACTCGATCGAAAGCAGATCATCGGCGCGCAAGCGCTGCGACGGAACGGCGGGCGTGCCGTCGACGAGCACGCGACCTTCGCGCACTTGCCGGCGCAAGAAGCCCTTGTTGAGCAGCGGAAACGACAGGCACAGGAACTCGTCGAGCTCCATGCCGTTGCGCTCGGGCGGAATGATGATCTGGTAGCCCAAGGTGGAACCAAGCGCGCGACCGCTCGCGGCCGCGTCGGACTCAAGTGCGGCGCGGCGACGCGCGGCCGGCGAC
>JBGATX010000169.1:0-12735 GCA_044228975.1 Planctomycetota bacterium | reverse complement strand
TCTTTCGCGCTATGTGAGCGCGGAGGAGCGTCGCGCCTACGACGCGCTCTCCGAAAGCGTGCACGTGACCGCGACGGTGAACACGAGCGAGGAGACCGAACGCATCCACGGCTGGGGCGCGAAGAAGTTCGTCGTGCAGCTGCGCTACCCCGCCGGCGGCTCCGTCGACACGATCTGGACGACGACCGACATCGAGATGGACACGACGACGTACTGGGCGGCGATGAGCGCCGTCTACAGCCTGCGCCCGGGCGGCCCGGCGCTGGTCGAGGAGCTCAAGAAGACGCAGGGCATCACGGTCAAGGCCGAACGCGTGCGCACGATCGGCACGCAGCAGGCGCGCACGACGGAAGAGCTCGCCACGGTCGAGCGCAAGGACGCGCCTGCGGGAACCTACGAGGTCCCCTCGGACTTCAAGGAGACTCCGTACAACGCGATCCAGTACCTGCGCATGGTGCGCAAGTCGATGGGGCCCGTCGAAGCGCCGGCGAAAGACGACGAAGCGACCGGCGGCAAGCGCGGCGGTGTCGCGCCCGCGGGCGAGGGCAAGCGTCGCGGCGACGGCAAGGGTGGAGAAGAACCGAAGAAGGGCGGCGGCGAGCGCAAGCGTCCCGAGTGAACGCCTGACGTTTCCCTGAGCACGCGGCGCGGTCCCCCCGCGCCGCTCGCATTTCACGGCCGCATGCGCGCTTCCAAGGCACGCGCCGATCGCGCATGCTCTGCGACCGACGAGGCAAGCCGCATGTACACGATCCGCATGGCGCATCCGGGCAAGAACGCGGTCTCGAGCGACCTGATGAGCTGGCTCGGTAGCGAGCTCGAGCGCGCGGGGAGCGAGCCCATCCTGCTCACCGGCACGGCCGACGCGTTCTGCGCCGGTCTCGACCTCAAGGAGGTCGCGCGACTGGATCTCGCGACGATGGAGCGCTTCCTGCGCGCCTTCGACCGCATCGTCGCGCGCCTCTTCGATCATCCCGCGCCCGTCGTCGGCGCGCTGAACGGCCACGCGATCGCGGGCGGCTGCGTGCTCGCCCTGTGCTGCGACTGGCGCGTGGCCACGAAGGAGCCGCGCACGCGCATCGGCATCAACGAGGTCGCGCTCGGCGCGTGCTATCCGCCGGTGACCGTGCGCGTCGTGACGCACCGACTTCCGGCCCAGCACCGCGAGCGCATCGTTCTCGGCGCGGGTCTCGTGTCGACGGCGGACGCGCTCGCGATCGGACTCGTCGACGAGCTCGCCGACGATGTCGAGGCGGCCGCGAGGTCGCGGCTCGACGCGCTCAGCGCTCATCCGCGCGCGACCTACGCGCACACCAAGGCGTTGCTGTGCCGCGGCGTGACCTCGATCAGCGCCGAGGACGAGCGACGCTTCCGCGAGCAGGAAGCGCCGCTGTGGGTCTCGGGTGAGATCCGTGCGCGCATCGAAGCCGTGCTCAAGCGCTGAAGCGCCGTCCGCGCTCGTTCCACGCTCACGCACCGCGCCGCTCGCGGTCGATACCGAACCACGCAGGTCCACGATGCTCGCAGCGCCGCTCCTCGTCCTTTCCCTCCTCGCTCCGCACGCGCAGACGCCGGCGGCAGCGACGGCAACGGCAACTCCGAGCGCGAACAACGCGCTGCCTGCCGAGATCGTTCCGCGCGACTGGCTCGTCATCGGCGCGCTCGATCGCACGGGACGGCGGCCTTTCAATCCGAGCACGGTGTTCGCGCGCCACCTGCTCGATCCCGCGTCGCCCGCTCCGCGCGCCGACGACGCGTTGAAGGGCGAGACCGGCGAGGAGCGCAAGTGGACGGCGCTCGCCGCGCGCGAGGACGGCACGGTCGAAGGCGAGATCAGCTGCGCCTACACCGCGATCGAATCGCCGAGCGCGCGCGTCGTGATGGCCGAGCTGCGCGGCGCTTCGCGGGTCTACGTCAACGGCGCGGGCTTCAGCGGCGACGTGTACGGGTACGGATTCCGCGGCGTGCCCGTCGCGTTGCGCGCAGGAAGGAACGACGTCTACGTCACCGGACTGCGCGGGGCGTTCCGCCTGCGCTTCTGGACTCCGGGCGCGCGCATCGTCGTCGGCGACTGGGACCTCACGCGCCCCGATCTCGTCTCCGGCAAGCCGGCGAGCCTGCAACATGCGTCGATCCTCGTCTGCAACGCGAGCCTCGAGACCGTCGCCGTCGCGCTCGGCGCGGGTGGGGCCGCGGCGCAGGCCGATCACCTGTTCCAGCACGGCATCGATCCCGGTCCGCTGCTGCCGCCGTTGTGCGTCGACAAGGCCCGCATCGAGATGATGCTCGACAAGAGCGTGCCGAAGGAGCCGGGCACGGTCCGCTTCCCGCTCGTCGTCGACGGCCGCGAGCATCCCTTCGAGCTCACGATCACGACGCCGGAGTCGGCGCGGAGGATGACCTTCATGTCGCGCGTCGACGCGTCGGTGCAGGAGTGCGCGCTCTTGCCGTCGCTGGAACCGAACGAGCGTTTCGTGCTCACGCTGCACGGCGCGGGGGTCGACGCGCTCGACCAGGTGCGCGCCTACGGGCGCGAGCGCGACTTCACGTTCGTCGCACCGACGAACCGCCGGCCGTTCGGCTTCGACTGGCAGGACTGGGGGCGCGCGAACGCCTACGAAGCGCTCGACGCCGCGGTCGCGCCGCGGCGCGCGCGAGACGTGAGCGTCTACCTGACGGGCCACTCGATGGGCGGCCACGGCACGTGGCATCTCGCCGCGCACGACCCCGATCGATTCCTCGCGCTCGCACCGAGCGCGGGCTGGTCGGGCTTCGACGCCTACGGCGGCGGAGAACGCGGTGGCGAGCTCGCGCGCTGGTGGCGCGGCGCGGACGGAGCCTCCGACACGCTCGCGCAGGCGCGCGACCTCGCTCCGCTGCCGGTCTTGATCCTGCACGGCGAGAAGGACGACAACGTGCCGCTCGGCGAGGCGCAGCGCATGGAGAAAGTGCTGCGCGAGAATGGCGGCGAGCCCAAGCTCGTCGTGCAGCCCGGTGCGGGGCACTGGTGGGACGGCGACGCCGCGCGCGGCGTCGACTGCGTCGATTGGCCGGGAATCTTCGAGCTCTTCCGCGCCACGAAGAACCCGAAGGCGACCGCGCGCCTGCGCGGCCGCAGCGTCGACCCGGGAGTGCGCTCGCGCATCGGCTGGATGGACGTCCTGCAACCGCTCGTCTACGGCGAGCCGATCGAGGTCGAGGCGCAGCTCGACGAGCAGCTCCGCACGTTGAGCCTCACGACGCGCAACCTGCGCCTGTTCCGTTTCGGCACGCCGCCGCCGGAATGGAGGCCGGGCGCGCTCGTGATCGACGGGCAGCGCTTCGAGCTCAAGGCATGGGACTTCGCGCAGAGTTTCGCGCGCCTGGGCGACACCTGGACGTCGGCCAACGGTCGCGTGCGCACGTCGGCGCAGAAGTCACCCGAGCTCGGCGGTCCCTTCAAGCGCGCCTTCGATCGCGGCTTCGTGCTCGTCTACGGCACCGCGGGCGACGAGCGCGAGGATGCGGAGCTCCTCGCGCGCGCGCGCTGCGACGCCGAAAACTGGTGGTACCGCGGCAACGGCAGCGCGCGCATCGTCAGCGACGTCGAGTTCAACTCGCGCAAGGAAGCGGACTGGATCTTCGGCATGGAGCTGGGCGATTTCGTGCCCAACGTGATCCTCTACGGCAACGCCGACACGAACGCGGCCTGGACGCCGCTGTGGAGCGCGTCGCAGTCGCCGTTCGACGCGCATCGCGGCGTGCTGCGCCTCGGAGAGCGCGAATGGAAGGGCGACGACCTCGGCGCGCTCGTCGTCGCGCCGCGGCGCGACAAGAACGGCGACGTGATCGCGCTGCTCGGCGCCTTCGCCGACAGCGGCGCGCGCGGCTCGCGCCTGGGCTACGCGCTCCAGCCTTTCACGTCGGGCGTCGGCTATCCCGACTACACGCTCTTCGACGCTCGCATCCTGACCAGCGGCGACGGCGGCGTGCTCGCGACGGGCTACTTCGACGCCGAGTGGAAGCTCGACGGGCGCGGCTTCGCGCGCGCGGCAGGGACGAAGCAGCAGGCGCGCTGATTCAACGCGGCGGCAGACCGAGCAGCCGCCGCGTCGGCGCGATCCACGGATGGCGCGGAGCGTCGCGCTCGAGGCGTTCGAGCTCCGCGCGGGCCTCGTCGACGCGTTGCAGCTCGAACAAGGTCTGCACGACGCCGAAGCGCGGCGGCAGGAAGCCGCTCATGCACTCGATCGCGCGCTGGTAGGCCTGCAACGCGCGCTCGCGCTCGCCGGCGCGCCGCAGTGCGCCGCCGAGGTTGTGCCAGGCCTCGTGGTAGCGCGCGTGGATGCGCAGCGCGTGCTCGTACTGCGCGATCGCGGAGCGCTCGTCGCCTTCCGCGGCGAGCTGGATGCCGAGGTTGAAGTGCGCCTTGGCGCTCCGCGGCGACTCCTCGACCTGCGCGCGGAAGAACGTGGCCGGATCGCGCCACACCGCGTTGCGTTGCCAGCACGCGACGAGATTCCAGCCCGCGAGCAGCACCACGAGCGCGAGCGCCCCGGTATGCACGGCACGCACGGCACGCGGGAGCGAGGGCAGCGCGTCGAGCGCCGACGCGACCAGCAGACAGAAACCGATCGACGGCGCATAGACCAGGCGTTCGGCGCGCGGCGTGCCGATGACGACGAACACGTTGCTCGTGACCGCGAACAGGCCCGCGTAGAGCAGCATCGAGAACAGGAAGAGCCCGCGCGACGCGTTCGAGCGCCAGACGAGCACGGCGCAGCCCGCGAGCAGCGCCAGCGCGCCCAGCACGCGTCCATCGAAGAGCGACGTGGCGACGACGGGTTCCGCGTAGCTCGAATCGGAACGGAAACCGAGCGGGACGAGCAGGTGCCGCGCGTAGTCGAACTGCACCGCCGCCGCCGTGAGCCAGCGCTCGCCCAGGCTCGCCTGCACCAGCGGGTTGTCGACGAAGTACACGGCGCCGCGCACGTCGCTCACGACGAGCCAGCGCAGACCGACGAAGAGCAGGATCGACGTCCCCCACGCGATCAGGCTCGCGCCCGACGGTCGCGCGCGGCGCAGGCACAGGTCGAAGGCCACGGCGACGGGCGCGAACGCGAGCGCCGATTCCTTGCACAAGCAGGCCGCGAAGAAGCACAGCGCGGACGTGATCGCGCTGCGCAGCGGCGCCGTGCGCGCTCCGCGCGCGTGCGCGAGCAGTCCCGCCAGGCCGAACAGTGCCGCGAGCGTCTCCGAACGCGCCGAGATCGGCGTCACGGCCTCGACGTGGATCGCGAGCACGGCGAAGAGCGCTCCGGCGCACGCTCCCGCGAGCGCGCGCAAGCCCGCCGCGCGCGCGAGCTGCACGACGAACCATGCGCAGCCCGCGTGGACGAGCGCATTGAAGACGTGGAAGCCCGTGACCGACAGGAAGCCCAGGCCGACGCGCTCGTTCCACCAGCCGTCCCAGGCGAGCGTCCAGGCGCTGAGCGGTCGCCAGAGCGCGCTGTCGGGCTTCGCGGCGCCCCACCAGGTCCCGCCGAAGATCGCGCGCAGGTTCCAGGGCGAGCGCAGCGCCGGGTTGTCGCTCAACACGGCGTCGTCGTAGAGCGGCCGGTTGGCAAGGGTGTTCGCGTACGCCGCGAGCGCCAGCAGCACGGCGACGAGCGCCGCCCGCCGCCAGACGCGCCGTGCGCGCGCGTCCTCGAGACCCTCGTCGGCGTTCATGCGCGGCGTCGGCGCGTAGGGTATCTTCTGCGCCCCGCACGCGCTCGCGACCCGTCGTGCCGCAGCGTTCCGGGAGCGAGCTCCACGATGATCCCGCGCGTCTTCACGCCCTCGGTCTGGAGTGCCGCCGACGAGGCGGACATGCTCGCCGGAGTCGATCGCGCGCGCCTCGACGAGGCTTTCGTCGAGCGGCTGGCGGAGCTCGGAGCGGCGGGCACGATGCTCGACATCGGCACCGGCGCGGGCACGATCCCGTTGCGCGTGTGCGAACGCTTTCCCGGCGCGCACGTCGCAGGCATCGATCTCTCCGTCGCGCTGCTCGGTTTCGCCGAGCGCCGCCGGCGCACGTCGCCGCACCTCGAGCGCGTCGAGTTCCGCGTCGGCGACGCCGAGCACCTCGACTTCGACGACGCGGTCTTCGACGCCGTGTTCTGCAACGAGATCCTGCACCGCCTCGCGGATCCGCGCCGGCTGCTCGGCGAGATGCGGCGCGTGCTGCGGCCCGGCGGCGTGCTCCTCGTGCGCGACTTCTACCGGCCCGCCACGCTCGAACGCCTCGAGCACGTCATCGACGTGCACTCGGGCAACGCCAACGAGCGCCAGCGCGCGCTGCTGCACGCGAGCTTGTGCGCGGCGCTCACACCCGAGGAACTGCATGCCGCCTGCGGCGGCGCGGGCCTCGGCGACGCGGAGCTCGCGCTCGAGGACGATCTGCGCGTCTCGCTGCAGATCGGCCGCGGCCGCGGACGGGTTCCGAGCCGCGAGTGACGCACGCGGGGCGCGCGAATGACGCGTCAATGCAGGAGGGCGGCCCTCGCGGACCGCCCTCTTCGTTCAGCTCCGCCCGCGCCCGATCCTCGCGGACCGCGCGCGAGCGGCCGGGATCACGGCGTCAGGTCGCCGAAGATGCCGCGCGGGAGCAGGTCGCCGTTCGGCTGGACGCCGATGGCGTAGGGCAGCTCGGCGCAGGTGGCGCCGTCGATCTTCTCGATCAGCACCGCGAGCACGGCCGGGTCGGCGATCTGCGCGGCGGTCGAGGAGGCGACGAGACCGTTGATGCGCATCCAGCCCGTCTCTCCACCGTCGACCGATTCGGCCACGTTGTGGTTCGTCGTGAGCAGGAAGTTGTTGTGGAAGACGCCCGAGATGTGGAGCAGCGGGACCTTCTTCCAGCACTGGAAGTCGTACTGCGCCGAGAACACTTCCTCGTTGTCGTTGTAGATGAGGAAGTCGATGATCGCGGTGAACTGCGCGCCACCGGAGAGGTTGATCAGCACGAGGCTCGAGAGGTTCGAGTCGTTGAGATCCTTGCCCATCGTGTGGCCGCATTCCTGGCCGATGAAGCGCGGGATCAGGATCTGCGCCGGAGCCTGCTCGTACTCGTTCCCGTTGAGGTCGCGGATGCCGTCGTTGTCGAGGTCCGTCTGCGCGCCGGCCGCGAGGCCAGCACCCGCAAGGAACACGAACGGCGCCACTTCGTAGTCGTTGTTGTCGCTGCAGCCGATCACGCGGCTCGCGCCGATCAGGTTGTCGAACTTGATCGCGCGACCGGTGACGACGTCCTTGGCGAACACGTACACGTAGCCGCGCTGGACGTTCGGGTTGTCCCACGTCGCGAGCACGGTGAGCGTGTCGTTCGGCGTGAGCGTGCGCGTGCGGTTCGTTTCCTGGCAGCTGTAGCCGTTGATGTAGACGTATTCGACCTTCACCGTGCCGCTGGTCGGGTTGTCGTTCTGGTTGGTGACGGTGATGATCGTTTCGGCACCGCGGCTGGTGTCGAAGCACGGGAAGACGAGCAGGCTGCCGGCCTGGGCGACGCCCGCGTGAGCGAAGGAACCGAGGGCGAGGCAGGCCGTGCCCGCCAGCGCCGCGAAGGACGAGGAACGAATCATGACGACTTCCTGGGGAAGATCTTGGGGAGGGACGGGGAGCGATCTCGCGCCGCTGGCCGACCAACGCGGGCCTTGGGAACAGGCGAAATCGTAGGAAAGTGTATTTCTGCCGTGCGCTGAGGTCGGATCTTCCCGGCGGAATTCGCGTCGGCCTCCGCGCCGGACGCGACGCCCGGAAAAGCGTTCGTGCAACGCGCACCCGGCGACCCGGTCGGACGACGCGCGCACCGAGTTCGACGCGGGGAGCGCCGGTCGCAGCACTCACGCGCAGGTGCGCGCGCGCGCCGCGCTGCGTACGCTCCAGCGTTCATGCACGCCGCGCCCGGGGAGAAACACGCGCTCGTGATGGGCGGCGGCGGAGCACGCGCCGCGTATCAAGTCGGGTTGTTGCGCTCGATCGCGCGCCACCATCCGCGGTTCGCGCCTTCGATCGTCACCGGCGTCTCGGCCGGCGCGATCAACGCCGCGTTCCTGAGCTCGAACGTGCAACCCTGGTCCGAGCGCGTCGACGCGCTCGCGGCGGTGTGGCGCGCGCTCTCGACCGAGCAGGTCTTCCACGTCGAGACCGGTGTGCTCGTCGCCAACGTGCTGCGCGCGGGGATGAAGCTCGTCTCCGGCGGGCATGCCGGGGGCCCGCGCGTGCGCTCGCTGGTCGACACGCAGCCGCTGCGCGAGCTCCTGACGCGCGTGTGCCGCGCGGCGCCCGACGGCACGCTGCCAGGCATCGACGAGAACCTGCGGCTCGGCGGGCTGAGTTCGGTCGCGATCACCGCGTCGAACTACTCGACCGGACAGTCGATGACCTTCGTGCAAGGCAGCGGCACGGGCATCGAAGCCTGGGAGCGCGCGCACCGCGTGAGCCAGCCGGCGCGAATCTGCGTCGAGCACGTGATGGCCTCGTCCGCGCTGCCGATCTTCTTCCCCGCGATCGAGCTCGCGCGGAACTGGTACGGCGACGGCGGCATCCGGCTCACGGCGCCGCTCTCGCCCGCGGTGCACCTGGGCGCCGACCGCATCCTCGCCATCTCGACGCGTTACGCGCGCACGCGCGCCGAGGCCGACGAGCCGGTGGTCAACGGCTATCCGCCGCCGGCACAGATCCTGGGCGTGCTCTTCAACGCGATCTTCCTCGATCTCTTCGATACCGACGCGCTGGCACTCGAGCGCGTCAATCGCCTGCTCCCCTATCTCGAGCCGACGGAACGCGCCGGCCTGCGACCCGTGCGTCTGCTCTTGCTGCGTCCGTCGCGAGATCTCGGGCGCCTCGCCAGCGAGTACGAGCCGCGCCTGCCGAAGACCTTCCGCTTCCTGACGCGCGGCCTGGGAACTCGGGAGACGCGCTCGAGCGACATGCTGAGCCTGGTCATGTTCCAGAACGACTACCTCGAGCGCCTGATCGCGCTCGGAGAGGAAGACGGCGAGCGGCGCGCGAAGGAGATCGACGCGTTCCTGGCTCCGTGACGCGCGCGTCGAAGCCGTAGCCGAGCGGTAAAAGGACGCGGGTGCGCGTGCACGCGCTTCGCTGCGCCGCTCGACGCCGATACGCTCTCCGCCCAACCCTGGTCGAGGTCCCGCGCATGCTGCCCCCCTTGTTCCTCGCCGCGAGCGCGCTCGCGGCCTCGCTGACCTCGTCCACGAATGCCGGCGCGCTGGCGCAAGAGCCCGCCGTCGCGCAACCGCCCTCGACGGCGGCGCGCGGAGCTCCGCTCTCGGCGCAGGATGTCGCGGCGGAGATCGAACGACTCGAGACGCAGCATCCCACGCTCGCCAAGCGCCTTGCCATCGGACGCTCGCGTGGCAAGCAACCGATCTTCGCGCTGCGCCTCGCCGCGGGCGCGCAGGCCGCGGGACGGCCGGCACTGCTGGTCGTCGCGAACCTCGAGGGTCCGTATGCATGGACGGGCGGCCTCGTGCTCGACGAAGCGCGCGAGCTCGCCGCGCGCTACGCGGTCGAGGACAAGGTGCGCGCGCTGCTCGACACGACGACGCTCTACTTCGTTGCCTGCCCGAATCCCGACGCGACCGACGCGCGCTTCGCGCTGCCGCGCTTCGAGCAGCGCGCGAGCGCCGCGGGCGTCGACGACGACCGCGACGGACGCATGGGCGAGGACGGACCGGGTGACGTCGACGGCGACGGACGCATCGTGATGCTGCGCAAGCTCGATCCCGAGGGTCGTTGGATCGCGGATCCGGCCGATGGTCGCGCCATGATCCAGGCCGATCCCGTGCGCGGGGATCACGGCCGGTGGAAGCTCTTCGTCGAGGGCCGCGACTCCGATCACGATGAGCTCGTCGGCGAGGACCCGCTGCTCGACGTGCAGGTCGCGCGCAATTTCCCGCACGGCTGGAAGGAGCACGCGCCCGAGTCCGGCGCTTGGCCCACGAGCGAGCCGGAAGCACAAGCACTGTGCGATTTCGTGCTCACGCACCGCGACATCCAGCTCGTCGTCGTCTACGGCGCTCTCGACACGCTGGTCGAGCCGCCGAAGTCGGGCGCGGACGCGAGCGGAGGACTGCTCGTCTCGCCGCCCGAGGCCGACGCGAAGCTGCTGGCCGAGCTCGGCAAGCGCTACGGCGCGCTCACGAGCTCGAAGGCGAAGAGCGAGGGCGACGACCACGGCACGTTCCAGGCGTGGTGTCAGTACGAACGCGGCTTGTGGTGCCTGAGCATCGCGCCGTGGAGCCTGCCGCTCGACGCGCCAGCGCCGAAGAAGGACGAAGCGACGCCGCCCGAGAAGAAGGACGAGAGCGACGCCAAGGCGGCGAGCGGCGTGGAGAAGGACAAGAAGAAGGACGCGAACGAGCGCGAACCGTCCGACGACGCGAAACGGCTGCGCTGGATCGACGCGAAGAGCGAGACGTGGCGGTTCGTCGCCTGGAAGGAGTTCCAGCACCCCGAGCTCGGCGCGGTGGAGATCGGCGGCTTCGCGCCGTTCGCGCGCATCGAGCCGCCCGACGGCGAGCGCGAGGCGATCGTCGACGCGCAACGGGCGTTCGTGGTCTCGCTCGGTGACGTGCTCGCTCGCGTGCAGGTCGTCGACGCGAAGGCGCAGGATCTGGGCGGCGTGTGGAAGATCGAGGCGACGGTGAGCGACGAAGCGCTGCTGCCGCCGATCTCCGCGGCGGGACGGCGCACCGGCACGGTGCGCTCCGTGCGCGTGCGCCTGCGGCTGCCGCCCGATTCGAAGCTCGTCGCGGGCGACGTGCAGACGCTCGTCGGGGATCTCGCGGGGAGCGGCGGACGTCGCAAGTTCGAATGGCTCGTGACGACGCGCGACATCGGCGCGCTGCGCATCGAGGCCGACACGGATTTCGCGGGCACCGCGAGCGTGGCCCCAGCGGTCCAGCAGCGTTCGCAAGGGAAGTGAAACGATGAACTTCGTGCTCTGCTTCGCTCTCCAGGCCGCCACGTCGGCGCAGATTCCCGTCGCGGGCGGCGGTCCGGGCTTTCCCGGCAGCGCGCTCGGCCACGCGCCGAAGGTCGAGATCCCGTGGAACCGCTTCTACGACTATCCCGACGTGCACGCGCAGTTCGACCGCATCGAGGCGGCCTTCCCGGCGCTCGTGCGGCACGAGGTGATCGGCCACTCGGTCGAGAACCGCGAGATGCGCGTGTACACGATCACGAACACGAAGAGCGGCGCCGACGGCGAGAAGCCCGCCATGTGGATCGACGGCAACGTGCACGGCAACGAGGTGCAGGGAGCCGAGGCCGCGATGTACGCCGCGTGGTACGTGTGCGAGAACTACGGATCGAACGCGGAGGTGACGAAGCTGCTCGACGGTTGCGCGCTCTACGTGTTGCCGATGCAGAATCCCGATGGACGCGCGCACTGGTTCGAGCGCGCGCAGAATCCGCACAGCTCGCGCACCGGCGTGCTGCCGACGGACAACGACGACGACGGCCTGTTCGACGAGGATCCACCCGACGATCTCGACGGCGACGGACAGATCACGCAGATGCGCAAGTACCTGCCCGGCCGCGGAACGCATCGCCAGGATCCCGACGATCCGCGCATCCTCGCGCCCGTGCCGGCGAACGACAAAGGCATCCGCGGCGACTGGATCCTGCTCGGCGAGGAAGGCATCGACAACGACGGCGACGGGCAGATCAACGAGGACGAGGTCGGCGGCTACGACATGAACCGGGCCTGGCCGTCGTCGTGGATGCCCGAGTACGTGCAGTACGGCGCGGGTCCGTATCCGCTCTACTGGCCCGAGACGCGCGCGATCGCCGCGTTCATCGCGGCGCATCCGAACATCGGCGGCGTGCAGTCCTTCCACAACTCCGGCGGCATGATCCTGCGCGGACCGGGAGCCGAGCCCTATGGCGAGTACCCGTCCGAGGACGTGCGCGTCTACGACGAGCTCGGCCGCAACGGCGAGAAGATGCTCCCCTTCTACCGCTACATGGTGATCTGGAAGGATCTCTACACGGTGTGGGGCGGTTTCGTGAACTGGACCTACGAGGGCCTGGGCATCGTCTCGTTCACCAACGAGCTCTGGAACGACGACCAGTACTTCCAGAACTCGCGCCGTGCCGAGGACGCGGGCCGCGCGTTCTTCGGGACGGCCGGGCAGACGCAACGCCACTGGTTCGACGACAAGCTCCTGCTCGGCGCGGGCTTCGTCGACTGGCACGCCTACGACCACCCGCTCTACGGCAAGGTCGAGATCGGCGGCTACCGCAAGGACGTCGGACGCGTGCCGCCGACGTTCATGATCGAGGAGATGCTGCACCGGAACGCGCTCTTCTGCATCGAGCACGCGCGCGCGTTGCCGCTCGTGAGCATCGAGGATCCGCAAGTGACCGATCTCGGCGGCGGCGTGAAGGCGATCGACGTCGTCTTCCGCAACGAGCACCTGATCCCGACGCGCACGGCGCTCGCCGCGCGGCGCAAGCTCGGCCAGCCCGACGCGCTCGTGATCGAGGGCGAAGGCGTCGAGGTGCTCGCCGGCGGCTTCCGCGCCGATCGCTTTCGGCCGGAGAACATCACGCTGCAGGACAAGACGCCCGCGAGACTCGTGCGCGAAGCCGGCATCGGCTCGCGCGCCGAGCTGCGCGTGCGCTGGCTCGTGCACGGCTCCGGCAAGAGCGTGCGCGTGCGCTTCGAGGGCGCGAAGGCGCGCAGCG
>JBGATX010000168.1:0-12781 GCA_044228975.1 Planctomycetota bacterium | reverse complement strand
TGCGTGCAGCCACCGCTCTCGGCTAGCTCCCGGTGCTCCGGGTCGATGCCCTTGTCGCTTCGGTGTTGGGTTCCCTGCGTCAGGGCCCCAGGTCTGGACTTTCACCTCCTGTCTGTTGTGCCTGCCAGGCGCACCGCACGGTCCCTCGCCGGCCGCAGCGGCCGGCGGGGGACCGCGCGGGGTGGTAGGCCGGAAGATCCCGCGTTGCTCGGTCTTGGCGACACGCGTGTTGAGCTCGTCGACTTTCGGGCGGCGGTCGAAGCGGCGAGTGACAGCTCCGGCGGAGCGTTCGCAGATACCGACTCGCCAACGGCGAACGAGCCGTGTTGAGCCCTCTCGACATCGTGTCGTTGGACTCGCCCACGACGACCCTCGCCAGCATCGCGAGCTCCAGCGTGCCGTCGTGGTTCCCCGATGGAGCACGCTTCATCTTCCAGGACTGGGTCGCTCTCGACGCAGTCCGCGAGAAGAGCGGCATCCCTGCCCAGCTCCTCGCCCTCGCGAGTGTGCGCGAGTTCGACGTGCGCGCGCGATGCGCGACGCTCGTGGGTTGGGGATTCAAGCCGCGCCTGAGCACCGACGGCGAGCGCTGGATCGCGCGCGTCTCGACGAACGAGTGTTCATTGGTCACGGTCGAGACCGGAGCGCAGGAGATGATCGCGCTGAACCATCTCGTGGATGGCGACATTTGGTGGCGCGGCTCGGTGCTCGCGCTCGCAGGACACGCGTGGTTGATCTACGAAGGCCGTCCGAACGAAGGCCAGGATCCCGGCTGGTTCTGGAGCCCGTCCATCGCACCACAGAAGCGCACGTGCATTCGGATGAAGAACCTGGAGACGGGCGCGGACGACGTGATCCTGCCGTCGTACGGAGCAGATTGGTCCGACGTTTCGGTCGGTGGCAACTGATCACGCGCGCCAGCGCGGCGACGGAACCCGCCTGTGCCGAATCAAACGTCTCGTCGCGCGCGCGTTCCGCTCCGGAACGGCCGCGACTGCGCCCGCGATGAGCACGATTCGCCCCGTGCGACGGAGTCCGTCGCGCTCTCGAGCACTGCATCGTGCGCGACGCGCGTACCGGCAATGAGGCGACCGCGCGCGTCCGATGCGTCGTTGATGCGCGAGGCATCGGCGCGGTGCGCCAGCGCGCCGATCGACTTCACGGGCACAGCGCCTGTGCCGAATCAAAGGACCCGAAGCGCGACGACGGTGGGACGCACGCGCAGACCGTGGAGTCACGATTCCCCTGTCGAGGCTCCGGCGTTTTCAGTCGCGGCCGATTTCCTCGAGAAGTTGTGCCACTTCGACGAGTTGCGCGCGTCTTCGTCTTGGGAGACGGCGACGATGAACACAACTGCGCACGAACGGAAGGGGAGCGCGACGCATCGTGCCCGCGCGCCGCGGATCCGGCAGCTCACGTTCTCCAAGCGCGGTGGTGCGCGGCGAGGCGCGGGACGCAAGCCGAAGGGCGACAAGGCGCTCGTGTCGCACGCGCGCCGCGCGGCGCTCGCTGCGCGGTTTCCGGTGCTCGTGACCACGAAACTGCGTGCGGGGTTGCCGAGCCTGCGCTCCGCGGGAACGCGCGCACTCGTGCACGACGTGCTGCGCGCATGCGGCGAGCGACACGGCCTGCGCGTCGTGCACTTCTCGATCCTCTCGAATCACGTGCACGCACTCGTCGAAGCGCGCGACGCGAGCGCGCTGTCGCGCGGCATGCAGACGTTCGGGATGCGCCTCGCGCTCGGGCTGAATCGGCTGTGGAACCGACACGGCCGCGTGGTCGCGGACCGCTTCCACTCGCGCATCCTGCGCACGCCGCGCGAGGTGCGTTACGCGCTCGCCTACGTGCTCAACAACGCGCGCAAGCACGGATTGCGGCTGCTCGGCATCGATCCGTACTCGTCCGGCGCGTGGTTCGAGGGTTGGGAGCTCGCGCGACATGCGGCGGCGAACGATCGGACGGCGGCGATGCCGCCGGTGCCGCCCGCTCGCACGTGGCTCTTGACCGTCGGATGGAAACGCCACGGGCGCATTCGAATCGCTGAGGTGCCGGGCGGGAGCACATGACGAAGCGCTCCCGCATTCCCAACGACACTCGGAGGGCATCGCTGCTCCGCGCGGGATGTCGCTTCGCCCCGCGACCGGGCGCACGCGAGTTGGCACTCAAACGGATGGCAACGGACGCGAGGAGCCGCACGGTTCGCGCGCTGCCCACTGTCAGCCAGCGCGCAGGCTCAGTTCGCTGACCTCCAGTGTCGCGAGGTCCTATCCCGATGCTCCGGACCTCACAGCCCGCGGAGCCACGCGCAGTGTCGGTCGCAACGAAGCGAGGCAGTACTCAGCGCGCCCTGACAGCCCAGTGCGCGCCTACCGGCGTGCGTCGCAGTCTCCCGAACGCCGTCTCCCAAACGTCCGCCGGATCGAGCGCCGGGTGGGCGCGGCGCACGCGGCGCAGTTCCACGTCGGCGTCGCTCGCCGGCGGATGTTCGACCGACTCCGTACCCATCGACATCGAGGCGGTCCCGGCAGCGCTCGCTCACAACCAGATCTCGCAGTCGCCGTCCTTCTCGCGCACGGCGTACGTCTTCGCGTTCCTGCACAGCGCTCCGACGTTCGCGCCGTTCTTGGGGTCGAACTTGTAGTCGTGCAGCGGACAGCGCACGTACTTCCCCTCGAGCAACGGACCGGGTGCGATGCGGCCGCCCTCGTGAGGACACTCGGCGTCGAGCGCGTAGAGCTCACCCTGCACGCGGCACAGGATCACTTGCGTTCCGCCGGCGACGACGTCGCCGATGTCGACCTTGCGCGCTTCGCCCTCGGGCAGCTTGCCCGTTCCCTTGATGATCTTGCCGCTTCCGCGGAAGAGCGTGAGCCATCGTCGCAGCATCGGCGCGATGCTAGCATCCGCGGCTCGCGATGAAGCCCGTGCTGCTCGTGGACGTCGTCGGCCTGACGCCGCGCCTGCTCGGTGAGCGCACGCCGAACCTCAATCGCCTCGTCGCGCGCGCGCCGATGACGACCGTCCTGCCGGCGGTCACGTGCAGCGCGCAGGCGACGATGCTCACCGGCGCGCCGCCCTCGCGACACGGCGCGGTCGGCAACGGCTGGCTCTCGCGCGGCAGCATGGAGATCGCGCTCTGGCGCCAGTCGAACGCGCTCGTGCGCGGCGAGAAGGTCTACGAGACGTTGAAGCGCCTCGATCGCTCCGCGACCTGCGCGAAGATCTTCTGGTGGTGGAATCTCGGCGCGGCGGTCGACTGGTCGATCACGCCGCGTCCTTATTATCCGGCCGACGGCCGCAAGATCCCGGCGGTCTACTCCTGGCCGCGCGAGTACGGCGAGGATCTGGAGCGCGCGCTCGGTCCGTTCCCCTTCTTCGATTTCTGGGGACCGCGCTCGGGCTTGCCGTCGAGCCGCTGGCTCGCCGACGCGGCGATTCGCACGCTCGAGACGTTGCGTCCGACGCTGACGATGGTCTACCTGCCGCACCTCGACTACGACTTCCAGCGTTTCGGCGCGCGCCACGAGCGCTCGCTCGCCGCGGTGAGCGAGATCGACGCGATCTGCGGCGATCTCTTCTCCGCCGCGCAGCGCACGGGCACCGAGATCGTCGTCGTGAGCGAGTACGGCATCACGGACGTGTCGCGTCCGGTGCACGTCAATCGCGCGCTGCGCCGCGCGGGCCTGCTCGAGGTGCGCCAGACGCCGGCCGGTGAAGTGCTCGACGTCTTCGGCAGCCGCGCGTTCGCGGTCTCCGATCACCAGGTCGCGCACGTCTACACGCGCTCGCGCGAGGAGACGGAAGCCGCCGCGGCACTGCTCGCGAAGCTCGAAGGCGTGGAGCACGTGCTCGGCGCCGAAGGCAAACGCGCGATGGGCCTCGATCATCCGCGCGCGGGCGATCTCGTCGCTCTGTCGCGCGCGGACTCGTGGTTCACCTACTACCACTGGCTCGACGACGATGCCGCGCCCGACTTCGCGCGCACGGTCGACATCCATCGCAAGACGGGCTACGACCCGTGCGAGCTCTTCGTCGATCCCAAGCTCGCGCTGCCGCAGCTGCGCGTCGGGCGCAGGCTGATGCAGAAGAAGCTCGGCATGCGCTACCTGATGGACGTCATCCCGCTCGACGCGACGCTCGTGCGCGGGAGCCACGGCCGCCTGCCCGACGATCCGCTCGACGGACCTGTGTTCCTCTGCTCGCGGCCGTTCGGCGCGTGCGGACCGGATCCGGTGGACACGGCGCCGGGCGAAGGAGGAGCGCACGCGGCTCTCGTCGCGATGACCTCCGTGCCTGCGCGCGTGCTCGCGCTGGCGCAGCGCGGATCATGAAGTGGTTGTCGCGGGGCCTGCCGCGCAACGTGCTTGCGCTCGGCGCGGTCAGCCTGCTCGCCGATGCGGCGGGCGACATGGTCTCGCCGCTCTTGCCGCTCTTCCTCGTCACGCTGCCCGGCGGCGGCGCGCTCGCGCTCGGCTGGATCGAAGGCATCGCGGACGCGCTCTCGAGCCTGCTCAAGCTCGCCGCGGGCATCGGTTCGGATCGCGCGCGCTCGCGCAAGCCGATCGTCGTGTTCGGCTACGGCCTCGCGGCGGTCGCGCGGCCGTTGACGGCGCTCGCGACACTCCCCTGGCACATGCTGCTCGTGCGCGCGCTCGACCGCGCGGGCAAGGGCGTGCGCACGAGCCCGCGCGATGCGTTGCTCGCGAGTTCCGTGCCCGCCGAGCGCCGCGGCGAAGCGTACGGCTTCCATCGCGCGATGGACCACACCGGAGCGGTGATCGGGCCGTTGATCGCCGTCGTCTTGCTCGTCGGCTTGCAGTGGGAGCTGCGCCACGTGTTCTGGGTCGCGACGCTGCCCGGAGTGCTCTCCGTCGTCGTCGCCGCGTGGTTCGTGCGCGAGGAACGCGCGCCCGACGAATCGAAGGCGCGCGCGTCGCCGCCGATGCTCGGCGGTCCGCTGCCGCCGGGATTCCTGCGTTTTCTCGTGCCTCTCGCCTTGTTCACCGCCGGCAACGCGAGCGACCTCTTCCTCATGCTGCTCGCGCGCGACGCACTCTCGCTCGAGAGCTCGCTCGCCGCCGTGCCGCTGCTCTGGATGTGCCTGCACATCGTGAAAGCCGTGAGCTCGGTCGTCGCGGGCCGCTGGTCCGATCGCCTCGGTCCGCGGCGCGTGATCATCACCGGCTGGCTCTACTACGCGGCGGTGTACGCGGCGCTCGCGCTCTTCCACACGCCGTGGATCGTCGTCGTCCTATGCATCGCCTACGGTCTCTACCACGGGCTCACCGAGGGCGCGGAGAAGGCGCTCGTGGCCGAGATCGCCGCGCAGGACGCGCGCGGCACGGCGTTCGGCTGGTACTACCTCGTCATCGGCGTGTTCGCGCTGCCGGCGAGCGTGATGTTCGGCTTCCTGTGGTCGCGCTACGGCAGCGCAAGCGCGTTCCTGACGAGCGCCGCGCTCGCGCTCGCCGCGAGTGCCCTGCTCTGGGCTCGACCGCCGCGGTGCGAGCGCGCATTGCGCACCGGCTGAGCCGCGCTCACGCCGCGCAGCGCGTGACGCGAGTCTCGCGTGTCGCCCGCGAGACGTTCACGACGAGATCGATCGCGCGCTCGATGCGCTCTTCGTTCGCGTCGATGCCGTGCCACTCGAGCGCGGCCTCGCCTCGATCGATCTCGAGCGTCGCCGCGCGAGCGAGGCGTTCCCAGTCGCGCAGGAAGGAACTCGTCACGAGCTCGCGCGCGACTCGCGCGTCGTCGGAATGCACGCACAGCTTCTCCGCCGCCGAACCTTCGAGCTCGACGCGCGGCATCCCGAAGGGCAGCTCGAAACGCAGCCACGACGCCGCTTGCACGCGCACGCGCGCTCCAACGTGACCTTGCAGGTTCGCGCGCACGCGCGTGAAGGTCTTGCGATGCTTGCCGCTGCGGCGCGTGACCGTCTCGACGACGACGTTCGTGCCGTCGACGAGTCCGCGCATCGAGGCGCCCCAGGCCGAGATCCCGAACGTGCCGCGCGCGTCGTCGAGCCCACTCCATCCGCGCCGCGAGGCGACGCGCGACCAGCTCTCGCGCACGCGCCGCATGTGCAGGATGCCGAAGACGACCAGCGCCGCCATGCCGCCGAGCACCGCGATGGTGCCGAGGATGGCCGAGGTGGGAAGCATGTCGCCGTGCATCGGCTGCGCACAGGTGCGAGCTGGAGCCGGGTGATGGGAGCACGCGCCGCGGGCACGAATTCCACGCTCATTCCCGAGCTCTCGCCGCTTGGTGCGAGCGCGCGACGCGTCTAGACTCCGCGCCCCTTTCCCTCGCATTCGCCGCGCAGCTGCCCCCCCACCATGAGCCAACACCGCTACGTCGTCTTCGGCGCGGGCCGTCAAGGAACCGCCGCGATCCATGATCTGGTCGTCAACTGCGACGCCGCGGGCGTGCTCGTCGTCGAGCCCAACGCGGCGAACCTCGCGTCGGCAGAGAAGCGCCTCAAGGGCACGTTGAAGACGCGCGCGAAGCTCCTGACCTTCGCTTCGACCGCGCAGACGAGCGATGTCAAGGGCGCGAGCGCCATCCTTTCCTGCGCTCCCTACCAAGCGAACGAGGCGTTGACGCGCATGGCGCTCGACGCGGGCGTGCCGTTCACCGACCTCGGCGGCAACGATCTGATGGTGGCGAAGCAGGAGCGCATGGCCGCCAAGAGCTCCGTGCCGATCGTGCCCGACTGCGGCGTGTCACCCGGCCTCTCGAACATCGTCGCCGCGCACTGCGCCAAGGTGCACGGCTGCGACGAAGTGCACGTGCGCTGCGGCGGCTTGCCGCTCGAACGGCCGGACGCCAAGCAGAATCCGCTGCAGTACAAGCTCGTCTTCAGCCCGTGGGGACTCTTGAGCGAGTACTCGGGCAACGTGCCCGTGATCCGCAACGGCAAACTGGCGAGCGTGCCCGCGCTCTCGGTCACCGAACGCTTCGACGACGAGCACGAGAGCTCGCCCACGTCGAACAACTCGCCGCAGGTCGTGCAGTACCTCGTCAAGTGCGGGGTGAAGACGTACGACTACATGACCGTGCGCTACAACGGGCACTGGGATCTCGTGCGCGGCTGGAAGTCGCTCGGTTATCTGCGCCGCGACGCCGTGCGCGACATCAACCTCGTCGAGCTGCTCGACGGCGATCCGGTACTGCGCTACGACCCGGCGAAGGATCGCGACAAGCTCATCCTGCGCGTGCGCGGCTCGAAGAAGGACCACGGGCTGACGCGCGGCTTCGAGTACCGCTTCGACGTCGCCGCGGACACGAAGACGCGCTTCAGCGCGATGGAGCTGACGACCTGCTGGGGCATCACGATCGTCGCCCACCACATCGCGAGCGGCCGCGGCCAGCCCAAGGGCTTCGCCACGCCCGAGCGCTTCGTCGATTCGGCCTGGGTCATCTCCGAGGTCGAGCGGCGGCTGGCGCAGATCGGCTGAGCGAGCGTCGCGAGTCACTCCGATGGTCACCAAGCAAGTTTCCCTGCTCGTCTCCGGCTTCCTCGACTCCGATGAAGCGCGCGCGCTCCGCGGCGCATCGCGCGACGAGCAGCAGCGCATCGTCACGGACTTCGTGGAGCTCTGCTACGGCGCGATCGGCAAGGAGCCGCGCTACCTCGACGCCGAGGACATCCGCACGCTCGTCGGCGTGCGACTGCCCGGGCGTTTCGGGCGCAAGGATCCGCTCGCGCCTCGCGTGCCCGACGTCGTCGAGGCATTTCTGAAACACGTCGCGGCGACCGGCGCGATGAGCAACGCCTTCGAGGTGCAGCTCGCGTTGCCCGAGGCTTGCGAGCGCTTCGTCGAGCTCGTGAAGAACGGCCGCAACGAGCCTGAGGCGCAGGGCAAGGGCGATCCCTTCGTGCACGGCGCGTCGAAGACCGGCCGCAACGATCCTTGTCCGTGCGGCAGCGGCAAGAAGTTCAAGAAGTGCCACGGCGCGGAGGCGTGAGGGCGCGGGAGCTCGGCGGGAGACGCTGCACGCGCTGACGCGACTTCACGCGACTTCACGCGACGCGACCGTGCGCCGCAAGATGCGTCGCAACGTGCAAACGGCCGGCGGAGCGATTCTCCACCGGCCGTTCGCTCATTCTCACGAGCAGCGCGAGCTCACGCGCGCACGATCACGCTCTCCAAGTACGAGCTCGGCACGATCAACGTCTCGTCCTTCGAGCGGCTCGAGGCGCGCATGTCCTGCTCGATCGCGGCGGCGAGCTCCGCGCGCTTCTTCGGCTCCAACGCCTCGAACGCGCGCTGCATCGGGCCGTAGTACTTGCCCATGACCTGCATCCAGTGGTCGAAGGACGCGTAGCGGAAGACGAACTCGCGTCGCTTCGACTCGATGCGCTTCAGCTGCGCGCCGAAGAGCTTGCGCAGGTGCTGCTCGTCGCCCCAGGTTGCCGGCGGCGTCAGGCCCGCGGGCGGCGGCAGGAACCGGCCGGTGATGTGGAACATGCGCGCGACGATGCTGTCGGGCGTCCAGCTCGCGAGCGCGATGCGTACGCCGGGCTTGCACACGCGCAAGAGCTCGCTCGCCGCGCGCGCCTGATCGGGCGCGAACATGACGCCGAAGCTCGAGAGCACGACGTCGAAGCTCGCGTCGGGGAACGGCAAGCGCTCCGCGTCGCCATCCTGGAAGTCGACGGGCAAGCGCTCGACCGCCGCGCGATCTCTCGCGCGCGCGAGCAGCGTCGGCACGTAGTCGACGCCCGTGACGCGGCCGAAGCGGCGCGCGGCGGCGAGCGCGCTGTTGCCGTGGCCCGTCGCGACGTCGAGCACGCGCTCGCCGGGACGGATGTCGGCCGCTTCGCACAGATCCTCGGCGACGAGCACGATCAGCGTGCCGACGACGGCGTAATCGCCGGAGCCCCAGGCTTGCTGCTGGCGCAGCTTGATGGCGGAGAAATCGGGCGCGCCCGGCGCGGCGGTGTTCGTGGTGGCCGGCGGGCAGTTGGAGTACGTGGTCATGGTGGTCGAATCCGTTGAGCGGGATCCATTCCGCGGATCCATGCGGGCCGCGCGTCCGGCGTTCCTCTCAGGACGCTCGTGCACGCTGCGAGGCAGAAACTAGGTGTTTTTCGCGCTACGCTGAATGATCGCGCGGCCTGAGTCCTTGATCGAAGGTCCGGGCCCCGGCGTGCGCACGACCGAGCGTCCGTCGCGCGTGATCGATCGTCCGAGGAGGAGCAGCTTGAGCGTCGATCCCCTTTCCGCCGTGTTGCAGGCCGTGCGCTTGAAGGGCGCGGTCTTCTTCCTCGTCGACGCGCGCGCTCCCTGGGCCGCCGAGGCTCCGAAAGCCGCCGAGGTCGCGGCGGCGGTCATCCCCGGCGCGCAGCACGTGCTCGAGTACCACGTGATCGCGCGCGGCGAGTGCTGGGGAGGCCTGATCGGCAAGCCTCCCGTGCGTCTCGTCGCAGGCGACGTGATCGCGTTCCCCCACGGCGACGCGCACGTGATGTCGAGCGCACCGGGCATGCGCAATCCGGCGGACGTGAAGGGATACATCCCATCCGCGGAAGAGCGCCGGCCGTTCCGCATCACGCAAGGCAGCGCCGACGGCGAACCCGTGCAGCTCGTGTGCGGCTTCCTCGGTTGCGACGCGCGGCCGTTCAACCCGCTGCTCGAGACGTTGCCGCGCTTGCTGCACGTGCGCGCGGGAGCGGAGGACGCCGGTCTGCGCGGAATCATCGAGCTCGCCGTCGCCGAGTCGCAAGCGCGCCGCGCGGGCGGCGAGGCGATGCTCGCGCGCATCAGCGAGCTGCTCTTCGTCGAAGCGGTGCGGCGCTACCTGCGCGAACTCGATCCCGAGGGCAGCGGCTGGCTGTCGGGCCTGCGCGATCCGATCGTCGGGCGCGCGCTGTCGCAGCTGCACGCGCGGCCGCGGCAGGATTGGACGCTCGACGAGCTCGCACGCGAGTGCGCGAGCTCTCGTTCCGTGCTCGCCGAGCGCTTCACGCACTTCGTGGGACAACCGCCGATGCAGTACCTCGCGCGCTGGCGCATGCAGCTCGCGGCGAGCCTGCTGCTCGAAGGCCAGGCGACGATGAGCGACATCGCCGATCGCGTCGGCTACGGCTCGGAGGCCGCGTTCAGCCGCGCGTTCAAGAAGCTCGTCGGCAGCGCGCCGAGCGCGTGGCGCGAGCAGCAGAACCGTTCGACCCACGCGCCCGTCGCCCGCGACGCCGCACCGGTCAATCCGACGCGCGCAAGCGCAGCTCCAGCGACGAGTCGCCCTGCGCACCGAGGGAAAACTCGACCGGCGCGGAGAACGACGAGCCCGAAGAGCAGCCGCTGATGTAGTCGCCGGGCGCGAGCCCGCGCACCTCGAACTCGGCGCGCCCGTCGATGAAGGCGAGCTCGA
The DNA here is from genome assembly GCA_044228975.1 of Planctomycetota bacterium. Lineage (GTDB taxonomy): Bacteria > Planctomycetota > UBA1135 > UBA1135 > JADJNY01. Next base: position 2,401 of record JBGATX010000168.1, on the reverse strand, counting down.
CGAAGCGCGCGCTCGACGGATCGCCTTTGCGCACGAAGCTCAAGCGTCCGAGCATCGTGCGCTGCGTCGAGAGCGGGTTCATCCCGCGCGGTGCGCGCTCCGTGGGCACGAATCCGTCGAGGCGCGCGACACCGCGGCACGGCACGCCGGCGTCGAGGTGCAGCTCGAGCGTCTGCGGCGCGTCACCGACATGCAGCTCGAGCTCGCGCGCGGCCTGCCCGAGACCTTCCTCGCTGGCCGTGACGCGAAAGCGATTGTCCTCCGCGACGACGATGCGCACGCGACCGCTCGCGTCCGTGGTCCCGCCGTAGCCGAAGGTCGCCGACGGCGATCCGATCGGGACCGCCGCGACCTGCGCCTGGTTCACCGGCTTGCCGTCGGAGTCGAGCACGCTCACGACGACGGAGGTCGTGCGGAAGTCGAGCGCGAGCTCCGCGCGCGCGTCGGGCTGCAACTCGACGGCGCGCGCGCCGCGGATCGTGATCTGGCCTTGCTCGTCGACGCTCTCGATGTCGAAGACGACCGGGCCGCTCGCGCAGCGCGCGATCTCGAAGCGACCGTCGGCGTCGGTGCGCGCGAGATCGGGATCGAAGCTCCACACCGGCCCGACCTTCACCCGCAGACCGATCCGCAGACCCGCCGCGGCGGGCGCGCCGTCGATGCGCACGCTGCCGCGCACCGAGGCGATGCCGCCGCCTTGCGCGTCGCCAGGCGCGTCCTCGGGACCATCGGAGAGCTCGACGTCGAAGCGCGTCGTCTCACCGCTCGCGACGACGCATTCGCCGCGTTGCGAAGCGAACAACGTCTTCGAGAAGAGGCGTTCGACGCGCGCGAGCGATGTGCTGGCGACGAAGGACCACGTGCCGGGTCCGACGTGCGTGACGCGCGCGAGACCTTGCGCGTCGGCGTGCGCGAGGAGGAGCGTCCCGTCGCCCGGATTGCGCAAGCACAGCGAGCCTCGCGCCGGCTTGCCCATGCGCCGAACGCGCGCTTCGATCACGCCGCCGGTGTCGAGCGCGACGGTTGCACTCTCCGCGTCGGGCCGCGCGAGTTCGATCGTCGCCCGCGCGAAACCCGGATGATCGACTTCGATCGAGTTGCGCTCCGCGCGTTGCGCGTGCGCGGCGTTCCCGAGGTCGATGAAGGCTCGCGGCAACCGGACTCCGCCAGCGGCATCCGTCTCGCCGCTCGCGACGGCCGTGCCGACGCCGTCGATCCAGCGCACGTTCGCGTGTGCGATGGCCTCGCGCGTCTTCCCGTCGACGACGAGGACGGCGAGCGTGCGCGCGGGCTGGAGCACGAGCTCGGTCTCGACGTCGAGATCCGCGACCGTCGCGCGAGCGAGCGCGCTGCCGAGCTCGGGTGACGACACGCGCGCGGTGTAGCGACCGCGCGGCAATCCGCTCCAGCGCGCGCGACCCTCGGCGTCGCAAGTCGCCGTCTCGAGCGGCAGCGTGCTGCCGAGCAGGGCCTGCCACTCGAGCGCGTTCGAGGACAGCTCGGCGCGCGCTCCGGCGATCGCACGCCCCTGCTCGTCGCGCACGCGCAACGTCCATGTCGCGCCGCGCACCAGACGGACTTCGACGTCACCTGCGTTCGAGTCCGTGCGCAACAACTGCCAGGAGCTCGCGCCGGCGCGTTGCACGGCGATGCAGAGCGGCGCGGAGGACGCGAGGCCTTCGACCGAGAAGCGACCATCGCCATCCGTAGCCGCCGAGCCGTGGAAGAGGCGCAGGCTCTCGCTCGACTTCGAGGTGACATCGTCGACGGCCGCGCGCACCTGTGCGCCGGCGATCGGCGCGCCGCTGTCGTCGAGCACGCGACCGCGCAACGCACTCGCGATCGCGAGGCGGATCGAACCGGCGTCGGTCTGCGCCGCCGCGATGGGCACGAGCTTGGCCGCGGAACCGGGCGCGTCGACGATCAGCCACGTCTCCACGCCCGCTGAGCGCGCGACGTCGAAGCTCCCGTCCGCGGCGGTGAAGACCGTCGGGAACGGCAGGGATTCGAGCAGCGATCGCAGCGCCGCGGGCGCGGGCACGAGCTCGACCGCGGGCGAGCCGCGGCGCACGAAAGCGATGGCGGACGCGCGGAAGGGAGACTGTTCGACGAGCGGGGCGAGGGTCTCCAGCGTGCGACCGGGGATGAGATCGGGAAGGGCGCACACGCGCGCACTTGCGAGCGGAGCACCGTCCGCGCGCAGGATGCGTCCGTGCACGCGACCGCGTTCGCCGGCGACGACGTCGCCCAATTCGTCCGTCGCTCCCGGTTGTGGCGCGCGATCGACGAGGCGCAAGGTTCCGCGCGCGCCGCCGCGGTCGAGGAACAGTGCCTGCGTGCATCCGCGGCGCGCTCCGCGCACGCGGAAGTGTCCGTCGGAGTCCGTGCGCGCGCGGTCGAC
>JBGATX010000167.1:0-12833 GCA_044228975.1 Planctomycetota bacterium | reverse complement strand
TCGGAAGGGGGATGGAGCGCAAAGGGGTGTGGAACGGCGCGGCAGGTGATCGCGTTCAGCGAGTGCAGCCCCGCGTGCCATTCGAACTCGGTATTCGTTCCTCGCGTGCTGCGCGTTTTCGTCCACCGCTCTCATCCAGTAAGAAGAGCCCATGGAATCCGCGCTTCCTCCGGGTCGTCCCACCTCCGACGAGCGCCAGCTCGCGATGCTCGCCCACTTGCTCACGTTCGTCGGCGGGTTCATCGCCCCGCTCGTCATCCTGCTCGTGCAGCAAGGCAAGAGCGCCTACGTCGTGCGTCAGGCCAAGGAATCCCTCAACTACCAGATCACGTCCTTCCTGATCTCGCTCGTCGGACTCGCCACGATCTGCATCGGCGTCGGCTTCGTCATCCTGATCGCCATCGGGGTGCTCAACGTGGTCCTCGTGATCCTCGCCGCGATCGCGACCAACCGCGGCGACGACCATCGCTATCCGTTCGCGCTGCGGCTCATCACGTGAGCGCAGCGCGCCTGCTTCCCGACTCCGTCCCGCTCGCGCTCGCCTGGCGCTACGCCGCGCACGCCGCGATGGTCGCGCTCGCGCTCACGAACGAGCCGCGCGCCGCGCCGCGCCTCTCGGATCTCGTCCTCGATCACCTCCCGCGCAGCGCGTGGGTCGCGCAGTGGAACTACTGGATCTGGCTCGCGCTCTACGTGCCGCTCGCGTGCGCGCTCTGGCGACTTCATCGCGCCGCGTTCGTGCACTTCCTCTGGGTCGGAGGCTTCGTGAGCCTCGTGCGCGGTCTGTGCGTCCCGCTCACGCTGCTCGGACCCGCGTACGGAGCCGACGTCAACGCTGGCATCGCGGCGAGCTCCTCGTGGGACGCCTGGCTCTCGATCGTGAATCCGTGGAGCGCGCTCTTCAGCGACGCACCGCATGTCGCGTTGACCAAGGACCTCTTCTTCTCGGGCCACGTGTCGAGCACGTTCCTCCTGTGGCTCTACTGCCGGCGCCAGCCCGGCCTCGGCCCGCTCGCGCTCGCCGCGCACCTGCTCGTCGTCGCCAGCGTCTTCCTCGCGCACCTGCACTACACGATCGACGTCGTCGGCGCGTGGGGACTCACGTACGCGCTTTGGGCGCCGATCGCCGCGCGCTGGCCCGTGCCCGACGCCGGCGTCGCGACGTGAGCGGGCGCGGCGCGCGCTACCATCTCGCGCCATGACGCTCGCTCTCGTCTTCGCCCTCGCGCTCGTGCACGCCAACGACGCAGCGGACGTTCGCGGGTCGCGAGCCGAGTCACCGCTGCTCGTGCGCTTCACCTGCGACGAGCTCGAGCTCGCGCAGCGCATGGAGCGCCGCACCTGGAGCTCGGCGATCGTCGCGGCCGAACTCGCGCGCGGATGGGTGAGCGTGCGTTGGGACGCCTGCGAGCACGAGCGCGCGTTCGAGCGCTGGCTCGGCGAGCGCGGCAGCCTCGCCGCCTGCGTGATCGGGCGCGACGGCGCGCTGCTCGGCGTGCTGCCCGGCTTCGCCGACGCGCGGCGTTGCGCGGCGTTCCTGCGCGACTGTCGCGAGCTCGAGGACACGCGGCGCCGTGTGCCGGAATGCGGCCACGATTCCGCGTACCTGGCGAGCGTCGACGCGCGTTTGGCTCTCGGGGTTCGCGCGCCGCTCGTGCAGGAGCTCGAATGCGCCTTGCACGCGAGCGACGCGCTCCACGCGCACTTCGCCGAGCGCCTGGCGCGCCTGCACGCCTTGCAAGGAGAGCCGCGACTCGCGCGGCGCGCGCTGGAGCTCGCCGTCGGATGCGAAAGCGAGGGCGAACACGGGGGCGAACACGTCGCGGATGCGACGCTCGACGCGCGCTCCGCGCTCACGTGCGCGCTGATCGCGCTGCTCGAGCGCGACTCGTCCGCGGCCGCGTCGCACGCTCACGCGCTGGCCTCGCACGCGAGCGGCGCGCGACTCGAAGCCGCGGCGACGTTGCGGCTCGCGCGCGAGCTCCACGAAGCCGGCGCCGACGATCCCGCGCTCGAGCTCGCCGCGGCACTCGAGTCCTTGCCTCACGACGATTCCGCGCAGCGCGACATCGACGCGTTGCGCGAGCACGTGCTCCTCTCCCCCACTGGCCACACGCACTGAGCCCCGATGAAGCCCCCGACGATCCTCGCGCTCTCGCTCTTCGCCCTCTCGACGCTCGACGCGAGCTGCAAGCCCGCGGGCGCGGCGACCGCCGTGCTCACGGCAGACGCCGTGCAGCTCGGCAGCGGCGCTCACACCTACCGCTGGGTCAAGGACTGGGGCGCTCTCGATGGCGGCGCGCCGCTCGGCAACACGCACGGTTGCATCGCGCACGATTCCAAGGGCCGCATCTTCGTCAATACCGACACCGAGCGCGCGGTGATGATCTTCGATGCGTCGGGGAAGCTCTTGAAAACCTGGGGCAAGGACTTCGCCGGCGGACTGCACGGCATGCAGATCGTGAAGGAGGGTGCGAACGAGTTCGTCTACGTCGCGCACACCGCGCGTCACGAGGTGGCGAAGTGCACGCTCGACGGCGACGTCTTGTGGAGCGTCGGCTGGCCGCAGACCGCGGGCATCTACGAGAAGCAGGAGCAGTACAACCCGACGAGCATCGCCGTGCTCGAGGACGGCAGCTTCTTCGTCGCCGACGGCTACGGGCTCTCGTGGATCCACAAGTACGACAAGGATCACAAGTACCTGAAGTCGTTCGCGGGCCCGGGCAGCGAGCCGGGCAAGTGCAGAACGCCGCACGGTCTGCTGCTCGACACGCGCGTGTCGCCGCCGGTGCTGCTCGTCGCCGACCGCGAGAACGGCCGCTTGCAGACCTTCGATCTCGAGGGCAAGCACTTGTCGGTGATCAGCGGCATGCTGCGCCGTCCGTGTCACATGCACTTGCGCGGCAAGGATCTCGTCATCGCCGATCTCGCCGGCCGCGTGACGATCCTGAACGAGAAGAACGAGCTCGTCTGCCACCTCGGCGATCAGCCCGACGAGTCGCTGCGCGCGCAGAACGGCGTCGAGAAGTCGAAATGGAAGGACGGCGTCTTCCTCGCGCCGCACTGCGCCGACTGGGACGAGCAGGGCAATCTCTACGTCATGGACTGGAACGCGAGCGGGCGCGTGTCGAAGCTCGAGCGCGTGAAGTGAGCGCGCCCGCGCGTCACGAGTCCATCGCGACGAACATCGCGAGGCCGAGGCTCCCGAACACGAGGATCGGCAGCCACGCCGCCATGTACGGATCGAGCGCGCCTTCGAGGCCGAGGTTCTTCAGCACGAAGTCCATCGCGAAGTAGAAGATGCACAGGACGAAGCCGCCCGCGACGCCTTCGATGCCTCCCGCGCGCCGCTCGCGGCGCAAGAGCAGCGGCAGGCCGATCAAGAGCAGCACCAGGCACGCGGCCGGCGCCGTGACGCAGTACTGCTCGAGCATCTTGTAGACGACGCTGTCGGGGTCGCGCCGCGCCAGCTCGCGCGTCTCGCGGTACGAGAGCTCGAGCGGGTTCTCTCGCGCGCGGTTCACCGACAGGATGAGCTCCGGCGTGAAGTCGAAGCCCTGCAACCGGTCGATCGGTCGCGTCTGCTCCACGTCGACGACCTCGCGATGCCGGCCGTTCTCGAGCCACCAGCCGAGCACGCCGTCGCGCACCTCGTAGCGCGCGCTCGTCGCGGAGATGCTCGACCAGCGCACCGTGGCGCGCTGGGGTGTCACCTCCAGGCCGCGCACCTCGGGCACGGGCTGGGTCGACGACGCCGGACGGAACTCGTGGATGTGCACGACCGCGCCGTTCAAGTCGCGCACGTAGAGCTCGAAGTAGACCTCGTCGTATTGCTGCCGATCCAGGACGTACTTGACCGCGTCGCGCTGCCTCCCGAGCGTCGCGCCGAGCGTCTCGCGCAGCTCGAACATGATCCAGCCCGACAGCACGGCTCCGAACAGCACCGGCGCGAAAAGACGATGCAGGCCGACGCCCGCGCTCAAGCTCGCCGTGATCTCGCTGTGCTTGTGCAGGCGCGACGCGGTGAACATGCCCGCGACCAGCGTCACGAACGGCGCGACCTGCAGGAACACGAACGGCAGGTTGAGCACGTAGTAGCGTGCGATCAGCCCGACCGGCGGCTTGCTGCCGTCCTTCCACGTGCGCAGGTACTCGTCGAGGTTCGACGCCATGTCGAGGATCACGAAGAGCCCGACGAGGATCAGGAACGCCGTCGCGTACGACGAGACGAACGACGCGCCGACGTAGCGGTCGAGCCGTCCGCCGATCTTCAAGCCGCGGCTCATTGGCGCATGACCTTGCGCAGGAGCACGAGACCGACGGCGAAGCCCAGTGCGTTCACCGTCCACGCGCACAAGAGCGGCGGCATGACGTGGTTCAACGCCAGTTGCTGCCCGAGGCGCAGCGCGAGCAGGTAGTACACGAGCGCCACGCCGACCGCGACGGAGAGCGCGCCGAGCTGCGTGCGCCGCCCGAGCAGCAAACCCAGCGGCATGCCGAGGAACAGGAAGACGAGATAGATGGAGGAGATCGCTCCGCGCTGGTGCACCTCGAAGAGCAGGACCTCGGCGCGCTTCTTGTCGAGGGCCGGATCCTCGAGCTGCTGGAAGATCGCCGTCGAGGTCTGGTAGCGCAGGCCGCTGAAGCGTTTCTCGGAGCCCTTCTGAAGCTCCTGCAGATCGATGCGGAAGGTCGGCGACTGGCTGATGATGTCGAGCGTGCCGTGCGAGATGCGCGCCTGGTCGAGGTAGATGATCATCTCGTCGCCGGTGAATCCGAAGCGCACGCGCCGCGCCGCGAAGGTCTTGGCCTCCTCGCCATTCATCGCCGGGATGTGGATCACGGCCTGCAGGAAGTCGTTGCCGTCGCGCGCGGCCGCGATGAGGCTGAACTTGCCCAGGTGGAGCTCCGTTCGGCCCGGCGAGAGGTTCGTGATCGTCGAACGCAACGCCGCGATGACCGATTTCTCCTGCGCGAAGCGCATCACGGGCAGTCCCTCCGAGCAGAACCACCACGAGAGCGCGCACAGCCCCAGCGCGAGCGGCAGCGGCGCGAAGAGCGCGCGGAAGGGATGCATGCCGCTCATGCGAATCGCCGTCCACTCGTTGTCCGAGGACAGGCGTCCGAAGCTCACGACCAGCGCCAGCAGGAAAGCCAGCGGCAACAGGTACGGCAGCAGGTTCGCGAGCAGCGGCGGCAGGAAGCTCAGCACGACGACGATGTCGACGCCGGCGAGCTTGTTGACCGCCGACACCGCCGCGCCCGGCAAGCAGAGCACGAGCATGCCACCCGCGGCGAACGCGAAGGCGACGATGACCTCGGTCAGGATGTAGAGGTAGACCTTCAACGCAGGCGGCGGATTCTAGCGCTCGATCCCGGCCGTCTCGCCGTTCACGTTCGCTGATTCGAGCGTGCGTCGCTGGTCGCGCCGGCCGCCCCGACCGTGCATCGCTAGTCGCGACGCACGGCGGCGAGAACACAGCGCGTCGCGTGGCTCTTGTTCAACGTGTAGAAGTGCAGCCCCGGCGCGCCGCCTTCGAGGAGCTTGCGGCATTGCCGGATCGCGTGCTCGATGCCGGTCGCCATGACGAGCGCGGGATCGTCCTGCACTCGGCGCAGGCGCTCGAGCAGCTCGCGCGGGATCGAGGCGCCGCAGAGCTTCGTGAAGCGCTCCACCTGCGCGACGTTCGTGATCGGCATGATGCCCGGCACGATCGGCACGCTGATGCCCGCGCGGCGCGCGTGGTCGACGAAGGACCAGTAGTGCTCGTTGTCGAAGAAGAGCTGCGAGATCAGGAACTGCGCTCCGCGCTGCACCTTGTGCACGGTCCAGCGCAGATCCTCGGCCTGGTTCGGCGACTCGAGGTGCTTCTCGGGATAGCACGCGCCGCCGATGTCGAAGTCGCGCCTGGGAGCGAGGTACTCGACGAGCTGGCTCGCGTACTGGAAGCCTCCGGGAGTCGCCGTGAACGCACCATTGCCGTCGCGCGGCGCATCGCCGCGCAGCGCGAGGATGTTCTCGATGCCGCTCGTGCGCAGGCGCTCGACCGTGTGCTCGATGTCGGCGATCGTGGAGCCGACGCAGGTCAGGTGCGCCATCGTCGTGATGCCGAGCTCGCTCTGGATCTTCGTCACGACCTCGATCGTGCGGTCGCGCGTGCTCCCGCCCGCCCCGTAGGTGACCGAGATGAAGTCGGGGTTCCAGGCCGTCTTCAGGTCGGCGACGGTCGACATCAAGTTGCGCGCGCCCTCGTCGGTCTTGGGCGGGAAGAACTCGAAGCTGAAGATCGGCCGGTAGCGGCCGTGCATCTGGCTGATTCGCAAGGGTCGAAGCTCCGTGGCGGGCCGACAGGATAGGCGGAGTTCGCCGCGCTTGCACGGTCGAGTTGCGTCGCGCGCGCGTCAGCTCGCGGGACCGGAGAGGCGCTCGGACAGGATCGGCAGGTACGCGCGCCACGGACCGACGTCGGAGCTGTAGCGCTTCCCGAGCACGCGCGCGATCTGCGCCACGTGGCCGAGATCGTGCACGACCCAGGTGGAAAGGAGCTCGCGCAGCGTCACCGCGCCGAGCGCCGGGTGCTTCCCGCGACGATCGAGATCGGCGGCGGTGAGCTGGAAGCTCTCGAGTGCCTCGAGACTGCTCGCGCGTTCGCGTGCGAAGGTGGCGAGGAGCTCGTCGAGCGGCGCCTGCGTGCCTGCGCGCAGCATCGCCTCGCGCTCGAACGGCTCGAACGCGCGCGCCTCGCCGTGCTCGAAGATGTGCCGCGTGCGCGCGATCCAATCGGTACGCTCGCCGTGGATCAAGTGGCCGACGACCTGGTACGGGCTCCACGTCTTCACGCCTTCGTTCGCATGGATCCACGCCGGCGAGAGGCCGGAGAGGAGCGCCGCGATCGTCGCGGGAGTGCGCTCGAGCACCTCCAACGCCTCGCGCAGCTCGAACTCCCGCTCTGGAGCGCGCGTCACGTCCTCACCTCGGCCTCCTGGATCGCCTCGAAGCGTTTGCGCCACGCATCGGGCATCGGGAAGCTCTTCATCGTCGTCAGCTCGACGCACGCCGTCGTCTGCTTCGCCTCGACGCACACCTTGCCGTCGATCTCGAACACGTAGCGCAGCCCGAGCGAGCTGCGACCGAGGCGGAAGCACGTCACGCGCACGATCGGACGGTCGCCGAAACGCAGCGGCGCGCGAAAGTCGACCTCGCTGTGCACCAGCGGAAAGCCGACCTTCTGGTCGCACAGGATGCGGTAGTAGCGCTCGCCGACGTGCTGCTCCCACAGCTCCTCGAACACGTCGTGCAAGTAGTCGTAGATGCGCGGGAAGTACACGATGCCCGCCGGATCGACGTGCCCAAAGCGAACCTGGATGACGGTCGTGAAGGACATACGGTACACGGCATCTTTCTCACCGATTCGCCGCGGAGCGTGCCCCCGCGCGCTCGGCGCACATCACTCACTCGAAGAGATCCGGCCAGCTCTCGCGCGCGAGCTCGACGACGATGCCGGCGAGCGCATCGATGAGCTTGCGACCTTCGGCCGCGCTCGCTTCGGCGGGCTGGCCGCAGTACGCGTCCTTCGCGCCGGCGGCAGCGAAGCTCGTCACGCCGTGCTTCATCTTCTCGAGCAGGTCGATGCGCACCGGCGCGAGCTCGCGGCGCAGCTCCTCGCGCACCGACGATGGATCCGCGGCGAGCACGAGGCTCGATTCATAGCTGCCCGCATGGCAATCGCCGCTCTGGAACTCGCGCCCGAGACGCTCGACGAAGCGTCGGCGCGTGTTGTCGGCGAGCAGCGCCTGCGCGCGAGTTCCGTCGCGCACGGCGTGATCGAGCACGACACCGCGCAGCACGGTCAAGTGCGCCGGTTCGAGATGCCCGTTGACGAGCACGATCTGTCGCACGCCTTCCTGCTCGAGCGAGAGGATCAGGTCCTCGACCAGCGCCCACAACGTGCCGGGTCGCAAGCTCACGCGTCCGCGGAAGCCCTCGGTGTAGTTCGTGATGCCGTACGCGATCGGCGGGAGCACGAACGCGCTCACGCCCGCGCTCGCGAGCATCTCCGCCGCGCGCCGCGACTGCGCCAGCGCGATCGTCACGTCGGTGTCGAGCGGCAGATGCGGCCCGTGCGGCTCCGTGCTGCCGACCGGCACGAGCGCGATCGAGCGCGGCCCGAAGAACGGTGCCGATTCAGGCGAGGTGAGCTTGGCGAGGTCGGTCATGGCTCGTGGCGGGCGCGGGTTCGTGACTTCAGCGCGAGTCGACGCGCGGAGCAAGTGCGCAAACGCATCGCCGAAGGCCAGACGGCGCGAAATCGCGTGCGAGCGTTCAACGCTTGCGCGCCTCGAGCTCCGCCTTGAGCTCCTTGCGCGCCACCTTGCCGCGATCGTTCTTCGGCAGGCTCTCGCGCCACTCGAACCAGCGCGGGTACTTGTACGGCGCGAGCTTGCTCTTCACGTGCGCCTTGAGAGCCGCCGCGGTCGAATCGTCGCCCTTCCAGCCGCTCTTGAGCACGACAAAGGCGAGCGGCTTCACGAGCTGCTCCTCGTCCTCGTTGCCGACGACGCACACCTCCGCGATCGCCGGATGCGAAAGGAGCACGTTCTCGATCTCGAGCGGCGAAACCCAGATGCCGCTGACCTTGAGCAGGTCGTCGTCGCGCCCTTCGTAGAAGTAGTAGCCGTTCTCATCGCGGCGAAAGATGTCCGCCGTCGTGCACCATTCGCCCTGGAACGTCGCGCGCGACTTCTCCTTGTCGGCCCAATAGCAGAGCGCCGTCGAGCCGCCGCGAATGCGCAGCTTCCCCGGCTGTCCGTCCGCGACCGGCGCACCTTGCGGATCGACGATCTGCGCTTCATATCCCGGAACGATGCGGCCGAGGCTGCCGGGCTTCACGTCGCCCGGATAGTTGGAGATGTAGATGTGGAACATCTCCGCCGAACCAATCCCGTCGAGGATCTCGACGCCCGTGCGCTCCTTCCACTCTTCATAGAGCTTGGGCGGCAACGCCTCCCCTGCCGAGAGCGACACGCGCAACGACGAAAGGTCGGTCGTCTCCATGCGCGGCGAGCGCAGCATGTTGTTGATCATCGTCGGCACGTTCGTGATGAACGTCGGCCGATGGCGCGCGATCTGATCGAAGAGCTCGTCCGCCGTCGCGCGCCCGGGGAAGAGCACGACCGAAGCACCCACGCGGAACGGGAACATGAGGTTCGTGCCCGTCGCGTAGCCGAAGAAGAGCTTGGGCACGGAGAGACACACGTCGCTCTCGCGATAGCCGGCAACTTGCAGCGCGTACGTCTCCGTGTTGTAGGCGAAGTCCGCGTGCGTGTGGACGCAGGCCTTGGGCTTGCCCGTCGAGCCGGAAGTGAAGAGCCAGCCCGCGAGATCGTCGGGACCCGTCGGCTCCATCTCGGCGAGGATCGAACCGAGCGATTCGGCCGCGAGCGCCTGCTCGTACGCGACGAACTCGCCCGCATCGGGCCCGACGACGAAGGTCGTGACCGCGAGACGTGACGCGAGGATCGCCGGGCCGATCTGAGGCAGCACGTCGCTGTGCGTGATGACGACGCGCGCCTTGGTGTACTCGAGATAGCTGTCGAAGGAGTCGCGCGGCAGGAGCGGATTCACCATCGCGAACACGCCACCCGCGCGCAGCACGCCGAACCACGCTTCCGCGAACTCGGGAATGTCGGGCAGCACGATGAGCACGCGCTCCTCAGGACGCACACCCGCACGACGCAAGGCCGCCGCGACGAGCTGCGCGCGCTCGGACACGCGCGCGTACGTCGCCGTGCGCTCGCCACAACGCAGCGCGACCTTGTGCCCGCGCCCGTCGCGCAAGTTGCGCTCGAGGAAGTAGTCGCACAGGTTGAATCGCTCGGGAAACGGCGCGACGGCAGAGTACAGGTCGGGGGAACCCATGGCGCGCCAAGATACCAGCGCGCGCGGAGCTGTCGACCGACTCAGCGCCGCTCGCGCTCGAGCTGCACCACGTGCTCGACGAACTCGCGCGGCGGGACGACGACGGTTTGAACCGGGACGTCGCGATAGCCTGTGATCTTCGGGAGCGTGAGCGTGTACGTTCCGGGAGCGGTGAGCTGGAGTCGCCGCTCGATCGGCGAGCGCGACATGGAGCGCAGCCTGCCGGTCGTGCCCCCGACTGCCACGGGCTCGAGCGCTCCATCCTCCGGCCAGCCGACCGCCGTTCTTCCGTCGCGCAGGCGCACCACGACGCCGCACGCGCGCGACAATCGGATGGTGATCTCGTGCACGCCGCTCGCCAGGTCGAGCGACGTGGTCGACGCCTCGAAGCGCGCGTCGCGCACGCTCAACGCGATCTTCCCGCCGGCCGTGCGCAACGCAAAGAGTCCCGTGGTCGTATCACGCTTCGCAACTCGCAGCGTCCCGCGCTGCGCTTCGTCGTTGCGCTGCCAAAGGAGTTCATCGACCTCCACCGCTTCGCCGGTATCCACATCGACGATGCGCACGGACAGATCGCACGGCGACGGCAGCTCGAGCGCGAAGTCGTGCTTCTCGCCGGGCGGGGCATCCACAAGGGCCGTCAGATCCGACGATTCAAAGCTGAGCTCGTACTTCCCGGCCTGCACATCGTCGAAGTACCAAGCGAAGACTTCGAAGCCACTGCGCGGCAATGCCGACCGCTGCGGCTGCGTCACGCGCTGCTTGCGGAAGCCGGCGAGCGGTGTGTCGAGCAGTTTCGCGTGCAGCACCGGATTCGCGATCCCCCATGCGCTCGGAATCGCGATGGTGCCCGAGATGTTGGACGGCTGAGCGCGAGGCGCGGGACGCAACGCGAGCGTGATCGCGCTCGTCGTTCCGGCGACCAGACGTGCGTTCGCTCCCGCGAGCTCGATCGGATGCGCGTCGCGCTCACCGATCTCCGCGGTGACGCGCACCTTGCCCGGAAGAAGGCCTCGCAGGTGCACGATCCCGTCCTCCGCCAGCGCGAGCTCGCAGGTCGGGCTCGAGCTCGAGAACGGCCGCACGCGCAGCATCGTCACGCTCGGCGCCGTCACGCCGCCGATGGTGACATCGAGATCTCCGCCGCGCGCGAGCACGACCTCCAGCTCCCTCTCGCTTGGAAAACGCGCTTCGAGTCGCGCCCAGGCACGGCCCTCGGCCCCGACGAAGAGCGTCGACGGCCGCCCGCTGCCGCTCGCGAGCCCGACATCGTCGAGATCGACCGGCGAACGGAGCTCGCGCGCGATCGTGCGCGAATCGTCGTCCGCACCGGGGTGCTGCTGCTGGAACCAGGTCCCTCGTGGCGCGGCGACGATCGTGATCGCGGTGAGATCCGCGCGCGTCTCCGCGTCGAGCACGCGCAACATCGTGTGTGGTGCGAGCCGTGCGCGAATCTCGAGGAACCCGTCGGCCGGCAGCGGGAGCGGGCTGCGGCCTCCGTCAATCAGCGCCGGTCGAGCACCGAAGAGCAGCGAACGCACAACTGCGAAGCTCGGCGCAACCTCGCCGACATCGACCTCCCACTCGCCGTGCACGACGCTCGTCTTGCGCACGTCCGCTCTCCATTTCGGAAGCGTCGAGCGCGCTGCCGTGCTCACCTCGTGCAACAGATCGAGTGTCAGCTCCCCCGGCGGCAAGCGCTCGAGGTCGGAGCCATCGGTCATGATGAGCGCGCCGTGCAACCTGCGAACGCTCGCGACGGGCGTGCGTTCCGTCGCGTGGTCCAGCGGTGCATCGACGCGCGCAGCGGCTTCGGCGAAGGGTGCCGAATCATCGGAGGGCGGAACCAGCATCGAAATCGTCTCGCTGGTCGTCGGTTCCGCGCTCGCCGAGTCTGCGGAAGCTGCCGCGCGCTCCGTCGGACCATCGACGCGCTGACGGGCGCACGGCCCGAACATCGACACCGCGACGACGAGGACGAGCGCCGGAATCACGAGCGCGAATGCGAGCAGCGTGCGCGAGCTCTTCCTCATGTCCGACGCGGCGGCGAACCGCGAGCGCGAGTGTACTCGTCCGATCCCATCTCACGCCTCAGCGCCGCTCGCGCTCGAGCTGCACGACGTGCTCGACGAATTCGTGCGGCGGGACGACGATCGTGAGCTTCGGCGGTTGCAGGTAGCCGACGAGCTTCGGCAGCTCGAGCGTGTAGGTGCCGGGCTCGGTGAGCTGAAAGCGGCGTTCCTCATCGTCGATGCTGATGAAGCCGCGCGCCTTCGCCCCCGTGGCGAGCTGCGGCCAGGCGTGCCATTCCATCGGCAGTGGAACGACCACATCGCCGTCTCGAACTCGGAGGACGAAGCCGCAGGCGCGCGTCAGGCTCAACGTGGTCTCGCGCACGCCCGTCGAGAGGTCGATGCGCGTGGGTGGGAGCTGGAAGACGTCATCGAAGAGCTGAAGGTCGATCGGACCGCACGGTGCGCGGATCGTGTAGCGCCGGTTGCGTGCGTCGCGCTCCGCCTCCGCCAGGATTCCCGCCCCCGGTCGGAAGTCGCGCGCGGACTGCCACCTGAGTTCGTGCACCTCGACGTCTTCGCGTGTGACGTCGTCGATCACGCGCACGACGATCTCGCACGGCGGCGGGAGCTTCAGCTCGCAGTCGGATCGGCCGCCGGGCGGCACGTCGAGCTCGATCGCATACGGCGGATCGACGAGGCTCAGCTCGTGCCGGCCGACTTGCACGTGCGTCATCGACCACGAGAATGCCTGCGCTCCGGCGCGATCGCCCGCCAGCGCCGTCGCGCGCACGCTGCGCCGGTGGTCGAGCTCCGACGGATCCGTGCCGAGGTAGGCGAGCCTCACTTCCGGCTCCCTCGGTCCCCATTCGCGCGGCACGAGCACGATCCCGCGGATGTCG
>JBGATX010000166.1:0-12809 GCA_044228975.1 Planctomycetota bacterium | reverse complement strand
TCTCCGTCGCGCCCACGCCGCTCCCGGCGGCCTCGCGCGCGAAGAAGAGCTCGAAGCCGCCCGCCGCGAGCGCGGGTGCGCGTTGCGCCGTCGAGCCATCGAGCTCCGCCAGCGCGCGCGCGCCCGACCAGTCGAGCTCGCGGAAGTCGCCGTTCGCGTCTCCGCTGCGCGTCGCGCGGTAGAGCGCGAAGCCTGCCGGCCCATTCTCGCGCGGACGATCCGACGCGAAGAACAGCGCGCGTCCGTCGCGTGCGAGCGCGGGCTCGCGCTCCGCGGCGCTCGTCGCGAGCGACTCCAAGCGCACGGCCGGCGTCGGATCCAGAGGCGCGCCGGGCGCGAGCGCGCGGTAGAGGTCGAAATCGCCGCCGCGATCCGAGGCGAAGAGGAGCTCGTCGTCGTCGATCGACGGCGCGGGATCCGTGTCGTCGGCGCTCGACTGGAAACGCTCGGGCAGGCGCTCGGCCTCCGCGAATTCGCCCGCGTGGTACGCGGCGCGCCACAGGTCGAGCCGGCCCCCGCCGCCGTCGCGGTCGGAGGCGAAGTAGAGGAAATGCTCGGAGAAGCTCGGCGCGAGATCGTCGGCGGCACTGTTCACGCGCGCGATTCGAACGGGCTCCTTGGACGTGCCGAGCTCCAGCGCGTAGAGATCGACGTTGAGCCCGCGCGCGCCGGCCGCGAAGACGAGCCAACGGCCGTCCGTGGAGAGCGCGACGCGCGACTGCTCGAGGGTCAGCGCCGTCGTCGCCGCGTCGACCGATCGCGCGGCATCCGTCCAAGCGCGCGGCGCATCCCACACCGCGTGACGCAGGAGCTCGTCGTCGAGCGCGACGCGCAGCTCCGATCCATCGGTGAAGCGGCCTTCACCGGCCAGCCACGAGCGCACGCGATGCTGCAGCACGTAGGCGCAGGCCGCGAGGATCGCGGCGACGAGGACCAGGCTCTTGACCGGCATGCGCTTCATGGAACCTCGCCTTCGATCGAGCGGCCGACAGTCGTTCGCGGGTGCACGTGCGGCGCGCGCTCAGCGCGGCGAGCCGAGCGCGGCGAGACGGCGGCGCGCCTCGGCGCCGTAGCGCGCCTTGGGGTGCTTCTCGAGCGCTTCGCGGTACTGCGCGCGCGCCTGCTCCTTCTGGTCCTGCTCCTCGAGCACTTGCCCCGAGAGCACGAGGGCCTCCGCGACCTCCTCGTCGCCCGCGTAGAGCACGGCGACCTTGAGGAACTCCGAGAGCGCGCCGTCGCGATCCCCCGCTGCGTGCAGGCCGCGTCCGATCTCGAGGTGCGCCTGCGCCGCGAGCAGTCCCTGGTCGAGCGCGAGCACGCGCTCGAAGGCCGCGCGAGCACCGCGCGCGTCGTCCTGCGCCGCAGCCGCGCGACCGCGCCACAGCTCCGCCTCGGCGAAGTTCGGGAAGTCCCGCCAGCCGCGCGCCAGCGCTTCGAGCGCCTCGCCGCACTCGCGCCAGCGCTCGCGACGTCCGTAGCACAGCCCCAGACGGAAGAGCACCTTGGGCGCGACCGCGTGCCGCGGCGCCTCGCGACGCACGCGCTCGAGGCACTCGATCGCCGGATCGATGCGTCCGGCGCGATAGCGCGCTTCGCCGAGCAGGAACAGGCTCTCGTGGAAGAGCTCGCTCTGCGGATGGCGTTCGACCAGCGCGGCGAACGAGCGCTCGGCGCCCGCGATGTCGCCGGCGCGCAGGCGCGCGAAGCCCGCCTTGTACAACGCGCAAGCCTCGAGCGGCGCGCTCGCCGCGGTCGCGTTGCGCTCCCCGCGCGCCATGGACCGCGCGCGCTGCGCGACCTCGTCGTAGAGCGCGATCGCCTGGGCGTCGGCGCCCTTCTCGAACCCCGCTTCGCCGGCCTCGAAGAGCGCCTGCGCGAACGCCGGATCGTCGCCGAGCGCGTCGCGCAACGCGCCGAGCTGGCGTTCCGCTCCGTCGACGTCGCCCGAACGCGCGGCGATGCGCGCTCCTTCGAGCTGCGCGATCGAGCGAGCGCGCGGCTCGCGCAACTGCGAGCTGACGCGCTCGAGGCACGCGCGCGCCTCGTCGTTGCGCTCCGCGGCGCACAGCGCGCTCACGACCGCGCGCAGCAACGTCGCGAGCCGCTCGTCGCGCGCGCCCGAAGGCTGACCGCGATCGTTCGGCGCGGCGCCGAGCGGCTGCGCGCCGCACGCCGATCGCCGACCGGTTGGGCGGCGACCGCGCTCCAGCGACCGGAGAGGAAGGCGCGGACGCGAAGGCGGAGAGTCGCTGCTGCGCCGCCGCGAGGTCCTTGCGCTCGAGCGCGGTCCACACCGCGAGCTCGCGCGCCGCGTCGGCGACGAGCGGCGTGAGCTGCGCGTCGTCGAGCAGTCCGTCGAGCACGACCTCGGCCTCGTCGGACTTGTGGAGACGGTAGAGGCACCACGCGGCGCCGTAGCTGGCGCGCGGCGCGAGCGCGCCGGCGTCCTTGGAGCGCAGCACGTCCTCGTAGGCGCGCAACGCCTCGGCGAACGAGTCCGCGTTCGAGAGCCGTTCGCCGAGCTCGAAGGACGCGCGCGCGCGTTGCGCGGGCGTGCCGCGTTGCGCGAGCTCCGAGAGGGCCTCGACGCCGCCGCCGTCGCTCGCGAGCAGCGCCGCGCGCAACGCCGCCTCGTCGGCGTGCGGGCCGCGCGGGAAACGCTCGAGAGCACGCGCGTACGCGCCGCGGGCGCCGGCGAGATCTCCTGCGTCCTCTCTCGCGCGCGCGGCCATGTACGACGACTCCTCGACCTCCGGCAGCTCGCGGACGGACGAGGCCCGTTTCGCGCCCGACGCTTCGCCGTCGTCGCGCCGCGCGAGCTCCGCGACGGCGTCGAAGCGTCGTGCCGCGCGCGCATGCTCCCCGCCGAGATAGGCCGCCCACGCCGCGCGCGTCGCGGCGCGTGCGCGGCGCACATCGTCGCGTTCGGCGGTCGCGGCCGCGTCGAAGGCCTCTTCCGCGTCGCTCCAGCGTTGCGCGCCGAACAGGCCCTCGCCCAGCGCGAGCAGCGCTTCGGTGCGTTGCTCCGACTGCGGGAAGCGCTCGAGCAGGCGCGCGGCGAGGTCGATCGCGTCGTTCCAGCGTTGCCCGTCGACCGCGGCGACGGCCGCGGCGAGCAGCGCGCGCTCGGAACCCACGCGTTCGTAGGCGCGCTGCGCTTCCTCGGCGCGGCCGAGCTTGCCGAGCAGGTCGGACGCTGCGCAAGGCCGCGGCAGCGTCGCCCGCCTGCAGCTCGGCGCGCGCACGCCACGAGAGCGCTTCGGGCGACGCTTCGAGCTCCGCGATCGAGAGCGCGGCGATCGCCGGCGCGAGATCGCCGGCCTGGAAGAGCGCGATGCCGCGTTGCAGCGCGCACTCGGCGCGGTGGCGCGACTGCGGGAAGCGCTCGAGCACGCGCGCGAACTCCGCGGCCGCGCCGCGTGGATCGCCGAGCGCCGACTTCGCGAAGCCGGCGCCGCGCAGCGCGGCGTCGGCGTAGGGCCCCTCGCGCACCGACTCGTAGGCGGCGAGCGCTTCCCTGGGTTGCTTCTGATCGAGCAGGCACTCCCCCAGGAGGAACTGCAGCTCCGCCGCGCGCGCGTTCTCGCCGTGCGCACCCGTCTCGGAAGCCTGGAGCGGCGCCGCCAACGCCTCACGCACCGCGGCCGTGGCGGCGTCGAGCCGGCCGAGTCGGTACAGACACCAGGCGCGACCGGAGCGCGCATCGGCGGCGAACGTGGACTGCGCGTCGCGCTCGAGCAGCTGCTCGAAATGCGCCAGCGCCTTGGCGGCGTCGCCGTCGGCCAGCTCGGCCTGCGCGAGCAGCGCGAGCGCGGGAGCGCGCAGGTAGTCCTTGCCCGCGGCGAGCGCGCGCTGGAAGCACGCCTGCGCCTTGACGCGCTCGCCCGCGTTCGCGAGGCACTGTCCGAGTCGGAACTGGACTTCGGCGGCGAACTCGAAGCGAGTGCGGGCGGCGAGTTCCTCGAAGGGCGCGCGCGCGTCGGCCTCGCGTCCGCTCTCGAACAGCGCGCACGCGAGGCGGTAGCGCACGAGATCGGCCTTCTCGTGCCGGGGGTTGTCGCGCAGGAAGGTCTACTTGCGCTTGTAGCTTCGCGGATCACGCGCTCGTGCAGGCCCTTCTCCGCGAGTGCCGCGACGTACGCGTACTGCTCGTCGGCGGCCTGCCGGGGGGCGTCCTGCGAGGGAACTCCCATCAGCACGAGGGTCAAGGCCAGGGCGCGCATGCGTTTGCTCTCCGAAGCGTGGGCGGCCCGAGATCGCAGTCGCCTCCGACTCGACTCCTGCGCAGCGCGGAAATGCGCCGCGGGCCGCTTCAACTACCTCGGTAGTATGCCGGCGCGCCGCGCGAGCGGAAGCGGCGACGTGTATGACTTGGGTGCCAGCGTGCGCGACGAAACGAGCGCGAGGCCGGACCCTGTTCGAGTCCGGCCTCGCGCTGAGCGTGCGACGAACGCGACGCGCGGCGTCAGGAGCTCCCGACGCCGGCGCGCGCGCGGCGCAACAAGGAACCCAGACGAGTTCCGCGCCGTTGCTGTAGTTCGCCGTGCCCGGCGTGCAGAAGTTCGCCGCGTTGCGATAGAAGATCTGGTAATCGCGCGTCGTCGCCGGCGTGTTCGCGCCGCGGATCGAGATCGGCACCTGCGTGCCGGCCGGATAGGTCGAAGCGCCGGCCACGTTCGTCGTGTTGCCGAGGCGCACGACGGTGGTACCGACGCAGATCAATCCGTCGAAGGTGGGCGTGCCGAGGCCACCCGACGGGTCGCGGGTCGAGCCCTGCAGGTAGATCGCGGTGGAGTTCGTCATGCCCGCGCCGTCGAGGAACAGCGTGTCGCAGCCGATGCTCGCGATGCCGCGCGTGCGCAGCGTCGCGCCGGTGCCGAGCGAGTTGAGGCAACCCGCGTCCGCGCCGACCGTGCTGTGGTTCGCGCACGGGCAGGCCGTGCCCGTGCCGTCACCCGGGCAGTAGAGCGTCGTGGGCACGAGCGGTGACGCGACGACCTGGCCGCGAATCTCGCCGCCGGGGAAGTTGACCGTGTGGATGTTGATGTAGACGTTGCCCGCCAGGAACGCGGCTTCCTGAGCCGGCGTCGTGGGCAGCGTGCCGATCTTGGGGTTCCCGGCCGGCAGCGGGATGATCACCCCGCCGTTGACGCCGGGCGCGCCCTGGTGGAAGTGCGCGGCGGTCTCGTTCGAGGTCAGGCCGGAGTAGGCGATGTTGAACGTCACCGTGTGCGCGGCGACGTCGAGGATGACGCACGCGTTCCCGGTCGCCGTCGACACGTTCGGCGGGACCTCCTGCGACGCGTTGATCGTCGCCTGGAAATAGGTCTGTTGAGCGGATGCGGCCGTGACGAGCAAGGCCGCGACGGTTGCGGTGCGCAAGACGCGGGTCCAGCGCGAAGCGATTCTCATGATTCCCGTTCCTCCTGAAGCTGCGGGATCGACTCGAGCGCCGCGCGCGAGAGCGCGCAGTCAATTGGCCATTGTCCGAAGGGCCGCGAAGATCCGTCAAGACTTCCGTTAGACTTCGGCGCGCGTTCCCAGCGCCCGGTTCGACGCGGTCTCGAGCCATCTCCACCGTCTGGTACTGGTGTCGCCCATGAAGACGCACTCCGGCACTTCGGGCTCGAGGCCCTCACTGAGCGTTTCCGCGCTGGCATGCGCCGTCGGACGCCTCGTCTCCGTCGCTGTCGCGCTCGTTCCGGCGGGCGCGCGCGCCACGGCGCAGGCTCCGCCCGCGGCGCGCATCGATCGCGCGGAAGCCGTGCGACGCATCGTGACGGAGGCCCTCGCACGCGGACAGGCGTACGCGAAGTTGATCGAACTGTGCAAGGACACGCCGCACCGCTTGAGCGGATCAGCGGAGCTCTCGAACGCCGAGGACTGGGCGCAGCGCACGCTGGCGCGCGACGGCCTCGCGAACGTGCGCGCGGAGGCTTGCCAGGTGCCGCGTTGGGAGCGCGGGCAGATCGCGCGCCTCGACGTCGTCGCTCCGGCGGAAGCGCGCGACACGCGCCTCTCGATCCTCGCGCTCGGCGGCAGTGTGGCGACGCCCGCGGGAGGCATCGAAGGCGAGCTCGTCGTCGTGCGCGATTTCGACGAGCTGCGCGCGCTCGGCGACCGTGCGCGCGGGCGAATCGTGCTCTTCAACCGGCCGATGGATCCGGCGGAGCTCGATCCGTTCGAAGCCTACGGCAAGGCCGTCGATCAGCGCGGACAGGGCGCGGTCGAGGCGGCGAAGGCCGGAGCTCTGGCCGCGATCGTGCGCTCGATGACGCTGCGCCTGGACGACGTGCCGCACACCGGATCGATGCGCTACGCCGATGGGATCGCGCGGGTGCCCGCGGCAGCGGTGAGCACGGCCGGGGCGGAACGCCTCGCGCAGCTCGCGCGCACGCGGCCCGGGGCGCGCGTGAAGCTCGAGCTCGACTGTCGCGAGTTCCCCGACGTCACGGCGCACAACGTGCTCGCCGAAATCGTCGGCAGCGAGTTCCCCGAGCAGGTGATCGCGATCGGCGGACACCTCGACTGCTGGGATGTCGGCCAGGGCGCGCACGACGACGGCGCCGGCTGCGTCCAGGCGATGGAGGCGCTGCGCCTGATCCAGGCCGCCGGTTTGAAGCCGCGGCGCACGCTGCGCTGCATCCTCTGGGTCAACGAGGAGAACGGCTTGCGCGGCGCCGTGGCGTACAAGGACGCGCACGAGAAGGAGCTCGCGCAGCACGTGCTCGTGATCGAATCGGATCGTGGCGGCTTCGCCCCGCGCGGGTTCGAAACGAACGCGCAGGGCAAGGCCTGGGACGAGCTGCGCGCGATCTCCGAACTGCTCGCGCCCTACGGCGCCGGGATGCTGATCCGCGGCGGCGGCGGAGCCGACACGACGCCGCTCGAACGCGCGGGCCTCAACGTCATGGAGTTCCGCCCCGATCCGTCGCGCTACTTCGACTTCCACCACTGCGCGCGCGACACGGTCGATCAGGTGCACCCGCGCGAGCTCGAACTCTCGGCGGGCGTCATCGCCGCGATGCTGTGGTGCGTGTCCGAGATCGATGAGCCGCTCGCGCGGCCGCCGCCGCCGTCGTCTGGCGCCCAGGCGCCACGCTGAGCGTCAGCTCGCACTCGGCGCGACGGACGTGCCGGGCTCGGTGCGCGGGTGCTCGGCGCCCTGCGCGCGCAGCGTCGCTTCGGCGAGCGCGCGCAGCGTGCGATTGTGGCGCGAGTCGCGGAACTCGTGGTCGATGTCGGCGAGCAGCTTTCCGATGCGCTGATCGATGGGCGCCGGAGCGCTGTGCGCGTCGAAGCCGCGCGCTCCGCGCAGCGCCTCGAGGATCGACTGCACCGTGATGAGCTCCAGCTCGCGCGCCGGCAGGTACTCGTACTCGTTCGCTCCTTGCGTTTCGACCAGCAGGCCGGCGCGCACGAGCGCTTCGAGGACTTCGCTCGTCGAGCGCGTCGTGGTCGACATGTCCGCCGCGAGGCGCTCGACCGTCCAGGGCGCGCCGGCGCTCAGGAACGCGGCCCCGATGCGGCCCGCGGCGCGCAAGGCGATGAGCTCGCGCGCGCTCTGGCTCTCTTCGCCGGTTTCGACCGGGAACTGGCACGAAGGCTCGCTCTGATGCGCGTTGCACACTTCGGCGCCGAGCAGCACCGCGACCCACGAGAAGTTCAACCAGATCAGGAACACCGGCAACGCGGCGAAGCTCGAGTAGATCGGGTTGTAGCGCGCGATGCCGATCTGGAACTCGAGGTGCAAGAGCAGCATCACCTGCCACAGCGTGGCGCCCACGAAGGCTCCGAGCAGCGCCGAGCCCAGGCGCGTGCGCGCGTTGGGCAGCGCGAGGTAGACGAAGCTGAACCCCAGCCACAGGGTCAGCACCGGCGCGAGGCGCAGCAGACCTTGCAGCAGCCAGCCGAACTGCTCGTGCTTGCTGATCGCGGCGTAGAAGGTGGTCGACTTCGCGGCGGTGGTCACGCCGGTGGCGATGAACAGCGCGAGCGGCGCCACGACGAGCATCGCCAGGTAGTCGGCGAGCTTGCGGATCCAGCTGCGCGCGCGTTGCGCTCCCCAGATCTCGTTCAGCGAGAGCTCGATCGAGGACAGGAGCTTGATCGCGGTGAGCAGCACCAGCGCGAGTCCCGACCAGCCGAGCAGCTTGACGTCGGTCTGGTCGACGAGATTGAGCACCTGATCGAGCGTGCTGCGCGCCGCGTGGGCCTGTTCGCTCGTGATCTCCGGCCCGAGCTGATCCAGCGGGCCGAAGGTCGAATCGAGGAAAGGATCGATCGTGTCGTGGCGCAAGTCGTCGTAGAAACCGAAGCCCTTGGCGACCGCGAAGGTCAGCGCGAGCAGCGGCACGAGCGAGAGCACCGTCGTGTACGTGAGCGCGGAAGCGCGAAAGAGGCATTGGTCGCGCTGGAAACCGCTCGTGGCGAGGTAGGCGACGCGCACGCAGCGCCACCAGAGGCCGCGCAGACCGGAGCGCCGCGCGTGCTCGCCGGTCCACGCGGTGCGCGCGAAGAAGCGCCAGGCGACACCCAGCAGCCCTTTGGGCTCCGGGCGCTCGACCCGCGCGTCCTTGGGCGTCCAGGGACGCTTGAGCTCGGCCTTCGAACGCATCGAGCGTGAGTCTATGCGGCGCGCCGCGCCTGCTTCCAGGTCCGGGCCGATTCTCGCGCGGAGACGACGCGAGCGAGCTTCACGCGCAGTCCGCTACCACGAAACCACGTCACGCGCGGTGACGCCCATCGGCGTGAAGGGCGGGAGCGAGCCGACGCTGTTGAACGCGGGGTCGTAGCTCCACTCGCGCACGGGTGCCTCGTAGCGATCGCCGCCGTAGACCCAGTCGCCCGTCGCGAACTGGCTGTTGCGCAGGTTCACGAACGAGCCCGAGATCGTGCACGTGACGCCGCTCCACTTCTCGTGGAAGCGCGGCAGGTTCTCGAGCCCGCCGTTGTAGCGTCCCACCTGCGTGTCCTGGTTGCCGGCGAGGATCGCGAGGTTGTACGTCGTCGGCGTCGCCAACGGCAGCTGCCCCGGCCCCTTCGAGTCGTCCCAGGCATTCGAGAGCAGGTTGACCGCGTCGGCCATCACCGAAGCGGGCTTCTTGTCGATCGTGTTGTAGTCGCCCTGGACGTAGACCGGATCCTCGGTGACGAGCGTCAGCGGCGCGGGGAGCTCCGCTCCGTGCACGAGGCGCACGCCGCTCGCCTGCACGCCCGTGCCTTCGCCGTAGTGCGCGGCATAGATCAGGCCGTTGGCCGGGAAGCGCCCGGTGAGCGCGAGCGCGGCGACGTCGATGTCGGTGACGCGGATACGCTGCGACGATCCGTTGGCCTGGCGCGCGTCGTAGAGCACGTTGTCGCGCACGGTCACGGCCGAGACCACGTAGCTCGTGAGGTCGGAGCCGCTCGCGTCGTACGCGCGCCACGTCCCATCGTCGTGAGTGACGATCGTCAGGCCGGCGTTGGCGTGGAAGAAGCCCATGGTGTGGGTCCCCGTGCCGGCGGCGACGGCGATGTACTCCCGGCTCGTCGCGTCCCAGGCGTAATCGCCGCCCGCAACGGGCTCGAAGAGCGCCATGGACTGGAGCGATGGCGGCACGGCCTCGCTCACGGCGTGCGCGGCGCTGCCGACGGTGTGTCCCGTGCCGTTGAGGTAGCCCGCGGGTTGGCTCCAGAAGTCGAGCGCGCCCGGGCCCCACGGCAGGACGTCACCGGGTCCGGTGAACGTGCCGTCGCCATCGGAGTCCCAGCCGCTGACGAAATCGCTGTCGAAGCCGCTCGTGTTCGTCGCCCCCAGCGCGTCGAGCTGCGAGTGGCTGAACATGGGCAGCAGCACGCGCGGCTCGGCCGGATTCCACGGGTTCTCGACCCAGCGGCGCACCTGCACGGTGCCCTCGGAAATGCTCGGATCGTCCTTGCGCCTGCGGTAGATGTTGCCCGCGGCGTGGACGTAGTTCGTGTCAAGCGTCAGCGTGCGCCCGCACGCGAGATACAGGTCGCGATTGCTGTGCACGCGACCGGAGAGCGTCATGTCCGGACCGGGCAGCACCTCGAGGTCGGTGTTGTAGAACACGGCGAACTGGAAGAGCGGCACGGCCTCGGCGTTCACCACGCGCCGCGCGACGGAGCGCTGGCCCTGCACCGCGGCGCGCGCTTCGATCTCGTAGCCGGTGACGAGCGTCTGCAATCCGGCCGCGTCCGTGACGATGTTCGTGAAGCCCGTCGGCCGGATCGTGTAGTCGGCGATGTCGTTCTGCAGCGTGATCGAACCGCTGAGCGGCACCGGGCGCCAGTTCGCGACGGACACGCGCACGTCGCGCTTGGCGGCCTCGATCGCGCCCTCGGCGAGGTACTGCGCCTGTCCGCCCCAGCGACGCACCGTCGCCGTGCGTTCGCTGCTGCGCGCGAGCGCGAGCAGGACCACGACCAATCCGGCCGCGACGAGAGACGCGAAGACCGAATAGAGGAGCGCGATGCCACGGCGCGGATGCGCGAGCCGGCCGATCTGGAGCTTCATGGGATCCTTCTCTGCGTGCGAGCGCCCGGCGGTCAGCCGTTGCGCAACTTGATCGTCTCTTCGATGCTCAGTCGGTAGACCACGCCCTTCTCGTCGCGCGTGCGCAGCCACAGGCGCACGCGCAGCGCGCCGAGCGGCACGTTGACCGGATCCTCCGCGGAGGTGTCGCAGGTCATGCGCTCGACGTAACGCGCGACGGTGCGCGGCGAACCGCCGTTCGAGCGACGCTGCAGCACGTTCACGCCGTCGGCGCCCGTGACGAGCACGAAGCTCGTGACCGCCGGCGACCAGATCAGCCGTCCGTCGACGCCGATGTCGGGCTTGCCGTCGGGATTCAGTCCGTTGGAGGCGTCGCCGTCGTCGTCGGCATCGAGCGGCTGGACGAGCACGACCTCGCGCGACGGCCCGAAGTCCGCATCGCCGGGTTGCGCGCTCTGCGCGGCCGGCGTGTGCGCGTGCAGCGCCATGTCCGCGTCGGCCGGCGCGCCGTTGTCGAAGACGTACGGGAAGCCGTGCGCCACGTCGATCGGCACGAACCCGGAGCGCCGCACGTCTCCCGCGATCTCGCGCAACGCCTGCGCCGCTTCGAGCTGCAGGCGCGTCTGCGCCGAACCGCCCGAGGTCAGCGCGCGCACGCTCCCGAGCGTCTGGTTCAGCGCGAGCACGAGGATCGACAGGATCGCGATGCCGAGCACGAGCTCGACCAAACTGAATCCCGCGCTTCCTGCCCGCTGCGCCATGCTCATCGCGTCTTGAACGTCGACAGACGCAACGTGCGCGGTCGCCCCTTGCGGTCCGTGAAGGTCAGCGTGAGCACGATCGGCAGCGGATCGAGCGGCGTCGCGGCGCTCCAGCCCGGATAGGTCGGCACGATGCGCTCGTTGGCGAGGCTCCGGTCGTCGAAGGCGGCGATCGACACGCCCGGCGGAAAGCTCCCGGCGAACGGGATCTCGTCGATCGGATCGAGCAGCACGCGCTCCATCGCCGCGCGCAGGTCGGCCGTCGCGACCTCGGTGTCGCGGCTCTGCTGCACGAGCTCGAGCGAACCGAGCTGCGTCGAAAGCGTCGCGAGCACGGCCACGACGAGGACCGTCGCGGCGCACAGCACCTCGACGACCGTCATTCCCGCGCGGCCGCCGAGGCGCCTCGCACGTCGCATGCGTCGTTTCATCGACCTTCGCCGACGAGCGGAGCACGCGCGCGCCGCGCGCGGAACGCCGCCGTCGGACTTGAAGTGCTCAGGGGATCGGCGCGAAGTCGGTCACAGGACGACTACATTCGTTGGATTGTCCCGCGACCGGAACTAGCTCCAGCGCCGGCGCGAGCGCGGGCCGAAACACTTTCCGAGCCAGGCCAGCACGTCGAGCAGGTCGAGGTCTCCGGCCTCGCCTCCGAACAGGTCTCGCCCGCCGCGCGCGCTCGCGCCGCCGTCGAAGAGCGACGGACCCTGGGCGCCGGCCGCCTGCGCCGCGGCGCGCTCGGCCTCGTGCTCCAGGCGCGTGATCTCGCGCTCGCGCGCGCGCAGCAGGCCGCCGGAGCGCACGAAGGCGAGCACGCGCTCGAGCTCGCGATGGTCGAACCACACGCCGTGCTTCTTGCACGAGTCGATGAGCACGCCCGAGACGGAGCCGAAGTTCTTGCGCAGCATCGGCTCGCCGCAGGTGACGCACGGGATGTAGCCTTCGCGGCGCGCCGTGCCCGCGGGCTGCACGCCGACCGGACCGCTGAGCGCGCACGCGGCGAGGTCCTCCCGTTCGGCACGCGCGCACAACGCCTCGAAGGACTCGGGCGTGATCCACAGGCCGGCGCAGCTCGCGCACTCGATCGCGCTGCGTCCGGCGAGCTCGCGCAGCCGCAGCGTCCCGCGGCAGCGCGGACAGGTGACGCCCTCACGCAAGGCGGTCACGCTCTGCGGCTGGATCGCGAGGCCGCATTCCATGCAGAAGCGCGCGTCGCGCAGGAGGCGCGAGCTGCAACCGGGACAGACGCCCGAGAGCCCGCGCTCCTCGAGCGTGATCTGCGCCGCGCAGTAGCTGCACTCCCGGCCTTCGGCGGGCAGCGCGCCGCCGCAATGACTGCAGCGGAACACGCGCGGCGAATGCGGAGCGCGCAGCTCCGGCTGGAAGAGCTCGCCGCACGAGCAGCGCAGGCGTTCGCCGTGCGGCACGTCGGTCGCGTCCCACTGGCGCTTGCAGCGCGGACAGGCCACGAGCTGCGGGCCGAGCTCGAGCGGGTCCTTGGCGGTCGTCATCCAGACGCGATCGACCGTCGCGGGCCGGGATCTTCAGCT
>JBGATX010000165.1:0-12682 GCA_044228975.1 Planctomycetota bacterium | reverse complement strand
GTCGAGCCAGAGGACGCAGCTCGAGCGCGAGCAACGGCCGTCGATGACGAGCGCGTCGGTCACGCTCGCCAGCCGGCGCGCGAGATCGCTGCCGACCTGGCCTTCGACGTAGCCGCCGGTGAGCGGCGAACGCCCGCCGACGCAGACGCGCGCGGCCGTGGGCAGCCGCTCGCGCACGGCGGGGCCGAGCGCGAGCACCAGCGGCGCGCGCTCCACCCCGACGGGGCTGCGTCGCACGGCCTGCAGCACGAGCGCCGCGCACAGGGCCGAGCCCCCCCACGTCCCGACGAGGTCGAGACCGGGATCCTCGTCGCGCCAGGCCTCGATCGCGACCGGCTCGCCGCGCTCGAGGGCGGCGAGATCGATCGCGAGCACGCGCGGGCGCTGGAATGTCTCGCGGTTCACGGCGAAGAGGGAGCGCGCATCGGGATCGATCGCGCGCTGCGTCCAACGTATAGAATCGCCGCCTTCGCGCGCGGAGCCCCTCCCAGTTTGTTCGGATCCATCAAGCTCGGCAGCATCTTCGGCATCGCCGTGCGCGTGCACGTGCTGCTGCTCGCCCTCGGCGGGCTGCTGCTCCTCGACCAGGGTCCGCGCGGGGCGCTGGGCTTCGCGATCCTGTTCCTGGTCGTCCTGCTGCACGAGCTCGGCCACAGCGTCGTCGCGCAGCGCATGGGCGTGCAGGTCGTCGACATCACGCTCTGGCCGCTGGGCGGCATGGCGCGCATGAACGCGATGCCCGAATCGAGCCGCGTCGAGGGTTGGATCGCGATCGCCGGACCGGCGGTGAACTTCGCGCTCGCCGCGCTGGCGACGGTCGCGCTCTTCGCCGGCCTGAGCTTGAACGCGCCGCTGTGGTTGTCCGATGCGCTGGCGCAGTTCGTCCAGGTCAACCTCGCGCTGGGCATCTTCAACCTGGTGCCGGCCTTCCCCACCGACGGCGGCCGAATCCTGCGCGCGTGGCTGGCGCGCAAGCGTGCACAGCGCGCCCAACGAGATTGGCTGCGCGCGACCGAGATCGCCGTGCGCATCGGCGGCTACGCGGCGTTCCTGCTCTCGGTGCTCGGCTGCGTCCTGCTCTTCTCGGCGCCGGCCTTCGTCTTCCAGGGCGTCGCACTGCTGCTCATCGCGGCCTTCTTGTGGTGGACGGGCAAGCGAGAGCTCTTCGCCGTGCGCCTGCGTCACGGCGGCGGTCCGTTCGAAGCGCTGGCGGAGCTCCTGCGCCGCAACGCGGGAGCGCGCGCGACTCGCGTCGGCCCCGAAGGCGACGCGCCGGCTCCCGCCGCGAGCGCCACCGCCGGCTTCAGCGAGGCGCAGATCCGCGAGCTCGAACGCTTCCACGGCCGGTTGGGCAACTGGCCGCCGCGTCGCGACGCGTGAGCGTCTAGCCTTCGCTCGCGCGCTGCTCGCGCGCGAAGAGGTAGATCTCGCGCAGGACGTCGCGCGCGTCCTCGAAGCTGCCGAGATCGAGGCGCGCGGCGTAGTAGCGCGCGGCTTCGATCGCGAGCACGCGCCGCCTTTCGTGCCGCAAGGAATCGCGCGCCAGGATCTCGCGCACGAGCTCGACGTCGGGAGCCTCCAGGCGCGCGAGCGATGCGGGCGTGAGCGCGAACTTGCGCGTCTCGAGCGCCGACCAGCTCTCGTTCGGGAGCGGCTCCGGCGAACGCGCGACGCCGCGTGCGTGCACGACGACGGTACCGGCCGCGATGTCGCCGAGGCGCTGGCGCCGCGGCGTCAGGGCGATCACGTACAGGCCGATCGGAGCGGGCAGGAACAGGAAGACGTCGAGCGGCCAGATCAGCGCGCGCACGAGCAACGCGACGATGCTCGGCGGCTGCCCGTCGAGCGCCACGACGCGGATCGCCATGAGCATCTTCCCCGGCGTGCGCCCGTCGGCGAAACGATGGAAGAGCACGTGGTAGCCCATCATCAGCAGCACGACGCCGCCGAAGACGAGCCCCGCGGCGAAGCCTCCGATGCCCACGGGATCGACGCTCGCGATCAGCATCACGCCGAAGACCAGCGCGAAGCCCAGGATCGTCAGGATCAGCGCGTCGATCAGCCCCGCGGCGAGGCGGCTGCCGGCGTCGGCGATCTCCTGCTCGAGGACGACACCCTCGGAGGTCGCGGTGACGAGACGGGCCATGGCGCGCGAGGTTGTACACCAGCGACGCGAGCCGGGCACGTCGCGCGCTCCCCGCGATTGCCCGCGCGCGTCCGCGGCCGCACAATTCCCCGCGTGAGCACGCCCGCGAAGAAGGTCGGCGAACGACAGCGGCTGGCGCGGTTGAACGCACTGCTCGGGCGCGCTCAACGGAGCCTGACGCAGCTCTCCGAGCCGGAGCTCGTCGAGCTCCTGCAGCTCTACCGCTACGCCACGTCGCGCATCGCCTGGCACGAGACGCGCCACGGCGACGCGGCGACGCTCGAGCCGCTGCGCGCGCAGGCCCGCCGCGCGCACGCGCTGCTGTTCCAGGGCGCCGACCGTCCGGCGGAGGGCTGGCTGCGGCGCGTCCTGCACTACTTCCGCGACGAGGTGCCGCGCACGATCCGCGGCGAGTGGAGGATCCTCGCGGTGGCCTGCGCGCTCTTGTACGGCCTCTCGCTCGCGTCGTACTTCGCCGTCGACCGCGATCTCGAGCTCGCCTACGCGCTGCTCGATCCGCGCGCCGTGGCGAGCGAGATCCAGCAGCTCGAGGAGACGAAGACCGGCGAGCCGTTCCGCGGCAACTTCACGTTCGGCGTCGGCGAATCGCCGGCGACGTCGGGCTGGATCATGGCGCACAACATGTCCGTCGGCGTGATGTGCTTCGCCGCGGGCTTGATCCCGCCGCTCTTCGTCTACTTGATCGCGATGAACGGCTTGATGCTCGGAACCTACACTGCCGTCGCCGGACATTGGGGTCAGGCGGGAGCGATCAGCTCGATCCTGTGGTGCCACGGGACGCTCGAGATCCAGGCCATCGTGCTCGCGGGCGCGGCGGGGCTGGTGCTCTTGCGCGCCTGGGTCGCCCCCGGACCGTGGACGCGCAAGCACGCGATGGCGCTCGAGAGCCAGCGCGCGTTGAAGATGCTCGCGGCGGTCTTCCCGATGCTCTTCTTCGCCGGCCTGATCGAGGGCTTCATCAGCCCGCACGCGCCGATCCAGCTGCGCATGCTCGTCGCCGTGTTGAGCGGTCTCGCGCTGATCGCGTGGATCTCGCTCGGCGGACGCAAACGCGTCGATGCGTGAGTACGGTACACGGCATCTTTCTCACCGATTCGCCCGCGCCGCCTCGCGCGCCGTGCCCTCACGCGAATCGGTGGGAAAGATGCCGTGTACCGTACGCCGACGTTGCGTGTGCGGTTGCGCGCGAATCGGTGAGAAAGATGCCGTGTACCGTACTCACCAAAGGACGCGCACGGCGTTGGTCACATTGAACGTCGACGGCGTGCAGAACGTCGCGGCGTTGCGGAAGTAGGTCTGGTAGTAGCCGATCGCTCCGCTGCCCGGCGGCGTGTTGCCGCGCACGGAGATCGGCGCGTTGCCCGGCTCGGGATACTGCGCGGCGCCCGCGACGTTCGTCTTCGTTCCCAGTCGGATCAGGTTGCCCGCGATGCAGCGCACGCCGTCGCCGAAGACGATGCCCTCGGGGATCAATGCGTCGCCCTTCAAGAAGATCGTCGTCGGTGCGACCGCGGGCATGCCCGACGCCGCGAGCACGAGCGTGTCCGGATTCGTTCCGCCGCTCGCCGCGAGCGACGCTCCTTGCGGACCGTTGCTCCACGCGCAGCCGCGTCCGGGACCGCCGGTGTTGCCGCACGGACAAGCCGTTGTCACGTACGGATCGAGACCGTCGCCCGCGCAGAACGAATGGACCGGAGCGCAGCCCCTCCAGCGCGCGATCCCGCCGGAGATGACGCCGCCCGCGCGATCGAACACGCCGACGACGTAGAGGTCTCCGCCCGCCTCGCCGAGCAGCGTCGTCGGACCGTTCAGCCCGCCGCCGAAACGCGTCCAGGCGTTGCCGTCCCACGCACCCAGGTGATCGAGCGCGGTCGCGCCGGAGTGCGTGAACGTTCCCGCGGCGATCAAGCGCTCGCCTCCGCCGCTGCCGTCGTCGTACGCGCGGAGGTACGACACGGAACCGTCGAGCGCCGCGCCGACCGAGCTCCACGTCGTTCCATCCCAGCGCATCAACCCCGGACCGCCGCCGCCGAACGGGTAGGCCGCGTAGAGCTCGCCTCGGAACGCACCGAGCTCGGCGATGACGGCGTTGCCGAAAGGCGCGAAGACGTAGCTCCAAGAGCTGCCGTCCCAGCCGCGCAGCGACGGACCGCTAAAGCCGGTCTCGTGGATGCCGGCAGCGTACAGCCGCGCGCCAGCGCCCGTGTCGAGCACCTGGAAGTCCTCGATGTACTGCACGTGCCCCGTGCCGACCTGACTCCAGCTCGCTCCGTCCCAGCGCGCGACGCCGTGGATCGACCCGCCGCCGCCGGCGACGAGATCGCCACCTGCGTAGAGCTTCGTCCCGCTCCCGTCGTCGTGCACCGCCAGACGCCAGACCGAGCTCGCGAGGTTCCCAACCGGCTGCCATTGCACGCCGTCCCAGCGCACGACATCCGACCCGACCGCAGGAACGAGCGCGCCGCACGCGTAGAGCGCCATTCCGGTGCCGTCGTCGTGCTGCGCGAAATCGAGGACCGATCCGAGCGGCGTCGAGCCCATCGGATTCCAGCTCACGCCGTCGAAGCGCGCGATCGATTCGAAGGATGCCGTGCCTGCGCGCAGCGGGCTCGCACCGAACGCGGCGCCTCCGCCGATGACGAGCGAGACCCCCGACCCATCGCGGAACTCCGTCATCGCCGCGACGTCGCTCGGGCGAACCCCCAAGCCGTTGCCGACGGTGTGCCACGAACCACCCGAGCGGCGCGCGACGCCGCGTCCCGCATCACCCGTCGTCTGGAAATCTCCGCCGACCTCGAGCTGCGCCCCCGTGCCCGGATTCCACTCGCCGAGTGCGTACACGCCGCCGGTCTCCAGTCCCGCCAGCGCGTTCATCGACGCGCCGATGAAGCGCACGACGAACGGCGTCGTCGCACCCGGGTACAGCGTGCCGCCGGCGTAGAGCGAGTTCGCCGACACGCGCAACGCGCGCACCGCGCCGCCGAGACCCGTGCTCATGGCCGACCACTGCGCGCCGTCCCAGCGCGCGAGGAACGACGCGGAGATGCCGCCGGCCGTCAGGAACTCGCCGCCGACGAAGAGCTTCGATCCGCTGCCGTCGTCGTACTCCGCGAGCGCGAGCACCGCGGCCGCGGTTCCGCTGCCCAGCGCCGACCACGCGCTCCCGTCCCAGCGCGCGATGTTCGAGACGCTCGTCGCACCCGCGAGCGTGAACTCGCCGCCGGCGAAGAGCGCGCCGTTCCACACCGCGAGCGCGTCGCACGGCGCGTTCAAACCACCGCCGACCTCGCTCCAGCTCGTGCCGTCCCAGCGCGCCAGGCGTCGCGTCGTCGTCGCGCCGCTCGTCGTGAACGAACCGCCGGCGTAGAGCTTCGCTCCCGATCCGTCGTCCCACACCGAGAGGCACAAGACGGCACCGTCGAAGCCGGCGCCGACGTTCGACCACGCACTGCCGTTCCAGCGCGCGATGTTGAACGCATTCGTTCCTCCGGCGGTCGAGAAGGTGCCGCCGACGTAGAGCGCGGGTCCGCTGCCGTCGTCGAAGACGCACAGCGCGGCTCCGGCGCCGTCGAGGCCCGGCAGGCCCGACCAATGAGCTCCGTCCCAACGCGCGATGTTCTCGACCGTCACGTCGTCGGCCAGGGTGAACGCGCCGGCGGCGTAGAGCTTCGAGCCCGTGCCATCGTCGAAGGTCTCGAGCGCGCGCAGGCGTCCGTTCGTGCCCGGCCGATGCAGGCCCGTGGCCCATTCACCGCACTGGGCCTGCGCCAACGACGTCGGCGCCGCGCTCAGGACGAAACAGGTGGCTGCGCGAAGGATCGGAAGGATGTTCAAGCGGGTTCTCCTGGCGCCGCTCGGGAGTGCGGCCGCGTGATCCATCTTGCATCCCATCGCGCGAGCGTTGCATTCGCTCTCGGGAAGTCGGCAAGCGCCCCAAGTGCGAAGGCGCTCGCGCAGTACGGTACACGGCATCTTTCTCACCGATTCGCCCGCGCCGCCTCGCGCGCCGTGCCCTCACGCGAATCGGTGGGAAAGATGCCGTGTACCGTACGCCGACGTTGCGTGTGCGGTTGCGCGCGAATCGGTGAGAAAGATGCCGTGTACCGTACTCAACGCAACCCGCGGCGCGCATCGAGCCAGGCGGCGAGCAACGGCGCGGCGGACTCGGCGGGCAGCGTGTCGAGCACGCGCACGCCGGCGCCGTGCAACTGCGCCAGACCTCGTTCGCGCTCCGCGATCAGCTGGAACGCGGCGGCGCGCACGCTCGGGCGCTCGTGCACCGCGCCTTCGGCGAGCGCGCGCAGCGACGGATCGTCGAGGCTCGCGAACAAGATGCGATGACGGCCCGATCCGCTGGCGAGCGCGGCGCGCTGGCGCTCGACCGACAGCGGGTCGGCGACGTCGCTGAGGATCAGCACGAGCGCGCGCCGTCGATGGCGCAGCGAGAGCTCGCGCAGCGCGCGCTCGAGATCGGCCTCGCGCGTCGAGGGCTCGAGCGCGAACACGGCCTCGCGCAGACGCTCCAGACGTCCCGCGCCACGCGCGGGCGGCAGGAACACGCGCAGCTTGTCGTCGAAGGCGAGCACGCCGACGCGATCGCCTTCCTGCAGCGCGACCGCGGCGATCTGCAGACCCGCGTCGAGCGCGTGGTCGAGCTTGGTCCAGCCGCGCACGGGCCGGCCGAAACGTCGCGGAGCTCCCTCTGGATCCGCGCTGGAGGTCGCGGCCATGCGCCGGCCGCAATCGAAGACCAGGATCAGCTCCTGGCCGCGCTCCTCGCGGAACTGGCGCAGGATCGGCTTGCCGCGGCGCGCGGACGCCTTCCAATCGACCTGGCGCACGTCGTCGCCGCGCACGAGCTCGCGCAGCGACTCGAACTCCGTCATTCCTCCGCGACGCCGGATCGTGCGCACGCCCAGATCGCGCCAGCGTTCGCTCGCCGCGAGCTCCAGCGTGCGCCGCAAGCCGAGCAGCGGCGGTTCGACGCGCACGAGCAATTTGCCCGCGAGGCGCGCTTGACGTTCGACGAGTCCGAGACGGCCGCGCAGACGCAGACGCAGATCGCCGAGCTCGTGCACGCCGCGACGGTCGGAGCGATAGACGCGCAGGAGATCGACGGGACCGTTCGCGGGCAGCGACGTGAGATCGGGTCCGCCCGACGGATCGTCGGCCAGCGGTTGCGCCAAACCGCGGACCAACGGCGCGACGGTGTCGTTCGTGCTCGGCGCGGCACTGCGCGCGATGCCCGGGACGTTGAGCGTGCGTCCGCGGACCTCGAAACAGGCTGGAAAGCGCTCGTGCACCTCGAGGCGCAAGCCGTGGGCGCGCGCGACCGCGCTCGCATCGACGCGCAGCGTGCGCGGGAAGTCCTGCGACAGCCCCGCGCGATCGACGGCGCGGCGTTGCACGCGCAAACGCGCGGGCGACGGCGTGCGCAGGAAATCGAGCACGAACGCGCCCGCGAAAACGAGATCGAGGAGCAGCACGACGCCCGACGCGGCCGGCCAGGCCGCCGCCGCGAGCGCGCAGAGCGTCAGCACGCCGACGCACCACAGCGTGCGTCGCGTCGGGATCACCGCGGCACCTGCACCTGGTCGAGCACGCGCTCGAGCGCCTCGTCGGACGTGCCGCCCTCGATCTCGACCGCCGGGTCGAGGATCACGCGGTGGCGCAGCGCCGGCAGGAAGATCGCCTTGATGTCGTCGGGCGTCACGTACTCGCGCCCGAGGAGCAGCGCGCGCGCCTTCGCGCCGAGCAGGAGCATCACGCCCGCGCGCGGACTCGCGCCGACGACGAGCTGCGGACTCTTGCGCGTGCCGTCGAGCAGCGCGACGACGTACGCCGGCAGGTCGGCGCGCACGTCGACGGCGAGCGTGCGCGCGCGCAGATCGACCAACTCGCGCGGCGAGCTGACGCACTGCACGCCGAGCTCCGTCGGCGACGCGAGCTGCGATCGGCGATGCGCCGCGGCGAGCATGCGCGCTTCGATCTCCGCCGCCGGGTAGCCGATCTTGACCTTGAAGAGGAAGCGGTCGAGCTGCGCTTCGGGCAGCGGATACGTGCCCTCGTGCTCGATCGGATTCATCGTCGCGAAGACGACGAAGGGCTCCGGCAGCGGATGGCGCGTGCCGTCGACGGTGACGCTGCACTCCTGCATCGCCTCGAGCAGCGCCGCCTGCGTCTTCGCTGGCGCGCGATTGATCTCGTCGGCGAGCAGCACCTGCGCGAACACCGGCCCTTCCTGGAAGCGGAAGAGGCCTTCGTTCTGGCGGTAGATGCTCGTGCCCGTGATGTCGGCCGGCATCAGATCGGGCGTGAACTGGATGCGACCGAAGCGTCCGCCGAGCGCGGTCGCGAGCGTGCGCACGAGCAAGGTCTTCGCGACGCCCGGCGGACCTTCGAGCAGCACGTGACCGCCGGCGAGCACGGCGACGAGACACGCCTCGATCTCGCGCTCGAGCCCCGAGCACGCGCCCGACCTCGCGCTGCACGCGTTCGGCGAGCTCGCGCCCCGGCGCCGGCGGCGGCGCGAGTGGGGCCGACGCGACGAACGCGTCCGCGGTTCCGGATGCCGGCGGCGCGGCGGGCGCGCCCGCGGAGCCCGGTGGAATCGATGCGAGCGGGGCGAGCGGCGTCTCGGGCGTCTCCATGGCGCGACGAGTATGGTGTCGAGCGCGCGCCGAGAGAAGCGCCGGCTCGCTCGCTCGCGCCGCGGACGAGCGTCAACCGCGGCGTGAGGGAGTCGCGGAACGATTCGCGCCGACGGCGGAGCCCCCGACTGCACCCCCGACGGCTCCATCGAGCTCGTCGAAGAGCGCCCCGAGCTCGGCCTCCGACTCGACGCGCTTCTCGATCCACGCGGCGCGCCACTTCGGGAGCTCGCTCGTCGCGCCCAGGCGCGCGCTCGCGAGCTCCAGCTCGCGCTCGACCGCCGCGCGCGTCCACGCGGTCGCGCCCGTCGTCGAGGCCTCGCGCACGCGCGGGAGGCGCGCCTTGCGGCGCAGACGGTCGAACTCGCCGCGCCGCGCGAAGTTCGAGAGCTCGCGCACGCGGCCGCCGCGCACGAACACGTTGGCGAGCGCGCGGGCGCGCGAGAGCGGCGAAACGGCGTCGAGCGGCGGCGGATCGCGCGGGAACGCGCGCGTCCAGCCGAGCATCCAGGCGAGCACGCACAGCGCGACGATCGCGTGCATCGTCACCGAGAGACGCGAACCGGAGAACGCGAGCCCCACCGCGGTCTGCGGCTCCCACAACCCGAGCGCGTACTCGTCGAAGAAGAGCCGGCGCACGGCGCCCTGCTCCTCGATCAAGCGCACGGCGAGCTCGCCTCCCGCGCCTTCGCCCAGGTGCTCGTTGGCCGTGAACGCGTCGTCGGCGAGCAGCACGATCCGCCCGCCGCCGACGTCGATCGTCGCCGCGAGCACGTGTCCTTCCTCACCCGGTTCCGCGGAGGTCCACAGCGCGCGCGCGAGCGAGTCGCAGAAGGTCGGCGGCAGCACGGCGCCCGCGTGCCACGCGGCGGAGACCTCGCTGCCGTCGGCGATCGCGATGCGCCGCGCGCCGAGGGTCCCGCGCGCGCCGCTCGCTCCAAGCGCCGGTGCATCGAAGAGCTTCACGCCCTCGAGCGCGAGCCCGTCGACGAGGAACGCGCGCGTGCGCTCGTTCCAGCGCAGGATCAACGTGCCGCCCGCATCGACGAACGACCGGTAGTGCTCGGCCGAGTGCAAGCCGTGCTGCGCGGGCGAGAGCGTGTCGGCGCTCGGTGCGCGCGACTTCGAGCCGCTCTTCGATCCCTTGTCCGTGTCGAACGGCACGCCGAAGCTCCACAACACGTGCTCGCCGTGCGGCAGCGCGCCGGGAGCCTTGCGCCACGCTTCGGGCGCGAGGCCGAGGCGCTGCAAGCTGAGGAAGAGCGCGCGCCGGCCGTCGGGACGATTCGACGTGACGCTCGGCAGGCCGCCCTGGTCGGATTTCGGCAGCAGGTACGTCGCGGTGATCGCGAGCACGACGAGCGCGACCACGGCGATGCTCAAGCCCTTCTGGAACCGCCCGGCGCTCATGCGGCCTCGCTCCCCAGATGGCGCCGGCACAGTTCCGCGAGTTGCTCGACGTCGGCGGCGAAGACCGGCGCGTGACCGAAGCTCTGCGCGTCGAGACGCGGCACGAGCGGCTCGAGGATCCCGCGCGCGTCAGCGCGGGGCTTGCCGCGCGCGAGCAGCTCGCGGTTCGTCCACGCGTCGTGGTACTCGAGGTCGCCGCGCTCGGAGAGCCCGATGACCAGCGCCCAGAAGTGCAGGCGCAACGCGTCGAGCAGCTCGCCGCGCGCGTGCGCCGCGCGCGCGCGTGCCAGGAGCTCGCGCACTCGTCCCGCGCGCGCGAGCTCGGGATCGACGGCCTCCGCGCCAGCGCGTCGCAGCCGAAGGCGCCGCACGAGCGACACGATGAGCACGACGAAGAGCAGCGCGATCAATCCATAAAGGAGGTAGACCAGCACCTCCCCCGCGCCGCCGGGCCCGAGACCGAGCGTCTCGTCGAGCCACTCGAAGAACTTCTTGAAGGCCTGCGCGACCCAGCCCTCTGCCGCCTCCGGCTCGCCGAACTCCGGCTGCGCGAGCGTCTCCTCGACGACGCGCCGGATCGTCGCGGAATCGCGCGCGAGCTCCTGCAGCGGGATCACGCGCGCTCCGCGATTCCAGGCTGGACGGGCGCGTTGGCCGCGCGGAGCGACTCGAGCTTCAGCTCGAGATCCCAGCCGTCGCGCCGCACGCGGCAATCGACGTAGTAGGCGATCATCGCGACGCTCGAGATCGCCGTCGCGACGCCGTTGAGCAGCGTCGTGATCAGCACGAGCGCGACGTCGATGGCCCACACCGGCGCCGCGATGCGATCGAGCACGGCCGCGCGGATCTGGAAGGGCGAGTCGTCGATGGCGCTCAGGCTGCTGAAGAAGAACGCCGCGGTGAACGCCGTGCCGAAGACCGCGAGCCAGCGCAGGAATCCGACGAACGCGGGCCAGCCGAGCGAGTCGCGGCTCGTGAGCTGGAACGAGCGCGTGATCGCCGCGCCCAGGCCGCCGGGTTCGATCACGTAGGCGATCACGGTCAGCGAGAACTTCCACTGCATCCACAACCAGCCGATGCCGCAGGTGCAGACGGCGAGCACGCCGACCGCCATGCCCTGCAGGAGCTGGATCAGCAGCACGCCGGGCAGCTTGCGCAGCGAGTGCCAGACGGAACGCCCCAATTCGACCGGCAGTCCGAGGACCGCCGGCCAGGCGAGGATCGCGATCAACATCGTCGCCAGCGACTGCACGACGACGACGACGAAGACGTTGGCGAGCGCCACGCCCATGGACATGAATCCCGCCTGCATCGAGTAGTCCGCATTGGACGGATCGATCTGCGTGTAGCGGTGCACGAAGGGCTGCAGCGCGCGCGCGATGAACCACAGGGCGCTCGCGACGGCCACATACAGCCCGAAGCGCTCGCGCGCGATGTCGAGCGCGGTGTCGAGGATGCGCCCGCTGGTGCGCGGGACGAGTTCGATCGTCGGCGCGACCGGCGCGCCGCCGTCCGCCTGCGCCGCATCCGCGGCGGGAGCCTCGTGCGCCGGGCGCAGATCCTCGAAGCTCCCTCCCTCGTTCCTCACGGGGCGGGAGCTTATCGGTGGACCGCTCGAGGCGCCACGCGCGGCTGCGAAGGTCCCGACGAGAGGCGCGAACGAACCCGTGGCCGCGCGCGGGCGTCTAGAGATTCCCGAGCGAGATCGCGTTCGTCGGGCAGTTGCGGGCGCAGGCGTGGTCGCGCGTGCACTCGTAGTTCGAGAGCTTGCGCACCGTGGCGCGCTCGCCGTGGGCCCAGAACGCGTCCGTCTCGCACACGACTTCGCACATGCCGCAGCCGATGCACTTGGTGGGATCGATGCGCACCGAGACGAAGTCGCGCGGCGTCACGGGGCACGCGAGTCCCTCGACCATCTGCGGCTTGACGAGGTCGCGCGTCGCCGAGTGCGACGTGAGCACGCGAATCGCCTCCTCCTCGCCCGCTGCGACGACCTCGGCCACCTTGTCGAAGTCGAAGCGGCTGGTGTGCGCGACCTTGGGCTGGATCAGCGCCACGCGGTAGTCGACGTGCATGTGGAGCGTCTGCTCGACCAGCACTTCTTCCACGATCTCGAACGTCCGGTAGAGCGTCGAGAGCATCTTGTTCTTGTAGTCCGGCGCCTTGAACGTGCCCTTGAGCGACAGATCGACGGCGATGATCAGGTCGGGGTTGAGCGTCTTCGCGAACCGGATCGGCACGGAGTCGACCATGCCGCCGTCCATGTAGCTGTAGCCGTCCTTCTCGAGCGGCTCGAAGATCCCCGGCAGCGCGCAGGAGCTGTAGACCGCGTCGAGGATCGAGATCTCGTCCATGCCCGGCGTGCCCCAGAACACCGTGCCGCCGGTCTCGAGGCGCACCGCGTTGCAGTAGAACGGCACCTTCATCTCGCCGAAGGTGATCGGAGGCAGCACGC
>JBGATX010000164.1:3036-12987 GCA_044228975.1 Planctomycetota bacterium | reverse complement strand
CCCCATCGTCACCCGTCAGCCGCCGACCACGCTCCATAGCGCACGTCACATCCCCAGCTGACAATGTCACTGCACATGCTCCGTCGCCGCACATCGATCACGCTCAGCGCGCTCACCACACTCGCGCTCTCTCTCGCGCTGACCACCTGCTCGAACCCACCCAAGCCCCAACCCGTCGGCCGCGTCCTGCTCATCGGCGCCGACGGCCTCGAGTGGAACGTGCTGCGTCCGCTGCTCACCACTGGCCGCTGCCCGAATCTCCGCCGATTGATCGACGCCGGCTCCTTCGGCCACCTCGGCACGATGACCCCAACCCTCTCCCCCATCCTCTGGACAACAATCGCCACCGGCCGCGTCCCCGAGGAACACGGCATCGAAGGCTTCCAGAACTCCGACCTCCAGCAATTCACCTCCACCCAACGCCGCGTGCGCGCCGTGTGGAACATCACGTCCCTCTTCGACATCCCGACCAACGTCTTCGGCTGGTGGATCACCTGGCCCGCCGAAGAACTCTGCGGAACCATGGTGAGCGGCAGCTCCTCCACCGCGCTCGTCGACGACAACTGGAAGCCGAGCATCCTCCCCGACCTGGAAGACCAGGTCTTCCCGCTCGCGCAGAACGACGAAGTCATGCGCCTCGTGCGCGGGTGCGCCGACGATTCGAAGCTCGCCGAGCTGCGCAAGCGCATCTTCACCGCCAACGACTCGGACCTCGGCGTCCTCGAGAAGGACCTCCTCATCAAGCAGACGATGTGGTCGATCGCCGCCGACCACACCTACGCGCGCGTCGCCGCCGAGATGATGCGCAAGCACCCCGCCGCGCTGAACCTCGTCTACTTCGGCGGCACCGACGTCGTCGCGCACCGTTTCTGGCGCTACTACGAGCCCGAGAAGTTCGCCTGGCCCGCGAGCCCGGACACGGAAGCCCTCTGGCAGAAAGTCTCGCGCGGTTCCGACCCGCTGCACACGCTGCTCGGCAACGAGAAGGCCGCGCGCGCGCTCGCCGGCGCGATCCCGAACTACTACGAATGGTTCGACGAGCTCGTCGGCGAGCTCGTCGCCGCCGCCGGTCCCGGCGCGAACGTGATCGTGATCTCCGACCACGGCTTCCACGCCGAATCCACCGCCGCGCCGAACGCGCGCATGATCACGGGCCACCACCTCGACGGTCCGCCGGGCGTGATCATCGCCGCGGGACCGGCGTTCGTGCAGCAAGGCCACGTCGACGAGTTCCTGCGCGGCCATGACATCCTCGCGCACGGCAACGTGCTCTCGATCACGCCGACCGTGCTCGCGCTCATGGGCATCCCGACTTCGACGAGGATGCGCGAACGCGCCATCGCCGACATTCTCACCGGCGACGCGCGCAAGAACGGCGCGCTGACGCCCGTCGCCAACCACGACGAAGGCTTCCGCGCGCCACACAAGACCGCGATCTCGCCCGACATGGAGAAGGCCTTCCGCGATCGCTTCGGCGGCCTGGGCTACACCGGCGTCGAGGACGCGAGCACGCAGAAGTCGCAGCTCGTCGATCCGAAGTCGTTCGAGAAGCCCAAGTAGCCGCGCGAGCTCAGTGCTCGTCGCCCGCGTAGCCCTGCTCGAGCAACGCCTTCAAGCGCGCCGCCGACACCGGCCCGTTCGAGCCCTCGCGCGTGCGCAGCGTCTTCAACCACGCGTGCAGCGCGCCCTGCAAGCGGCTGACCTCGCGCGGATGCTCGCGCGCGACATCCGTGAGCTCCGCCGGATCGACGCTGCGGTCGTAGAGCGCGAGTTCGGGCACGAGGTACGGTCCGGGTGGGACCTCCTGCGGCTCGAGGCGATCGTGATTGAGCACCAGCCGCCAGCGTCCGTCCGTGACGCTGAAGATGTCGAAGCGCCACAAGCCGACCGTCGCGCGCTCGAAGCGCGCATCGCTCTCGCCGCGCAGCAGCGGACCGAGGTCCAGTCCGCGCTGCTGCGGCGCGCGCGCGACACCGAACATCGCGAGCACGCTCGGCGCCACGTCCTCCATCTGCACGATCGAGCGCTCGTCGGCGCGCGCCGCGACGCCCTTCTTCCAGCGCACGAACAGCGGCACGTGCAGCACGGCCGACGAGATGCTCTTGGAGTGTCCGAAGTAGCCGTTGCGCTCATGCAGCTCCTCGCCGTGATCGGCGGTGAAGACGAAGAGCGCGTCGTCGAGGACACTCGGCGCGTCGTTCGCGCGCCGGTCGAGCCGCGCGGCGAAGTGGCTCACGAGCTGATCGACGCGCGCGATCTCGCCGTCGTACTGCGCGATGACCTGCTGCACATCGGCCTCGGCGAGCGTGCGCTGTTCCTTGTACGCCGTGTCGACGAACTCGCGCCCGCCGTCGGCCGGCCCGTGGTAGTCCGGATCGGCGAAAAGGCGCGAGAAGTCGACCTCGCGCGACGGCGCGGGATCGTAGGGCAGGTGCGGGCCCATCAAGTGCACCCACACGAAGAGGTGCTCGTCCTTGGCGTGCTCCTCGACCCACGCGGCCGCGCGCTCGAGCACGTGCGCGTCGCGCTCCTCGCCGAAGTCCGTCTCGAAGGTCTCGAAACCCTGCTCGATTCCCGAGCCGCGATCGAGCAGCTTGTTCGTCGTGAACGCCGCGGTGCGAAAACCCGCCGCGGCGAGCTGCTCGGCGAGCGTCGTGATGTCCGCCGGCAGGGTTTCGCGATTGCCGAGCACGCCCGTTTCGGGCGGCGGCATGCCGCTGAAGAGCGTGCACACGGACGGGAACGTCTCGCCGCGCGGCGTGTAGGCGTGCGCGAAGCGCGTGCCGCTCGCGGCGAGCTCGTCGAGCGTGAAACCCGCCGCCGAGCCGCGCGTCGACGCGTGCGCCGCATCGCTCGTCGCGCGCACGCCGCCCCACGCGCACAGATGATCGGCGCGCAGCGTGTCGACGGTGACGAGCACCAAGTGCTTCGGCTTGGGCTTGCCGCAGCCGATCAGCGGGAACGCCGCGAGCGCGCACAAGAGGCCCAGGAACGACGCCGGTCGCATCGGAAACATGGTAGGCGGCGCGCGCGTTCAGCGCTCCTCTTGCGCAGCGGAAGCGAGCGGCGCGAGCAGGAACCAGGACGAGTCGCCTTGACGTTGCGCTCCGGCCCGCTTGAGCACCAGCGCGACATCGGCATCGCTGGGCGGCACGAGGAAGAGCAGCGGACGTTCGGGCAGCACGCTGCGCAGCTCGCGCAACGCGACGTCGCGCTCGCGCGCGGAGCCCGAGCGCGGGACGAACGTCTCGCCATGCCACAGCCCGGCGACGAGGTCGAGGCGCAGCTCGAGGTCGGGCTGGTGCTCGTTGTGGATCTGCGGCAGGTCGACGAAGAGCGGGTGCGAGAGCAGCGGGGCGAGCGCGTTGCCTTGAACGAGGCCGCTCGTGACGCGCGAGCCGTCCTGCTCGT
Source organism: Planctomycetota bacterium (assembly GCA_044228975.1). Classification (GTDB taxonomy): domain Bacteria; phylum Planctomycetota; class UBA1135; order UBA1135; genus JADJNY01. The sequence goes on along the minus strand of JBGATX010000164.1, from coordinate 9,576 downwards.
GCGCCATGACGATCACGGCGTCGCGCGCGAGCGTGCGCTCGAGCTCGAAGCTCGCCTTCGAGAGCTCCGCCGAGCTCGCGGGCTCGACGTGCAGGCGTCCCGCCTCGACGGCGAGCGGCAACGCGGGCGCGGAGCGGCCCCAGGCGAGGTAGGCGGCGACGGCGAGAGCACTCGTGGGAACGCAAGCGAGGCCGATGCTCGCCAGGCTAAGTCGCGCGCGCGCGTTCGCCGCCCACAGGCGCGCGACCCACGCGCCCGCGGGAAGCGCGAGCACGAGCGCGGCGAGGCGCTCCATCTTGTACTCGTTGCCTTGCGGCATCTCGCCGATGAGCACGAGCGCCGCGCACACGAGGAACGCGAAGCCCAGACGCCAACGCACGTGCGTCGAGAGCGAACGCGCGCCCAGGATCGCGAGCGGCAGGAGCAGCACGATCGGTCCGATCAGGTTCGCGAGCGGCGATCCGCCGAGATCGGGCTTGCCCGTGAGCGACGGTCCGATCGGCGCGCGCCACAACGCCGGCAAGAGGAACGGGAGCGCGATCAGCGCGCCCGCGATCCCTCCGACGATCCAGCGGCGCAGCAACGCGGGCTCGCGCAGGCGCGGAGCGAGCCAGACGAGCGAACAGCCCGCGGCGAGTCCGCCCGCGAGCGGATTCAGCGCGAGTGAGACGCCGAGCGCGATGCCGCTCGCGAACGCGCGCGTGCCGCGTAACGCGCCGGCGAGCGCCCAGAGTGCGAAGGGCAACGCGAGCGCGAAGGACGAGACATTGAGGAACTTCGGCAGGAAGGCCTGCAAGCGCGCATCCCAGCCAAAGGCGTGACCCGCGAAGCAGCTCGGCATGAGCGCATAAACGGGCGGATCGCCGAGCGCGACCTGCGGCGCGAAGAGGAAACCGATCCAACCCAGGCCGTTGAAGCCGAGCACGGCCGCGAGGAACGCCGCGCGGCGCGCGACGAAGCTCATTCCCGCCGAGCGGCCGAGTGCGTCGAGAGCCGGTGCGAGCAGGAATGCCGCGAGCACGTTGAGCACCGCGAATCCCCACAGCGAACCGATGCCGCTGCGTCCGAGCAAGACGCCGAGCGCGGGATAGAGCGTGTAGTAACGCAGCGGAGCTCCCGCGTGGTACGGGTTCTCCGGTGTGAAGCCTTCACGCAGCACGGACTCGCCGACGGTCGTGTGCAAGTAGCCGTGGTACGACGCGCGCACGGCGTCGCCGCCGAACACGAGGACGAGCAGCACGATGAGTGCGAGAGCTCCGCCTTCGATCCAAGGAGCGAGGCGCTCGCGCGCGGAGCCGGCGGCACTCGCTCGCACGTCGATCGTGGACGTCATCGTGCGCACCCCGCGCGATCGGCGAGGAGCGGAGGCTTCTCGCGAGAGGTCGCGATCTCGAACGCACGGCGTTTCATCGCTCGGAAGGCGGGAATCCCGGCCCGAAACCGTCGTTCGTCTTCGCTCGTGGCCCCCAGGGTTCCTCGGGCAACCAAGCAGGAGCGGGGCGCTCGCTGCCCAGACTCCGCGGCTCGAGCGCGCGCAGACGTTGCGAGGACACGCGGCCCAAGTCGGCGAGCGCCAAGTCGGTGATCTCGCGCGGATCACGATTCAGCTCGAAGAGGTGCGCTTGCGGCTGTGCGCCCGTCGCGTGATCGACGAACCACTTCCAGCCGCTCTGCGCGTCGATCACGCCCCACTGCAACGCGCTCTTCTGCTCTGCGAGGTCGTCCTTGATCACCGGCTCGAAGCTCGTGTGCAGGTAAAGCCAGCGCCGCTCGCTCGCTCGCCCAGCGACGATCGTCGGCACGAGCGATCGGCTGTGACCGAGCTCGAGCTTGTCGCGATCCGGCTCGCGTCCCGTGGCCATCGCGAACAAGGTCGCGGGCACGTCGATCAAGCTGACGAAGTCCGAGCGCACCGCGCTCTTCTCGAGCATCCCGCGCGGCGGCTTGACGATCAGCGGCACGTGCACGAGCTCGTCGAAGAGCGTCACGCTGTGCCCGAGCCAGCCGCGATCGAAGAGCTCCTCGCCGTGGTCCGCGGTGAACACGATCCACGCGCGGTCGTAGAGCCCGCGCTCCTTCAGCCCGGCGATGAAGCGCCCGATCGACGCGTCGAGGAACGCGACCTCGCTCTGGTAGTTGCCGCGAAGGAACGCCTGATCGGCCGGCGTGAGCGTCGCGCGCTCGCGCAGGAGCTTCTCCAGCGGCTCGTCGCCTTTCAGCGGCCCGGGGTATGGCGCCGCGCTCGCCGCGCCGAAACCAGGACCGAATCGCAGGCCCGCGTGAGCTTCATAGCGATAGTGCGGCTCGAAGAGCCAGCCCATCAGGAAGAGACCGCGCTCGCGTCCCCCACCGAGTTCGTCCGCCATCGCGAGCAGCTTGTCGAGCGCCTCGCGCGACGTCGCGCCGGTGTGACCCGTCGCGAACGAGTCGTCCCAGCGCTCGAAGCCGCGCTCGAAGCCGTAGCGGCTCGTGGCGACGAAGTTCGTCATCACGCCGCCCGTGCGCAGCCCCGCGCGAGCGACGAGCGGCACGAGCGCCGTGTGCGCCTCGCCGATCGGCTCGAGCAGGTGCGTCGCGCCGTGCTCCCACGGCCACAGGCCGCTCAACTGCGTCACGAAGCTCGGGATCGTCCAGGGCGCGGCCGAATACGCGTGCTCGAAGCGCACTCCATCGCGCGCGAGCGCATCGAGGTTCGGCGAAGGAGCGCAACCGTTCTCGCCCGTCGAGGTGTTGCCGTAGCAACCGAGCGCGTCGGCGCGCAGAGTGTCGACCTCGATCCAGATGACGATCGGCGGCGCGCTCGCGGGCGCGGAGCTCGAGCCCGGCGCGCATGATCCGCCGCACGCGCTGAAGAGCGCCGCGCTCGCCAGACCCAACGCTCCCGCGCGAGCGCGGGACGAAGTCGCGAGGAACGAACGCACGCGCGGCATTGGAGCGCCGCGCGGCGGTTGCGACAAGCGCGGGCTGTCCCTAGAGCGTGCGACCGCGCGTCGAGAGCACCGGCCGCAGCTGCGCGACGAGGCGCGCGAGGTCCTCGCCCGTCAGCGCCTGGTCCTTGTCGCACAAGGCCTCCGACGGCCGCGGATGAGCCTCGATGATCAACCCGTCGGCGCCGACCGCGGCGGCCGCGAGCGAGAGCGGCAGCACGAGCTCGCGCTTCCCCGCCGCGTGCGACGGATCGACGATGATCGGCAGGTGCGTGCGCGCGCGCAGGACGGGAATCGCGCTGATGTCGAGCGTGTTGCGCGTCGCCGTCTCGAAGGTGCGGATGCCGCGCTCGCACAGGACGACGCGCTGGTTGCCGCCGGCCATGATGTACTCGGCGGCGAGCAGGAGCTCCTCGATCGTCGCGCTCATGCCGCGCTTGAGCAGCACGGGACGGCGCGCCTGGCCGACTTCGCGCAAGAGCGAGAAGTTCTGCATGTTGCGCGCTCCGATCTGCAGCATGTCGGCCTTCTCGGCCATCTTCTCGACGTCCTCGGGACGCAGGACCTCGGAGACGATCGGCAGCTCGTACGTCTGCGCGGCTTCCTGGAGCATGTCGAGGCCCGCGAAACCGAGACCTTGGAACGCATACGGCGACGTGCGCGGCTTGAAGGCTCCGCCGCGCATCATCGTCGCGCCGGCCTGCTTGACCATCGCGGCTGCGTCCATGACCTGCGCGCGGTTCTCGACCGCGCACGGTCCGGCGATGAGCACGAAGCGCTCGCCGCCGAAGACGACGCCGCTGACGTCGACCTGCGTGCGCTCGGTGCGCGCGCCGAGCTCGCACAAGCGCAGGTTGGGATTCGAAGCCGGACGCGGTTCCGCGGGGCAGGCATGCGCCGCGAGCTCGACCGTGTCGAGCGCGTCGACGACCTCGATCGCGTCGCTTGAATCGGCGCTGTTCGCCTGCGCCCCGCTCGCGATCGAGCGCGCGCGATCGAGCGCGCTCTCGGTACGGCGCGGATAGCTGCCGAGCACCTTGAGGTGATTCGTGTGCTGGCGCAGGCCCTGCAGGGCGAGCGCGACGCGCGGATCGTCGACGTGGCCCTCGAAGTCGACGTAGAAGAGATACTCCCACGGCGCCGCGGGCTGTGGACGGCTCTCGAGCTTGGTCAGGCTGATGTTCTGGTCGTTGAAGGCCGCGAGGCACTCGAGCAGCGCTCCGCGACGGTGATTCACGGCGAAGACGAGCGAGGTCTTCGCGGGCTGGCGCGGATCGAGCGTCTCGGGATGGCGCGCGATGAGCAGGAAGCGCGTCAGGTTCACGCGCTCGTCGGCGATCTCGCGCGCGAGCACCATCAGCCCATAGGAGGCCGCCGCTTCCTCCGACGCGATCGCGGCGACGCGCGCGTCCTTCTCGAGCGCGACGGACTGCGCGGCCCCGGCCGTGTCGTGCCAGCTCTCGGCCTTCACGCCGACGGCGCTGTCGAGGAAGCGCTGGCACTGTTGCAGCGCGACGGGATGGCTGCGGATCGTGCGCACCTGCTCGAGCACGGTGCCGGGCAGCCCGACGATGCAGTGCTCGACCGGCCAGACTTCCTCGCCGACGATCGTCACGTTGCGATGCGCGAGCAGGTCGTAGACCTCGTTGATGCTGCCCGCGATCGTGTTCTCGATCGGCAGCAGCGCGTAGCCGACCTCGCCCGCTTCGACGGCGTCGAGCGCGGCGACGAAGCTCTTGCAGCCGACGCGCTCGAGACGCTCGACGTCGCGCGTCGCGAAGATCTTCGTGATCGTGAGGTCGCTGTAGCAGGCGGGCACGCCTTGATACGCGACGCGCACGGCCTGCGGCGGACTGCTGCGATTCTGGCGCTCGAGGAAGCGCTCCTGGTCGCGGCGCGACCAGCTCAGGATCTCGCGCAGCACGCGGCCGGCGAAGTAGCTGGAGAGGCCCAGCTGCTCGGACTCGCGCGTCCAGGATTCGATGACGGCGCGTTCGCGCTCCTCGTCGCGCAACGGCGCGTCGGGGCGCTGGCTCTTGATCGAGCCGATCTCGCGCACGACTTGCATGCGCTGAGCGAGCAAACGCAGGAGTTCGCGGTCGAGTCGGTCGATCTCGTCGCGCGTGCGGGCGAGCTGATCCATGCGGCGTGGAAGTCCCGTGGAAAAAGCGACCCGGAGCGGTGGCCACACGCCACCGCTCCGGGCAACCAAGGAGGGAGCAGGCGAACGAATCCTAGCCCCGGATCGAGCGCGAGGACGGAGTCGTCGAGCGAGTCCGCGCGAGTTCGACGCGCGCGCCCCGCGCCGCAGGCGCGCACCGGAAACGCGTTCCGGAACTCGATGACACGCGTCGATTCCTGAGGGCCGATCGCGAACGAAATTCGACCTCACGCGCCGCGCGCGCCGTCCGAGCTTCGGCGCGCGTGCGCCGCGCGCGTCCGGAGGACGACCTCTTTTCGCGAGGCGGGGTAGGTTCTCCATGGATGGCTGCCGCTCCCCTCTCCAACCGCTCGCCGCGGCGACGCCTGCGTTATGCGACCTGGTCGATCGCCGCCACCGTGCCTGTGCTCCTGATCTGCGCCGGTGTCGAACCGTCGCTGTCGGAAGAGCCGCAGCGGATCGTGCTCGGCGCGTTGACGATCGCGTCCCTGCTCGGCGTCGCGGGCATCGCGCTCGCAACGATCGCGGATCGCGTCGACGAGCTCGTATCCACGCCCGGTCCGCGCGCGCGCGACACGTGGCGAAACCCGCCGGCCTGGTTCGCTCCGACGCTTCTTCTCGGCCGATTCCTGAAGCGGGAGTCGGCGCGGCAGCTGAGTGACCGCGTTCGCGCGGACGTGAAGGACCTGCGCGCGCTCCAGCGTCGCGGGTCGAGCTGGCCGACGCTCTTGCTCGCGGCGTGGGTGAGGTCGGTGGTCGCGCTCGTATCGCTCGTGCCCGAACCCGTGTGGTCGGTGATCACGCGCGGCGTCGCCAAGAAGTGACGCTCAGCGTCGCGTCGGAACGCTGCCGCCGAAGCGGAACTCCTCGGCGCTGCTGCGTCCCCGCCCCCAATCGAGGATCCAGGCCAGGGCCGGACGATCGTCGATGGGCACGGACAATCCGGCCACGAGCGCGATCGTCGCACCGAGCACCTTGAGCATCGTCGCCCCGCCGACGAACCCGTGCGTGCGCGCCTCGATCGCATGGCGGGCGCGCTTCATCGCAGCTTCCACCCGCAGCCCGAGCGCGTGCGGAAGAGCGGCCCCTGCGGCCAGCCGCCTTCCGGCACGACGTCGTCGGCGTCCGGACAGCGCGGCTGCGCCCCGGGCTCGCCGGCGTTGTCGCACACGTACACCTCGTGCGTTTCGGTGATCAGGAAGGCGCGACGACCCGAGATTCCCGGCCGCGCGGGCCAGCAGACGATCGCGAAACGCCGCTCGCAGCCGTCGGGACTCGGAATCGACTCGCGCGCGAATCCGCCGCTCGCGGCCTCCGCGATCGCGTCGACGTCCTCGCCCGGCAGAAAGCAGCGGTACACGTAGCCGCCGACGACGACCACGCCCTCGGCGAGCCGGCCGAAGCGGTCATCGAGCACGGCGGGCTGGATGACGTCGAAATCCCAGCTCCCGC
>JBGATX010000164.1:0-3018 GCA_044228975.1 Planctomycetota bacterium | reverse complement strand
CAGCTCCCGCTCGCGACCTCGCCGCCAGCGAGCACGCGCACCGGAACGCGACCGGTCAATTCGCCCAGGTAGCCGTACTCCCCGACGCCGTCGCCATCGGAGTCGATCCACATGCGCGCGGAACACTCCGCCTCCGCCACCGCCAGTGTCCCCAGGTTGCGGAGTGCGACGGCCTCGTTGGCACTGCGCTCCGCCGTGATGCGTGTCGCCATCAGCGAGGGAAGCGCGAGCGATGCGATGATCGCGAGGATCAGCGCGACTTCGAGCAGGCTGAAGCCGCTGCGCGGATGGTCGCGAGCGGGCAGGCGGTGGAATGCGTGCATCGGACGACTCCGCATCCGTCGTCGGCTCCCGCCGGCCGGCGCTTGAGGCACGAAGCCGCCGCGGAAGCCGTCCTTTCCCATCGCCGCCATGTCGCGACGAAGCAGACCTCTCGCGAACGGCGAACTACGCGGCTGCGCTGCCGGACGTGCGGAGACGCCGCGCGTCCCGGTCGGCGGGGCAAGCGGACGGACGACGATCCACTTCGGCGCGTCGCGGCCGCAACGCGAGTCGAGCTCGCGTGGAGCCGAGCTCGGCACCGGAGGAGCGCCCGCGCGGCGACGGGAGCGCGCGACGAGACGCCGGATCGGGCGACCGGGAGCGCGCCCGCGAAGCGCTGCCCGTGGGCCATCGTCTCGCGCCTGCGCGCGAGCGAGCGGGCTGAGCGTTGCACCTCGGTCATGCACAATTCGCCAAGCACCGTTGCACCGCCGAGGGCCCCGACGCGCACACGTCTGGCCCGTGCCCTGCCTCCTGACCCATTGCACCGCGCTCCTCACGCGACGACACTCAGCGAGTCGATGGACGGGACGCACGACCCCATTCGCGGTCGACGTCCCCGACCGGCACGAAGCCACGACACATGGATGCACGCCTCGCACGCTGCGCGCCCGCGCTCGCCTCGCTCGTCGGTTTCTGCGCGTGCTCCGCGCTCGAGCAGCACACGCAGTCCGCGCCCTGGAGCGGCGCGATGGAGCAGTTCACGCGCGACCCGAACCAATGGGCGCCCGTCGCCGTGACGGCGATCGCGACACCGCTGCTGCTGCCGTTCGATCATCAGAACTCGCACGAGTCGGTCGACGATCACGTCTTCGGCACGCGCACGGGAACCGGGGACCTGCTCTCGCTCGGACTCGGTCTCGCGCCGATCGCCATCGGCGGCGGAGATGCGCTGATCGAGGGCGACACGCGCTTCTTCGAGGTCTCGACCGAGGCCATCGGCTGGACCGTGATCACGACGTCGATCCTCAAGGTCGCGGTCGGCAGGCGCAGGCCCGACTCCGCCAGCCACGAGTCGTTCCCCTCGGGCCACACGTCGTTCGCGTTCGACGGCGCGACGCTGCTCGCGCGGCGTTGGGCGGACACGCACGACGGCAGCCCCCTCGGATACTTGCTCTACGTGCCGGCGACGTACGTCGGTCTGAGCCGGCTCGAGGGCGGACGGCACTGGCTGTCGGACATCAGCTTCGGAGCGGCGCTCGGCATCTTCATCGGCAACATCGTCTACGACGCGCACTACGGCGACGCGCAGCACCAGGGCATCTTCGGCGCGCGCACGCACGTCGAGTTCGGGCCGGCGGTGTTCGACGAAGGCGTCGGATTCGGCGTGACGATCTCCTTCTGAGCGCCGACCGAGGACGCGCGGGTGCTCGACGGCGCACCGGGCGCGGTCCGGGCTGCCACGGATGCTCGCGTGCTTCTTCGGCAGACGTGGGTGCCAAGTTTGCAGGAAAAGCGCGTCCAAGGGCGGCCAGCGGCGTCGCGAGCGCACGGCACCGGCTTTGCTTTGGCAGGCCGCACATCGAACGCGGCTCGCGACGCCGCAGGAGTGAAACCCCGATGGTCTGGAACAACTGGATGGAACCGTTCGTGTGGAGTCCCTTGGTCAACCCCTGGAGCGGCCTGGAGCGCTTCGACGCTCGCGCGCGCCTGTACCGCGCTCTCGAGCCGGGCGCGGAGGTGCCGGTTCGCGTGCATGCGAAGGAGGATGCGCTGCTCGTGCTCGCGCTGCTCCCCGGTCGCGACCCGAGCGATGTCGAGGTCAGCGTGAGCGGACGCAAGCTCCTCTTGCGCGGGAAGGGCGAGAAGCAAGCGGAGGCAGGCGACGGTGCGACGCGCTACGCGCGGCAAGGGTTCGCACTGACGGAGTTCGAGCGCAGCTTCGAGCTGCCTTGGGACGTCGACGCGGACGGAGTGCGCGCCACGTTCGCGAACGGCGTCTTGCGCATCGAATTGGCGCGCGTGGCGCAGGAGCGGCCGCGGCGCATCACGATCGAACAAGGTTGATTCAAGAGTCAGAACTGGAGACGAGAACCATGAACACGTGCGATACGACCTGTGATCCGCGCGCAGGCGCGGAAGCGACGAACGCTGTGTCCTTGCCGAGCGTGCGTCCGCTGACGAACGTGATCGAGACCAAGGACGGGTATCGGCTGGAGTTCCTGCTGCCCGGCGTGGCGGAGAAGGATGTCGATGTCCGGTTGGAGGGCGAGGTGCTGACGCTGCGGGCGGTGCCGACGGTCGAAGAAGTGACGGACGGCTGGCGGCTCGTGCGTGGCGAGTTCGAGCTCGCGAGGTTCGAGCACAGCTTCAGGCTCGGGCGCGGGATGGATCCGGATTCGATCCGCGCGGAGTTGAGGAACGGGTTGCTGCGGATCGAGTTGAAGCGAGTGGCGCCGGTGGAGCAGCGGATTCCGGTGCGGGTTCGTTGATTCGTCAGCGAGGGGCGTGAAACGCGCGCCTCGCGGGACGGTGGGTCTTGGAGCGGCGCGCGTGGTGTGCGCTGCTCCTTTTGTTGGCGGGCGGAAGGGGGTTGTCGCGCGAAGGGAGATCGCGAGCGCGGGAGCGCTCGCTGGGCAACGGGACACACTCGCGTGCTTCGCATCGCGGACCCCGGGGGGCCCCGGGGGGGGCCCGGGCGGCCCCCGCGCGCCGCGCGGGGGGGGGGGGGGGGGGGGGGGGGGGGGGGGGAGGGGG
>JBGATX010000163.1:0-13402 GCA_044228975.1 Planctomycetota bacterium | reverse complement strand
CTGCAAGAAGACGTTCGCCTGGTGATCCATCACGAAGCGCACGAGCTCGAACGGAACGTCCGGTCCCTGGGACGGGAGCGTGCCGATGGTCTCGTCGCCGGCAACCGAACCGCCGGAGGAGCCGGATCCGGGCGGAACGGAGCGATCGGGGCCGCCAGTACCGGGGTCGGAGAAAGCCAGCAGCGGCATGCTGAGCACGCACGCGGCGGCGAACAGTCGTGCGAAGACCGCAAGGCGGCCGTTCGGCACGGAGCTGCTGTCGAATTGGATGAGTCGCATGAGTCGTCGTCCTCAGGATTGCGTTTTCGCTTGGTTGCCTGAGTCAGGGGCGCCGCAGAACAGCTCGGGGCAAGCTTTCACGAGCGCTTCTGCGAAGCCCGGCTGTGCATCGATCGATTCGCGCAGCTTCGGCGAGCGCGCGAAGAGCTCCGCCACCTCGCCGATGCGGCCGGGGTGACGGTCGAGCAGTTCTCGGAAGTAGCCCAGCGCTCGACGGCGGTTGCCGATCAAGGCGAAGACCATTCCCAAGTTGAACCTGGCGACGAAGAACCGATCGTCGCGGTCGGCGAGGCCACTGATCGTGACCCAACGCCAGCAGGCGAGAGCCTTCTTGTAGCTCTTCTCGGCGGAGTAGAGCCGACCGAGCTGGATCGCGGCGTGCCCGCGGTTCGGCTCGCTGATCGCCGTGTTGAAGATCTGCCGGTAGGACTCGGCGGCGGTGACGCGCTTGCCCTCGTGCCCGTGGAGGAACGCGAGGTAGAGCTGCGACTCCTCGTGAGAAGGATCGATCGAGACCGATTCCTCGAGCAGGCGCCGTCCTTCTCGATCGGGCTCTGGATCTTCTCGAGGCGACCGTTGAGCATCGCGCGCGCGCGCTGCCAGTCGAGGCCGCCAGTGTCGCCTTTGCCGTTCATCAGTACGCCGTCGACGAATCCGCGTCCGCGGCTGTGCGTCGAGTCGACCGGCACGACCGCTTCAAACACCCGCTCGCGGTATCCCGGATCGATCCCGGCGAGGACGTAGGCCTTGCCGAGCTGGTAGAAAATCGAGGCCAATCGGTGCACGAGGTCGATGCTCTCGACCGCAGCGACGACCGATCCGCCGGTGAGCATCGCGAATCGCGCCACGAGTCGAGACGGATCCGAGATGTCGCGGTGCAGGCGAGTGTGCTCGCGAGTATCGTCGAAGAACCGCCGGCAGCACTCGCAGGCTTCCATGTGGACCATGGCGCGCCCGGCAGCGGCCTCATCGAGTTCGGCGTCGATCAGGCAAGAGATGTCGACTTGGAAGTTGGCGCAGACCTCGGTCAGGCCCTCGTTCCAGCCCTGGGATTTCATGATTCGACCTCCTGGTCGTCCGCGAAGATCTCCGCCGTCTCCTGAACGGCGTCGCGCGCACCGACTCTGGGCTCGCGAGCCGGCCGGCAGTCGGGAGACATGCCGTCGAACACGCGGCGCATCGCACGATGGATCTTTCGCCGGGCGCGGAAGATGACCATCTTCAAGTTCTCGAGCTTGATCCCGAGCTCCTCAGCCGCCTGTCGGTAGCTGCGCTCTTCCACTTCCACGAGACGGAGCGCATGCCGCTCGCGCTCGGAAAGCATGGCGTAGAAGCGCAAGTACAGGTGCAGGTAGGTCATGTAGACCTGCGCGCACTCCTGCCGGCTTTCGCGTTCGATCGCTCCACCGAGCGGCCCGGCCGAAGCCGTCTCGGGCGGCTCGCTCAATTCGTCGATGGCGATCTCGGAACGGAGCGTGCGCCGATTCGAGCGGAGGTGCTTCAACACGGTGTTGTGCACGATGCGCGCCGACCAGACGCGGAAGGCGTCGTCCCGCTCCGCATTGAAGCGGTGCGGGTAGCGATAGATGTTGAAGAAGACTTCCTGGAGCACGTCGTGCGGATCAGCCTTGCTGCCAAAGCGGCGCAATCTGGCGGCGACCTGGACCAGGACGTGTTCGCAGTTGAGCTCGTAAAGCAACCCGAAAGCGCCACGACCGCGCTGGAGCCGGAACGACTCCATGAGCCGCGTCGACGTCAGGTCGCGGAGTGGTTCTGCGGCTCGCGCCGTGTCCGCGACGATCTCCGTGAGCCGGTGAGCCTCATCTGCGCCTAGCTCCGGGCGCAGATCGCCGAGACGTGAAGCCAAGCTGTCCCGGAACGACCGGTTCGCGACGGACAGGCTCGCTTCACGCGAGTCGGTCAGTTCCACCACGGTTGGGGCTGGACGGGGCTCGACCATTGCCGGGACGAACGGGGGCTGGGAGGGCTACCAAGCCAAGGATAGCGGCTCTAACGAAAACCTAGAGACGCATCATCCGCCGGTAACCGAAGATCGACGGGGAATTTTCCGCATTCCGGCGAAGTTGTTCCGCTCGGCGCCGGCGTGGGAAGCATCAGGGGCGCGAGCGACGCCGCCGGGAACGGGCGCGCGAAGCCCGCATAGCCATTCCGACCGAACGCGCGCGCGGGAATTCTCCGCACGGAATGTGGGGCCCTGGTCGTGTGAGGATCCCGATCGATCGTCGCGTCCGGTTGCGCGAACGGGGCGGCGCGCACGACGATGTCGCTGGATGTCGAAAACCGAAACGGTGCTGGCGATCGCGCGGGAGTCGGGCTTCGACCTCGCTGGCGTCGCGCCTTTCGGTCCTCCGCGCCGGGCGGCCGAGTTTCGCAGGTGGATCGCCAGCGGTCGGCACGGCGAGATGGCGTACCTCGAACGGGAGGTCGAACGGGTCGCTGATCCAAGGCGCACGTTTCCGGAAGGCAGGAGTCTGCTGATCGTCGGCTTCGGCCATTCCCGTGCCCCGTTCGGGCTGCCAGACGGGGGCAGAATCGCCCGTTACGCGGCCGGGCGCGACTACCACAACGTCATGGTGAAGCGCCTGCGCCGACTGGCCGGTCGGCTGCGGCGCGAGGGCTTGAATGGCGAGTCGTTCCAGAGCGTGGATGCCGGGCCGGTCATGGAGCGCTCCCACGCCGCCGAGGGAGGCGTGGGCTTCGAATCGAAGGCGGCGAATCTGCTCCACCCGACCTTCGGTCCTTGGTTCTTTCTCGGCGAGCTCATGCTCGACGTGGAGCTCGATCCCACGGCGCCGCTCGCTGGCAGTTGCGGCACTTGCACGGCCTGCCTGGACGCATGTCCGACAGGAGCGATCGTCGCGCCTGGCGAAGTCGACGCGCGCCGCTGCATCAGCTACTTGACCATCGAACACCGATCCCCGATCCCCGCGGAGCATCGCACCGCGATCGGCGACTGGGTTTTCGGCTGCGACATCTGCTCCGAGGTCTGTCCGTGGAGCCGCCGCGCGCCCGATCTCGCCGCGCGCCTGGGGACCCATCCAACCTTGAGTGAGGTTCCGCTGGTCGACTGGATCCGGCGGATCAGCGCTGGAGAGCTGGAGCTCCGGGGTTCTCCTCTGCAACGCGCCGGCCTCGTGGGTCTCCAGCGCAACGTGGCGACCGTGCTCGGAAACCGACCGTCGGACGCCGGGAGGTCGGCCTTGCTCGAGGCGCTCGATGCGTCAGCTCACCCACGGGTCCGCGAGGCCGTTGGCTGGGCGCTCGCTCACGCCCACGGCGCCGATGCCGATGTCCGAGCGGCGCTGGAGCGAGCCATCCGCCACGCAAACTCCGCCCAAGACCGCATCGAACTCGAGCGCTGGCGTGACGAATGTCGTTGAGCGGGCCTCGCGACGCGAAGCCTGAGACGCCGGGTCGAACTTGACGAAAAAGCGATTTCCTTGTTCGCGGCGCGCAAACGGACGGGCTGTGGGCCCCGTGACGGACGAGCGTTCCGGGTCCGGGACCTTCTACGAACCAGCGCGACTCCAGGATCAAGCTCCACCCTCCCCCAGCCGAAACCCGACACAGCGCCTGCTCACGGCGCAAACGTGCGCCGCCGAACGAGCCTCTGCATGGAAGTTCCCGACTACTACAGCGACCTCAAGTTCTGCCCCAAGTGCCAGAAGTACGTTTCGTACCTCATGGGGATGGAACACTTACCGCGTCGAATGTGGAGGTCGAGGAAGCCGGATCAGGACTGGGTCGCGTTCAACGACACGCTGACCCGCCAGAAGCCCAAGGGCGGTCGCCCGCGGCGCGATCAGCGCGGGCGCGAGTCGGCCTGACGACCCCGGGCACCGCCCGGCCGCTTCTGGGCCGAACCGAAACTTCGCGGCAGAAGTCGGAGCCAGGTGCCGCGTCCTCGCAAGCCGCGGTGGTGGCGCGGGCTCGTGTAACCCTCGGAGGAACCGGAACGCGGCCAGGGCGTCGCAGACGGATTGAACCCTTCGGCGAACTTCTGGTTCGGGACGCGGGTGTCTCAGCGCCCGAGCAGGCGGCGCAAGCGCTCGCCGGCTTCGACTTGGCGAACTCGGTCGCCGATCCGCCCGTAGAAACTCTCGAGGCGCTTCCACACGGCCGCGTCGTCCCCGAATCGGCGTGCGAGCGCCTCCGCGGCTGCCGACGCCCCTTCGCGATCATCCAGACCGTCGAGCACGTCGAGAGCATGCAGCATGACGTCGCGCGAGCCTGGGCGCTCGGCACTCCAGCGAGCGATCGCGAGCCGAGTGCGTGGAACGCTGCCGGTGGATCGATGCAGTTCGACGAGCTGCTCCAGAGCCGTCACGTCGTGCGGATGCACGAGGAGGCGCGCTTCGAGAGTGCGGATCGACTGCGCTGCTTCCTGCAGGCGTTCGAAGCGCCGCTGCGCCGCGCGCGCATCCTCGACGTGCCCGAGCTCCGACTCGATGCGCCCGATGAGGAACCACGGACGCGCCTGCGAAGGATCGAGGTCGCGCGCCCGGCGCGCCGTCGCGAGTGCGGCGTCCAGCTCTTCGGCGTCGTACTGGATCTGAGCCACCCACGTGAGCGCATCGGCGTGTCGCGGTTCGATCTCGAGCAGCTGCTGGAGCAGCTCCAGCGCGCGCGCGGGCTCGCCCAACCGCAGCATCGAGAGCGCGAGACCTCGCAGCGCCTCGACCATGCGTGGCTCGCGTTCGAGGACACGCTCGTAGTGCGCGCGCGCCTTGTCGTACTGTCCGAGCGAGTAGTAGCAGTGGCCGAGCGCGCGCGTCTCGCCGACCCTCTCGGGCAACTGCGTCAAGAAGCGCTCGAACGCGCAGGCTGAGTCGCCGTAGCGTTGAAGGCGGAAATAGAGCACGCCCAGCTCGTGCAGGGCGGGAGGGTAGTCGGGTTCGCACTCGAGCACGCGGTAGAGAGCCGCGAGCGCAGCCGGAACATCGCGCTGGGCCAGAGCCTCGCGCGCCTCGCCGATCCCTTCGGGGACCGCGCCGGCGGATTGGCCCGGCGCGCCGAAGTCCTTCCAACGCCCGCTCGCCGCGCGCGGCAGCAGGCGTGGATCGCGACGCAGCGCCGCCGCGCGCGACGCATCGAGCGTCGACTCCGCCGGTGGAGCGGAAGCGTCGGCTTCGTCCTGGCTGCGTGCCGGCAGGCCGGCGTTCAGCGCACCGCTGAGCAACCAGACAGCGATCATTTCGGCTCTTCCAATCGCAGGACGCGATCGACGGCGACGTGTTCGATCACTTGCTCGCGCCCCGACGGCCAGGCGACGCGCAGTCGCGCGAGTTCGCTGCAGGTTCCAAGGCCGAAGTGAACTTCCGCAGGCACCGCTGCCTGGAATCCGCCCGCGGTGCGAATCTCCGCATCCCAACGACTCTCCCCTGCATCGGCGCTGATTCGCGCGCCCAGGCCGAATCGATTGCCGCTCGATGAACGCAAAGCCACGCGCAGCCAGTGATGCGCGGCGTCGTGGGGAGCCTCGTTGCGCAGCACGCGCACGGGGCCGTCGACCTGCAGCGCGATCAGATCGAGATCGCCGTCGTCGTCGATGTCCGCGAGCGCGCCCGCGCGCGAAACGCGCGGAACGAGATCGCAGAGCGGCTCGGACGCGAATCGGCCTTTGCCGTCGTTGCGCAGGAGCTGGTCGAGTTGCGCGTAGCTCGTGTCCGTTCCCGGCGCGTCCGCCTGCGGATACACGTGGCCGTTCAGCACGAAGAGATCGAGGTCGCCGTCGAGGTCGAGGTCGTCGAATGCCGTCCCCCAGCCGAGCATCGGAAGGCTCGGTCCAGCGATCCCGGCGCTGGAGGAGCGCTCGCGAAAGCTCCCGCCCTTCGTCGACGCGTAGAGCACTTTCGACTCGCCGGAGAAGGTCGTCACGAACAGATCCTGGCGCCCGTCGCGATTCCAGTCGCCACAGGCGATGCCCATGCTCGCCAGCTCCTTGCCATTGGCGTCGTGACTGACACCGCGCGCGTATCCGACCTCGACGAACTTGCCGTCGCCGCGGTTCTCCCACAGGTGATTGGGAGTGGAATCGTTCGCCACATAGACGTCCGTGTCGCCGTCGAGGTCGTAGTCGAGCGTCATGACGCCCAGTCCGAAGGCCGGTTTCTCCGGGCGAAATCCGCTCGAGATCGTCGCATCGCCGAAGGTGCCGTCGCCGTTGCCGCGCATCAGGCGATCGAAGAGCGGCGTCAAGCCCTCCGGCCCGCACATGACATCGTGCCCCTTCCACCGACAACCGCCGCTGCCCGGCTTCCCGATCTTCGCCGGATCGAAATCGAGGTAGCCCACGAGCACGAGATCGAGCTTGCCGTCGCGGTCGTAGTCGAGACACGCGGCGCTCGAGGTCCACGAAGGCTCGCTGCCCAGTTGCGCGCGCTCGGTGGCCTCGCGCCAGCCGCGTCCTTTGTCGTTCAAGAAGAGACGCGTCGGTCCCCACTGCGTCACGATCAGATCCAGCCAACCGTCGCCGTCGACATCGCCGACGGCAACGCCCATTCCGAACCGGCCGCCGCTCATCCTCCAGCTCTCGCCCGCCGGCTTGAAGGTCCCGTCGCCGTTGCCGAGGAACAGGCGCGGCGGAAGTCCGGGCTCGCGCTTCTGGACGCGCTCGAGTGTCGAACCATCGACGACCACGAGATCGATCTTCTGATCGCCGTCGAAGTCGGCGAGCGCGACCCCGCCGCCATTCACTTCGATGATGTAGTCCTTCGCTGGCGAACCGCAGTGCGTCTCGACGCCCGGAATGGACTGCGCGGTCACGTCTCGGAAGAGGAACGTAGCGGTGGAGGCCGCATTCGCGGCTTGCGCGCCGAAGAGGAGGAGCCAATGCATGAGCTTCGAAGGGTAGCCCCCACGCTACGCGCTGCGCCCGCGGCTGGTGAACGAGAATCTCGCGCCGCTGGCCGAGGAACGCGGCCTACCGGCGCGTGCCCAGCCAGGTCCGTTCGCGCACGAACGTGGCTCCGCGCTCGCGAAACCGGGGCTCGCGGTCGGCCACGTCGAACACCTCGGTCGGCTCGAGCACGAAATTGGGAGCCAGGAGCTCGTGCACCTCGTCCGCGGAAACGGAAAACGGCGGCCCGGACGGGAGATCGTGTTCCAGCGTGATCAAGAAGAGCCGGCTGCCGCGCATCGCGAGCTCGGCGAGCTTGGCGACGTATTCGTTCCGGCGTCGCGGCTCGACCGCGATGAGCGCCGCTCGATCGTAGATCGCGTCGCAGGGCCCCAACGCGCGCGGTGTGACGGCGAAGAAGTCCCCCACGAACACCTCCACCGCGGCCTCGCGCGCCATGTGCACCCGCGAGCCGTCACGCAGCTCGATCGAATCCGACCAGAGGTGCTGCGCGAACAGCTGCACCACGGCGAGTTCGACGAACTCCACGCCGCGCACGCGACAGCCGCGCTCCGCGAGCCACGCGAGGTCGAGCGTCTTGCCGCACATGGGAACGAGCACGCTCGGGGCCGCGGAATCCGGCTTGCCGTGGAGCCAGCGCTCGAACAGGCGCACGAGCTGCGGATTCACTTCGGGCAGATGGAACTTCGTCTCGCCCGCCTCCCAGCGGCCTTGCCAAAACGTCTGCTCCAACGTCAGGCCCTCACGGCGCAGCGCCTCTCGCTCACCAGGTGATCTGCAGTCCGCTCGTGACGTTGTAGGTCGCGGGCGGACAGAACGCGGCCACGGCGTTCCGATAGTACGCCTGATAGAAGCCCGTCAGGCCGCTCCCCGGCGGTGTCCCTCCACGCACGGAGAGGGAGGCATCGCCGACGTCGGGATACTGCGAAGCTCCGTTGACGTTCGCCTTCGCGCGCAAGCGGATCAGCGAGCCGCCCACGCACAACACTCCGTCGCCGAACACCGTGCCGCCGACGAAGAGCGCGTCACCCTTGAGGTACACCGTCGTCGAGGTCGACGGCATGCCCGACCCGAAGAGCACGACGCTGTCGGGGTTGATGGTGCCCGTGGCCGTGAGCAGCGCTCCGTCGGGATTGAACGAGTTCGCGCAGCCGTGCCCGTTGATGCCGGCGTTGCCGCACGGACAAGGCGTCGCCACGGAACCGTCGCCAGCGCAGAACGAACTCGCAGGTCCGGACGCCGTCAATGCGATGCAGCGCGAAGCGGTCACGGTCACGTTGCCGGCCCAGTCCGTGAAGCGCAGCTCGTAGCAGAGCTGGGTGCCGAGCCCCGCGTGATCGTCGTCGAAGCGGAAGCGGTAGATCTGTCCGCCTGAATACGTCGTGTGCGCCGCAGCCGGCTGCGGCCCCGAGCAGGTCACCGAACCGGCCAGTGCGCCGGGCGAACTCACCATTGGATACGACGTCGGCTCGACGAACGTGTAGCTGAACGAGCCGCCCACCGGAATCGAGCCGGAGTCCACCGTCCACGGCGGGGCGACGAACTGCACGTTGCGCGCGGTGCTCGAGTTGTTCGTCCAGGTCACGGTCGTGCCCGGCGGCACCGTCGGAGACGCGCCGAAGCCCGCGTCGGTGATCGAGACCGGCACGACGAACGGCGATACCGAGATCACGTAGTGAGCGCTGGCGCTGACGTAGTTCACGCCGTCGTCGAGCACCTGGTCGCGCACCTTCGCGTGCGCGACGACCGGGCCGGCGCTCGGCGCCGAAGCGGGGTTCGTGTGCGCGACCACGACCGGCGGCAGCGAATCGACCGCTCCCGTGTTGCGATAGAACTTGTTGGCCCACTGCGAGGGCGTCCCCTCGCCTTGCGCCGTGAGGATGTCGTAGCGGCCGTCGTTGTTCAGATCGGCCACGGTGCAATCGAGCGTCGGATCGGTCAGCGTCTGGATCTGCACGCTCTGATCGGTGAACGAGAACGCGCCGTTGTTGCGCCAGAGGTACTCGTGCGTGCCGAGCGATCCGACGAGCAGGTCGTAGTCGCCGTCGACGTCGTAGTCGAAGCACACGATCTCGTTGTCGTCGACCGAGCCCGGCAGCGCGGCCTGGTTGGTGAACGTCAACGACCCGAGCCCGACGAGGTTGTTGCGCACCGCGCCTTCCTGCAGCGCCGTCAGGCTCACGAAGAAGAGGTCGATGTCGTTGTCGTTGTCCAGATCGCCGGCCTCGGCTTCGTAGGAGTTGCCGCTGCCGACGGAGATCAGCGACGACTGGTCCGTGAACGTCGCAGAACCGTTGTTGAGCATCAGGTAGTGGTTGCCACCGGCGCTCGTGAACTTGTTCGCACCGAAGAAATCGAGGTCGAGGTCGTTGTCCACGTCGACGAGCTGCACGTCCATGTGCCCGAACTTGTTCGCGGCACCGAGCGCGGCCGGAGTCTCGGAGAACATGCCCGATCCGTTGTTGATGAACAGGTGCGGCTTGCCGGCGGTCGTCGAGTTGTTGTACGCGTCGCCGATGATCAGATCGAGATCGCCATCGTCGTCGAGATCGCCGACCATCGCCGAGCCCGAGGAGTAGCTCGCGCTGAACCCCCGCGCGACTCCCTCGAAAGTGAAGAACCCCGGATTCGCGGCTCCCTGATTCACGTAGAGCGACGGCGGCGCGGTGAAGAACGCATTGCAGTAGAGCGCGTCGACCCAGCCGTCACCGTCGATGTCGCCCGTGGTCACGGCCTTCGAGTCGCTCGTATGCGCGCCCAGCCGTGTCACGCTCACGTCGGCGAAGGTCCAGGCGCCGACTTCGATGAGCTTGTTGACGATGAGCACGTTCTGGCGCGCCGCCCCGGCCGTGCTGAAGCCCTCGCCGTCGGCCACGAAGACGTCCAGATCGCCGTCGTGATCGACGTCCGCGCACTCGATGCCTTCGCTCCAGCGCAGCGTGCCGGGGAAGTTCGTCACCTGTTGGAACTGCTGCGCCAGCGCGACGCCGGAAACGCCCACGGCGGAAAAAACGGAACCGAGCGCGGCAACGGCGGCCGCGCGCAACGGAACGAGAGTGCGCGTCATGATGGATCGGGGGTCTGCGACCTGGCGGAAGCTGCGTCCGAGGCTTCGCGAACGGCCGCGCGGGTCGTGACCGCGGTCGCAGTGCCTGACGAGTCCCCATATCCTACCCGGGTCGCACGCGGCGCCGAGCGCAGCGCGCGCCGGACACGAAAGGTTTTCGTCCTCCATGCTCACGCCGTCGATCGAAGAGCAGCGCCGGCGGCTCCTCGATGCCCGGCTCATGCTCCTCTTCACGCCGGAACTCTGCGGCGCTCGCGATCCGCTGGCCTGCCTCGAAGCGGCGCTGCCGTGGGTCGACATCGTCCAGGTGCGGATCAAGCCGCTGCACGGCCCGAACGAAGCGCGCGCGACGGCCGAAGCGGCCGCGACGGTTCGCTGGACGCTCGACGTCCTCGCGCGTCGAGCCGCGCAGGCGTCCGAGGCCCTGATCGTCGTCGATGATCGCGTCGATGTCGCCCGCCACCTGCTTCCCGTCGGGGTCGCTGGAGTGCACCTGGGGCAAGACGACTGCCCGCCGGAAGTCGCCCGCGCGTTTCTCGGGCGCGACGCGCTCATCGGCTGGTCCACGCACTCCCACGAGCAGCTGGTCGAGAGCGACGAACTCCCGATCGACTACGTCGGTTTCGGGCCGATCCACCCCACGAGCACGAAGGGCTACGAGCACGGCATCGGCGCCGAAGCGGCCTGGATCGCGAGCCTCGCCACGGCAAGGCCGCTGTTTCCGATCGGCGGCATCGCGCGTGAAAACGTCCAGGAGCTGGCGCGAATCGGACGCGCGGTCGTCGGATCCGCGATCCTCGGCGCAGCGGATCCCGGGCGCACCGCGCGCGAGCTGCGCGAGCTGCTCGTCTCCATCGACGACGGCACGTGAGCGCGCCGCGGCTGCGTCTCAACGCGAGCCGGTGCGCGAGAGCAGCATCGCGTCTCCGTAACTGAAGAAGCGATAGCCCGAACGCAGAGCTTCCGCGTACAGCGAGAGCACGCGCTCCCGGCCCGCGAACGCGCTCACGAGCATCAAGAGGGTGCTGCGCGGGAGGTGGAAGTTCGTGAGCAGGACGTCGACGACGCCGAACTCGAAGCCTGGCGTGATGAAGATCGACGTCGAGCCGCGAGTTGCTTTCAGGCGCTGGTGCTCGGCCCACACGCTCTCGAGCACGCGCACGCTCGTCGTCCCCACGGCTACGACACGCCCGCCGCGCGCGCGGGCGCGCTCGATGGCGTCTACGGTGGCCTGAGGCAGCTCGAACTCCTCGGCGTGCATGCGGTGATCCTCGACTCGGTCGACCGTCACGGGTTGGAACGTGCCGAGGCCCACGTGCAATGTGACGCTCGCGCGCTCGACCCCCAGGCTCGCCAGCTCGTCGAGCAGGCGCGGCGTGAAGTGCAAGCCCGCGGTGGGTGCCGCGACCGCGCCGCTGCGTGCGGCGAAGACCGTCTGGTAGCGCTGACGATCGACGTCGCGCTCGGGGTCCTCCGCTCGGCTGCGCCGGATGTACGGCGGCAGCGGCATGCGTCCGGAACGCTCCAGGATCTCCTCCAGCGATCGCGACGGCTGAGTCGGATCGCTGAGTTCGACGTGCCACTCCTGTCCGGGGGCGCCGTCGTCGAGCACGGGTCGCTCGAGAGCACGCGCAAGCACCGCTCCGTCCTCGAGCAGGATCTCCTCGCCCTTTCGCAAGCGCCCAGCGGGGCGCACGAGCGCGCGAAAGCTGCCCGCGGCTCCGCCGGCGACCGGCCCGATCACGAGCATCTCGACGACGCCTCCCGAGCGACGTCTCCCGCACAACCGCGCCGGGCGCACGCGCGTGTCGTTGACGACCAGCACGTCGCCGCGGCGCAAGAAACGCGGCAGATCGCGAACGAGCGCGTGCTCGGCGTGCTCCGATTCCAGATCGCGCACGAGGAGCCTTGCGGCGTCGCGCGGCTCGACCGGATGCTGCGCGATGCGATCGTCGGGGAGCTCGAAATCGAAATCGGCGACGTCCATGCCTCGCCTGCATGATCACCGACGGCACGTTGGAAACCAGTACGCGGTCGCTCAACGCCGCGCCGCGCGCCGCTCCCATGCGACGCGCAGTCCGAGCAGCACGAAGAAGGGCAACGCGACGACCGGCCAAGCCCAAGCCGGCTCCGTCCAGATCCCGTCGTGCCGCCAGCCGGCCAGTGGTGCGTACCACAACGGCACGACGGCCAGCATCCAGACCCACTCGGCGTCCCGCCGCAGGGCGACGAACGGCGCCATCCACGCGACATACCAGGGATGCACGACGGGAGCGAACACGAGGAACGCGGCGATCGCGAGGCGTGCGCCGCTCACCCGGTCTCTCGCGCGGTACGCCGCCCAGGCGAAGATCGCCAGCCAGAGCAGGCCGCACGCGACCCGCGCCGCATGGGTCAAGACGCCCGCGCCAGAGGCTTTCCGAGTCGAGGAACGGCACCCACGCGAGTGCGCATGCACCGCACGCGACGCCGAGCCCCGCGATCCAGTGCCGGCGTCCGCGCAGGAAACCGGGCAAGGCGACGACGGGCAGGTACTTCACGAGCACAGCGGCGGCGAGGAGAACCGAGCCCGCGAGCGTGCGACCGCATGCGAGGGGGTCGGGCGTCGCGACCCACGCCGCGAGCAACAACGCGATCGCGAGGCTGTCGAGATGGCCCGACCCCGCGAACTCCGCCGCGCACAGCGGGCTCCACGCCCAGGCGACACAGCGTGCTTCCGGCAAGCCACGCTGCCGCAAGAGGAGGGCGAGCAAGACGATGACGGCGAGATCGCAGCCTGCGTACACCGCGCGCAGCCCGATTTCGGCACGGCGAGCGCGCGCGTCGCCGCTGCCTGGGGCCAGCGCCACGACTGCCGCGTGAAGCCCTTGCGCAAGCGGCGGGTACGCGGCGGGGATCTCACGATGCGCGACACGCGCGTTCAGCTCCGCGTAGTGCTCGCGAAGGTCGTGCAGTTGCGGCGCATCGGGCGCGAGCGCGTACGGATTCCCGCCATTCGCCGTGACAGCGCCCTCCCAGACGTAGCGCTGGATGTCATCCGAGAGAACGGAGCCCGCGAGCCATGGTGCGACGCGCAGTCCGAGAGCCGCCACGAGCACGACCGGCCAGCGGCATCGCGCAGCGTCGGAACACGCGAGTGCGAGGATCCATCCCGTTGCGGACACGAGCACGGCTCC
>JBGATX010000162.1:0-13029 GCA_044228975.1 Planctomycetota bacterium | reverse complement strand
CACGAACAGTTGGCACAATCGATTCCGTGGCCTGCTCATCAGATGGGAACGCAAAGCGACCCACTACCTCGCCATGGTTCAGCTCGCTTGCGGTCTGATCGCATTCCAGCAAGCTCATGGGTTTTAGGACGTGCTCTAAGAAGGTATCTCCCGTAGATCTGATCCAACACGTTGACGGCACGATCAACCGCGTCCGCACGAGAGCTGTCGACATCTCGTTCAACGAGCTCTTCGACATGTACAAATCGAACGAGCTCGTGATCAACCCGGACTTTCAGCGGCTCTTTCGCTGGCCTGAAAGCAAGCAGGCACAGCTCATCGAGTCGTTGATTCTCGAACTGCCGATCCCACCGATCTACGTCATCGAAACTCCGGACGGAACGTACGAGCTGATTGACGGACTTCAGCGCATCTCGTCTTACCTTCACTTCCGTGGGATGCACCCAAAGGAACCCGGCAAAGAACGCTTTCTAACTCTGTGCGATTGCGACGTACTCCCGATGCTGAACGGGCTGACGTACAACGATCTCCCGCAGGCCATCCAGATCAAGCTCAAACGGCACTTCATCAGAATGGAAGTGCTGCGACGCGAGAGTGAGAAGAAGCTGCGCTACTACATGTTCAAGCGCCTCAACACCGGTGGCGAGCTACTCAGCCCTCAGGAAGTGCGCAACTGCACGATCAGGCTACTGGACAACACCTTCAACGCGTTTCTCAAGGAGCTGGCGGCCACGCCTGACTACGTGGCATGCATGACTCAACTCACAGATGAGAAGCGCGAGCAGATGTACATGGAGGAGTACGTCTTGCGGTTCATTGCGCTAAAAAACAACCGGGCGGCCTATGTGAAGGAGATCGGCGAGTTCCTCACCGAGTACATGGAAAGCGTCTCGGATCCGGATCGGAAGGGCGCCCCATTCCCGTATGAGAAGGAACGACAAACCTTCGTTGACACGTTCAGAGTGCTGAATCAGACTCTCGGTGAAGAGGCGTTTTCCGGACTGAACAAGCGCGGCACTCCGATGGGGTACTTCTCAGCCCTTCACTTCGAGGCCCTTACAATTGGTATTCAGAAGCATCTGTCGGCATGGTCGAGCAACGACAAGACTCGGAGGTCGACGATGAAGGCCGCTATTCGGGAGCTCAAGCGCAGCTCCGAGTTCCAAAAGCTAACGAAAGGCGGTGGGAAGAACTACGCGGCGGCATTGAAGCAGCGGATCAACGCTGTTGAGTCGAAGGTGGGAGAGTGTCTGAAATAGACGTTGCTGCCCTTCGCGCGGAAATGGAGCTCGAGCGCGAATGGCGCGATCGAGAGATGCGTGATTTTCGGAATCGAGTCGCGGCGATCGCCGGCGACGACGAGAGACGAATCGCAAGAAAGGGGCTAGTCGTCATGCTCTATGCCCACTTCGAGGGTGTCAGCAAGGCGCTGCTGGCCATGTATGCGAATAACGTCAATCGCCTCGGACTCAAGGTCTCGGATGCTTCGTACGCAATTAGTGCTGCGTCACTATCGGATGTGTTTGTCGTGCTTCGAGACCCACAGCGCAAGTGCCCCGAGTTTGCTGATCTACTTCCTGACGATTCCGCTCTCCATCGATTTGCACGCGACAAGGACTTTATTGAAGCGGTCTGGCGCGTGGCTGAACGCTCGGCTACCCTGAATACCGACAATGTTGTGGACACCGAGTCCAACCTCAAACCGGTAGTGCTCAGGAAGATCCTGTTTCGATTGGGACTGGATCCAGAGGTCGTTCGCCCATGGGAGGGTTCGCTCCATTGGCTGCTAAACAAGCGAAACGATGTCGCGCACGGATCCAGAAGGCTGGGCTTCGAGGAGAAGGAGTATGCGGAAGTCGAGGCGGCCGTTGCCCGTGCTGTCGATGGCTTGGTCAGCGCGATCACTGACGCTGCGGCGCGACGCGCATACCGAGCGTCTCAACCGCCCGCCTTGCCCACAGCTCATGCATCATCAGTCGCTTCCACTGGCACCTGAAATTCGACGGAGATCGACCCCAAGCTTCTCCGGGGGAGTACCGGCGGCGAATACACATCACACGCTGAAATGAGGTCTTTGGACGCTCCTAAAATGCGGAGCCGAAGAAGATCGTTCATAAGATGACTTGTGATCGATTCGTCGATGGGTATTGAGCTCCCGCTTGCCGCGCGTCCACAATTGGTGCTCTGGGCGCCTTCGACTCTGTCGTTCACGGCGGACCTAGTTCCCCGACCCGCCCACCGCCGCCCGCTTCGGCGGCGTCACGAACTCCCGTACATCCCGCGACAACGCGACGAACGTCGGCTGGTGCACATACATCATGTGCCCCGCTGGATACCGCCGCACCGTCACCCGCTTCCGATCCATCGTGCTCCTCGCGATGTTGTGCTCCGCGGCGAAGAAGGTCGTCGCGATGTCGAAGAGGCCGCTCGCGACGAACACTCGCAGATCAGGATTGTCCGCCATCCCGCGCGCGAGCGCCGGGGCGACGTCGACGTAGCCCTTGAACGCGGCCCACTCCTCCTTCGGGCGCTTCCACGTCTTGCCCGCCGTGTCGCTCCTCACGATGTACTCGCGATCGATCTTCACGCCCAGGCCATTGCGCAAGTAGTCCAGGAACCCCGCGGCATACGCGCCGCCGATCCCCGCTCCCATCGGATCGCCACTCGGCACTTCACCGACCGCGTCGGGCTCGGTTCCGGTGTAGCGCGTGTCGAGACGACCGACGACGAGGCCTCGATCTCGCAGGAGCTCACGCCGAAAGCGATCGGTCGCCACCGTGAGGTTCGCGCGCTCGATGTACTCGGTGGAGATGCCGGTGTAGCGGCTCAACGTCTTCACGATCGCGGCGCGGCGATCGTCGGGGAGGTCGCGACCCAGGAACAGTGCCGGCACGTACTCGCTCTTCACCCACGCGCACACTTCGGCGAGGAACGCGTCGAGATCCTTCGGCTGCGGGTCGAGCGCGTGGTGGTACCACGCGGTCGCGGCGTAGGTCGGCACCACGGTCGCGATGGCGGCGTCGTTCTCTTGTCCGTCGACGAGGCCCATGTCGATCGCGGGTGAGATGAGGATCACGCCGTTCAGCGCGACCGCGCCCATCCCGCCTTGCAGCTCGCGCACGAGCAGCGGTGCGCGAATGCCGCCGTAGCTCTCGCCGAGGATGTACTTCGGCGACGCCCAGCGATCGTGAGCGGAGAGGTAGCGACGGATGAAACGCGCGACCGAGCGCGCGTCCTCGTCGACGCCCCAGTGATCTTCGTTCTTGCCCGCGCGCACGACGCGGCTCAAGCCGGTGCCGATCGGATCGATGAAGACGAGATCGCTGACGGAGAGGAGCGAGTCGGGGTTGTCGACGATCGGGAAGGGAGGAGCTCCCGCGGCCTGGCCGTCGCTCGGAACTTGGACGCGCTTGGGACCGAGGAAACCCATGTGCAGCCAGATCGACGACGAACCGGGACCGCCGTTGAAGGCGAAGGTGATCGGGCGGCTCGCGGAGCTCGCGTCCTTCGCCGTGTAGGAGATGGAGAAGAACTCCGCCTCGGGTTTGCCTTGGTCGTCCTCGAGCAGCGTGGTCTCGGCGAGCGCGACGTACGCGAGGCTGCGGCCGCCGATGTCGAGCGTGCGCGTGCTCTCGAACTTCAGCGCGACGGGCGCGGGGCCTTCGTCTGCTTCCTTCTTCGGTGCATCCGCGGCGGACTGTGCGTTCGCGCAGGGAGCGGCGAGGAGCGGGGAAGCGAGCAGCGAGGTGAGAGCAGCGAGGCGCAGCACGTGGAGCATGGTTCGATCTCGCGACGCAAGACGGGGTCGATCGGGAGCCGAGATCCTACCGCCGCGTCGCGGACGACGAGCCAAGGCCATCCGTCGACGGATTCGCGCGAGCGATCCGTCGGCGCTGCGCACCGAGCTCGGGGCGGGTAGCGCACTCGCAGTTCGCGCGGCGGCTCTCGTGCAGCCCGTGCCGGGATCGGAGCAGCGAGTCGTCATGCGGCGTTGAACGCGAGTGTGGGGACAGCCGACGACTACAGTCCGTGAAGGAATGGCTCCGGCACGCTGTTCCGATACTCCCATCCCTTCCCCGAGCCGCAGCCTCGGCGGCGCTCAGGAGGGCAGCAAGCGCGACGACAAGACGAAGATTGAAGAATCGCCGAGCGCTTCGTCGACCGGCGAAGAGACCTCCGTCAAGACCTGAGGGACAACCTCACCCCGCTGGCCGCACCGACGCGGGCGCCTCCGCGTCTCGCGGCCGCTCGCGCCTGCACGACCCACTTGCATGACTCGCCACGAGAATGGAGGCGGGTCGCGCGGTCCTTCCCGACGAAGCTGGTCCACTTCGTGCAAAGCGGGGCCGCATGGAGACGCTGGCGTTCGAGAACATCGCCGGCAGGGTGACCAAGGCGTTCCAGACCATCGATTCCGAGGCCCGACGACCATGTTGAACCACTTCGAGTGCGGCGACTGCGAAGAGTGCGGTCCGCTCGCGCACGCCAGGCACATCACGCAGGGCCGGAGCTGCGCGATCACCGACGCCGGCGGGAGCATGCGCATCGAGTCGGCGCCCGGACGGGGGACGACGGTTCGCCTGTCGGCGCCACCGACGAACGGACGGGTGGAGAAGGCGAGGGTGAGAGCATGAAAGTGCGAGTGCTGCTGGTCGACGACCACAAGATGATGCGCGACGGACTGCGCGCGCTCCTGTCGGCTGTGCCGGACATCGATGTCGTGGGCGAGGCTGCCGACGGACGCACGGCGCTCCATCTCGTGCGCACGCTCGTGCCCGAGGTCGTCGTCATGGACGTCAGCATGCCGGAGCTCAATGGCGTCGAGGCCACGCGCCAGATCCGCGCTCAGAACGAGCGCGTGAAGGTGATCGCGCTCACGACCCACACCGACACACGCTCCGTGCACCACATGCTGGAGGCCGGCGCTTGCGGTTACGTGCCCAAGATCGCCGCACACGACGAGCTCGTGCGCGCCGTGCGCGCGGCGAGCCTGGGGAACAGCTATTTGAGCCCGGAGATCGCCGGCGCGGTCGTTGAGCACTCGACGAATGCTCACGCACGCGGTGCCGTGTCAGCCTTTTCGACTTTGGGCGCGCGCGAGCGCGAGGTGCTGCAGCTCGTCGCCGAAGGCAAGACATCGCTGGAGACGGCCAAGAAGATGCACATCTCGGTCAAGACGGTCGAGACGCACCGTCGCAACATCGTTCAGAAGCTCGGTCTTCACGGCACGGCCGAGTTGACCAAGTACGCGATCCGCGAAGGACTGACTTCGGTCGAGGATTGAGCCACGGGCGCTCGTCTTCATCGACACCACGACCCTCGTGTAACCTGCTCCGCAGGTCTGGCCATCGCCGTTGCGCTGCCGATGGCCCGCTCATGGAAGCTGAGCCATTCCTCGCCAAATTCGCTTTGGACCGAGCCGTCGGTGGTGCGCACCGATCTCGAGGTGGGCAGCGCACTCGCAATTCGCGCGTCGCCTGCGTCGCAGCCGGTGCCCGGAGCGGAGCAGCGAGTCATCGCGCGGAGTTGAACCTGAGGTCGGGGACGGCGAGCGATCGCAGTCCGTGGAGGAACGGCCCGGGCGCTATGTTCCGGCGAGCTCGAGCTCGTTCACGAGTCGATGGATTGATTCGGAGCAGGACTGAGCCGCTCTCGATCCGCCGTCGAGCACGCTTCTGCAGCCGACCGATCGCGCGGGTCTCGGCGCGAAGATCCACTCACGTACAGGTCAATGTCGAGACCGTCCGTTCGCGGTTGGGCGCTCGCGGGTCGATAGCGAGAGTCCGGGGCCCCTGGTAGGCTCACCACGCTCGCGAAAAAGGCTCGCTTCCAGGCTCGAAACAACGTTGCCGCGAGGCCCGCGGCGGCCGACGGTGCAGCAAGGCTCCAGTTGCGGAGAGTTGCGACTGCGTCGGTGGACGTCGCCTTCGAGAGCGGAGATCGGCATGAAGTCACTTGTTCGAGCGGGTACGACCCTGCTCTCGATTCGGTTCCTCGCACTTTCGACGGGTGCGCTTTGTTGGCTCGGCCCTGCGGCTCGGGGCAACGAGATCTGGCTCGTCAGCGCGCGTCCGGGCGGAGGCTCGTCGAACGGCTCCTCGGGCCGTCCATCGGCCTCGCTCGACGGTCGCTGGGTGACTTTCGATTCGACGTCGAGCGATCTCGGACCGGCCGACGCGAACGGACTCAGCGACGTCTATGTCCACGACCGCGTCACCGGAGCGAACGTCCTCGTGAGCAGGAATCCGTCAGGGACCGCTGGCAACGACGACAGTCTGGATCCGTGGATGACGCCCGACGGACGATACGTCGTCTTCGAGAGCTTGGCTTCCGACCTCGTGGCGGGCGACTCGCCCAGCAGCAGGGACGTCTTCCTGCGCGACCTCGTCAGCGAAACCACGAGCGCGGTCAGCGTCGATTCGTCCGGCGCGCTGGGGAGCGGTCACGGGACCGTGCCGTCGATCTCCGACGACGGGCGGTACGTTGCGTTCAGCTCGTTGGCGTCGAACCTCATCGCGGGAGACACGAACGGCGTGGACGACATCTACGTGCGCGACGTCGTGTCGGGAACGACGATTCGCGCGAGCGTCGACTCGACCGGCGCACAGGCCAATGGCGCGAGCACGTACTCGGCCATCTCGGGTGACGGTCGGTACGTCGTGTTCGAGAGCGTGGCGACGAACCTCGTCCCCGGCGACACGAACGGCGTTGGCGACGTCTTCGTCCGCGACCTCGTCGCCGGCACGACGGTACGCGTCAGCGTCGGGCCCGGCGGCCTCGAGGCGAACGGCGACAGCTCGGGTTATCGCCCCGCGATCTCCGCCGACGGCCGCCGCGCGGTGTTCGCCAGCCAGGCGAGCAACCTCGTCGCCGGCGACACGAACGGCGTGCGGGACGTCTTCCTGCGCGACCTCGCCAGCGGCACGACGATCCGGATCAGCGTGGATTCGTCGGGCGGGCAGGCGAACGGCTCGAGCACGCGCCCGTCGATCTCGGCGGACGGCAACGTCGTCGCGTTCACGAGCCTGGCCTCGAACCTGGTCGCGGTGGACACGAACTCGATCGACGATCAGTTCCGCCGCGACCTCGTGCTGGGATCCACCGTGCGAATGTCGGAGAGCAGCTGCGGAGTCGGAGGCAACAACCAGACTCTGACCGGAGCGCTCTCGCCCGACGGCAGCGTCACCGTCTTCATGAGCCGCGCCACGAACCTGGTTCCGGACCCTGCCGCCGGCTTCTTCCAGATCTTCGCCGCCACCACCACGCTCGTGGATTGCAACGCGAACGGCATCTCGGACGCGTGCGACATCTCGAGCGGGACGAGCGCCGACTGCAACACCAACGGCGTCCCCGATGCGTGCGAGATCTCGAGCGGCGCGAGCGCCGACTGCAATCTCGACGCGATACCCGACGAATGCCAGGGCGGGACGCTCCACATCGTGAATCAACCGCCCGCCGCGCTCCACGTTGCGATGGGAGACGCGATCGACCTCTCGGTCGGAGTCCTGGGCCCGCCGGTGATCGCGTACCAGTGGCGCCACAACGGCGTGCCTCTCGTCGACGGCGGCTCGGTCTCCGGCGCGACGACGAGCGCTCTGCATGTCGCGCCCTCGTCGCCGGCCGACTTTGGCTCCTACGACGTCCTCGTTTCGAATCCGTGCGGCGGACCGATCGCGAGCTCCGCGAGCGATGTCCGCTTCTTCGTCGGAACGCCCACGTGTGCGGCCGACGGTTGGGGCGCGGCGAGCTACCAGGCGTTGGGAGCCGGTCTGGTCGGAGCGGGGAGCGTGCGCGCGCTCCTCGTGCACGACGACGGCTTCGGCGGCGGAGCGCAGTTGTGGGCGGCGGGGAGTTTCACGCTCAGCGCAGGCGCGGGCGTGCAGCGCATCGCGCGCTGGACGGGGACAGGATGGGTGCAGCCGAGCGCCGGTGCGGGCTTCAACCAGACCGTTCGCGCGCTCGCGAGCTACGACCCGGATGGTGCCGGACCCGCGGTCGCGGAGCTGTTCGCGGGCGGCGATTTCACCAGCATCGCGGGCCTCTCGATCGCGGGGCTCGCTCGCTGGAATGGCACGAGTTGGGCGAGCGTCGGCGGGGTCGGCGGACAGGTCAATGCCCTCTTGGTGGATGACCCCGATGGCGCAGGTCCGATGACGCCCGTGATCTATGCCGCGGGCGCGGTGACAGCCGGTGGCGCGCACGTGGCTCGCTGGAACGGGATCACCTGGACGCCGCTCGGACTGCTGCCCTCGGCGCCCCTCGCGCTCGCGATGTTCGACGACGGGTCCGGTGCGGGCCCGTTGCTCTATGCCGGCGGCGCGAACTACCTCGCGCGCTTCACGGGGATCGCGTGGATCGTGCTCGGCACGGTGTCGGGCAACGTGAACACGCTTGCGACCTACGATCGCGACGGTGCCGGGCCGGCGTCGGCGCGCCTGTGTTTGGGCGGCACATTCTTGTCGTGTCAGCCGCTCGCGGCTGGATCGGCGGGGAGCGCGCAATACATGGCGACCTGGTCGCCGCTCGGCTACGCGGCGACACAAGGGCCCGCGGGGCCGGTGCACGCGCTGGCCGTGCTCGACGATGGAACGGGACGCGGGCCCGTGCTGTACGCCGGCGGGGAGTTCACGAACCAACCTTGGTCGTCGGTGCGGATCGGCAAGTGGAACGGTGTCACCTGGTCGGGCATGGGGCTCGGCGTCGCGAACCCGACCGTGCCTGGAGAGCCCGCGGCGGTCGACGCGTTCGCAGCGTTCGATCCCGACGGCGCCGGCCCGCTCCCGCGCCTCACGCACCTCGGCGGGAACTTCGCGAACGCCGATGCGACGAGCGCCAACAACGTGGCGCGCGTCAACCCGCCCGCGGTGACGGGGTGCCCGTGCAACAACTGGGGCTCGGGCAACAACGGCTGCGCGAACTCGGCCTTCCCCGCCGGAGGCAACCTTTCGGCAACCGGCCAATCGAGCGTGGCCTTCGACACCGTCGCGCTGTTCGGCGCCAACATGACCGGCTCGGTCGCGATCTTCTTCCAGGGAGCGACGCAACTCGCCGCGACGGTGATCGACGACGGGATCGGTTGCGTCGGCGGTCCGATCATCCGCCTCGGCGCGAAGGCGATCAGCGGCGGAGCGGCGAACTTCCCTGCCGTCGGCGATCCGTTGATCAGCGTGCGCGGCGGCATCCCGGCCGGCGGCGGCACGTACTACTACCAGTGCTATTACCGCAACGCGTCGACCTCGTTCTGTCCGCCGGCGACGTCGAATCGAACGAACGGAGTTGCGATCACGTGGACGCCGTAATCGTGGAGGCGATCGGGACGACGGTCGTGATGCATTGACGGCTCCCGGCAGCGAACGAACCTCGGTCCAATCAGCGAACCGGCTCCTGTCCGCTCTTGTCCACTTCGCCGAGCGGACGGGAGCACCTCCTGAGTCCCTCTACGCGCACAGTTCGGCCTCGGACGACTTCCGTTTCCCGGGCTGAACGTCGCGCACTCGAACCCCGTCGCCCGCTCCACGAGTCGCGCGCCTTGGCCGGTTTGCGTGCGCAGTGCCACGGCTCGTCGAGCTCCTGCGCGCGGACGAGCGCCGCGAATTGTCGGCTCCAGTGCCCGTCGTCAAGATGGCGCGAATGGCCACGCTCATCCTGACTCAGCCGCAGATCCGCGCGCTCCTCCCGATGCAGCGTTGCATGGACCTCATGAGCGAGGCCCTCGCGTCGCTCGCGCGCGGCGAAGGTCAGAATCCGCTGCGCACGGCGATGAAGCTGTCGAGCGGAAGAGGCGTGCTCGCCCTGATGCCCGGCAGCCTCGATTCGCCTGCTGCGTGCGGCGTGAAGGTCCTCGCGGTCCATCCCGGCAATCACGCGTCGCCCTACGACTCGCATCAAGGCGTGGTGATCCTCTTCGACACGGAGCACGGCCTGCCGCGCGCGATCCTCGACGCCAGCGCGGTCACGGCGATCCGCACCGCGGCGGTCAGCGGCGTCGCCACGCGGCTGCTCGCGCGCGAGGACGCTGGCGATCTCGCGCTCCTCGGGAGCGGTGTCCAGGCTGCGGTGCATCTCGAGGCCATGCTCGCGGCGCGCACGATCCGTCGCGTTCGCGTGTACAGCCGCAACCGAGAGAGCCTCGAGTCCTTCGCCGCGCGCGCGTCGACGCGCCACGGTGTGCGCGTCGAGCCGACAGCGTCCGCGCGCGCGGCCGTCGAAGGCGCCGACCTCATCTGCACGACCACGACGTCCGCGGAGCCCGTGCTGCTCGGCGACTGGATCGCGCCCGGCGCGCACGTCAACGCGGTCGGTGCCTGCACGAGGAAGACGCGCGAGCTCGACTCGCGGGCCGTCGTGCGCTCGAGCTTGTTCGTCGATCGGCGCGAATCGGCGCTCAACGAGTCCGGCGACCTGCTGATCCCCAAGGCCGAGGGGCTCGTCGGCGACGATCACGTGCGCGGCGAGATCGGCGAGATCCTCGCCGGGATGTGCGCCGGGCGCAGGTCGCGGGAGGAGATCACGCTCTTCAAATCGCTCGGGATCGCCGTCGAGGATCTCGCGGTGGCGCACGACCTCGACCGCAAGGCGCGCGACGAAGGCGTCGGCGTGCTCGTCGAGCTCGGAGGACTCCGGCGTGAAGCCGATTGAAGCGATCCCGCTCGAGGAGCTCCGTGCCGCGCGACGTCGGATCGCTGAATACGGAGCCTGAGCAACTCCTCCACAGTTGCGAAGTCGCGCATCTGTGGAGGAGTTGCTCAGGCTCCGTATTCCGCCGTTGCTCGAGCAGCGTGGCCCGCGGGAGTGCGCAGCTCGTATCGGATCGCGGCGTCAGTACTCGTGCGCATGATGCCCGGTGTTGAGGTGCTGCGTTGGCTCGGCATCTCGAAGGCGGTGCCGCGGCCGCCGATAGGAGCGGCCTATCGGTTCGATCTTCCCTTTGAATGATCGCGGTCACGGTGCAGCCGTAGACTTCCGCTCACCGACCCGTCGTCGAACCATCACGCAGGAGCATCCGCTCATGTCGAACGAATCCAAGTGCCCGTTCCCGCACGCCGCCGCTGGCGGCACGTCGAACCGTGACTGGTGGCCGAACCAGTTGAGGTTGGACATCCTCCATCAGCATTCCTCCAAGTCCGATCCGATGGGCGAGGCCTTCGACTACGCGAAGGAGTTCGAGAGCCTCGACCTGGCGGCCGTGAAGAAGGATCTCGCCGCGCTGATGACGGACTCGCAGGACTGGTGGCCGGCGGACTTTGGCCACTACGGGCCGCTCTTCATCCGCATGGCGTGGCACAGCGCCGGCACGTACCGCGTCGGCGACGGCCGCGGCGGCGGCGGCAGGGGCCAGCAGCGATTCGCTCCGCTCAACAGCTGGCCGGACAACGTCAGCCTCGACAAGGCGCGCCGGCTCGTCTGGCCGATCAAGCAGAAGTACGGCCGGAAGATCTCCTGGGCCGACCTGATGATCCTCGCGGGCAACGTCGCGCTGGAAACGATGGGCTTCAAGACTCTCGGCTTCGGTGGCGGCCGCGAGGACGTGTGGGAGCCGGACCTCGACGTCTACTGGGGCGCCGAGAAGACGTGGCTCGCTGGCGATGCGCGCTACTCGGGCGCACGCGATCTGGAAAACCCGCTCGCTGCGGTGCAGATGGGCCTGATCTACGTGAACCCGGAAGGACCGAACGGGAATCCCGATCCCCTCGCCGCGGCCAAGGACATCCGCGAGACGTTCGCCCGCATGGCGATGAACGACGAGGAGACCGTGGCACTGATCGCTGGCGGTCACACGTTCGGCAAGACGCACGGCGCTGCGCCGGCGTCGCACGTCGGCGACAGTCCGGAAGCGGCGGAGATCGGGATGCAGGGCCTCGGCTGGTCGAACAGCTTCGGCACGGGCAAGGGTGCCGACTGCATCACCAGCGGCCTCGAGGTCACCTGGACCAGCACGCCCACGCGCTGGAGCAACAACTTCTTCTGGAACCTGTTCAGCTTCGAGTGGGAGCTCACGAAGAGCCCGGCAGGCGCGCACCAGTGGCGACCGAAGAACGGCGCGGGCGCCGGCACGGTGCCGCATGCGCACGACAAGTCGAAGCGGATCGCGCCGGCCATGCTCACCACGGACCTCTCGCTGCGCTTCGATCCTGCGTACGAGAAGATCTCGCGGCGCTTCCTGGAGAACCCGGAGCAGTTCGCGGACGCCTTTGCCCGTGCATGGTTCAAGCTCACGCACCGGGACATGGGCCCGCGCGCGCGCTATCTCGGGCCGGAGGTTCCTGCTGAGGACTTCGTCTGGCAGGACCCGATTCCCGCGCCGAACCACAAGCTCGTCGACGCGCAAGACATCGTCGCGCTGAAGGGCAAGATCGCGGCTTCGGGGCTGACGGTCTCCGAGCTGGTGTCGACCGCGTGGGCCTCCGCGTCCACGTTCCGCGGCTCCGACAAGCGCGGCGGCGCGAACGGCGCTCGCATCCGACTCGCGCCCCAGAAGAACTGGGCGGTGAACCAACCGCAGCAACTCGCGAAGGTGCTGAAAGTCCTGGAGGGCATCCAAGGAACGTTCAACAGCCAGGCCACGGGCGGAAAGAGGCTGTCGCTCGCCGACCTGATCGTGCTGGCCGGCTGTGCGGGTGTCGAGCAAGCGGCGAAGAACGCCGGCGTCGCGGTGACGGTGCCTTTCACGCCCGGGCGCATGGACGCACGACAGGAACAGACCGACGTCGAGTCCTTCGCGGTGCTCGAGCCGCTCGCCGATGGATTCCGCAACTACCTGCGAGGGCCGTCCCGAATGTCGGCCGAGGAGCTGCTCGTCGACCGGGCGCAGCTCCTGACGCTGACCGCGCCGGAGATGACGGTCCTCGTCGGCGGTCTGCGCGTGCTGAACGCCAACCACGGCAAGTCACCGCACGGCGTCTTCACGAAGCGGCCGGAGCTCCTGACCAACGATTTCTTCGTCAACCTGCTCGACATGGGCACGGAGTGGAAGCCGGCGTCCGACGCGAAGGACGTGTTCGAAGGGCGCGACCGCAAGACGGGGGCGCT
>JBGATX010000161.1:0-13031 GCA_044228975.1 Planctomycetota bacterium | reverse complement strand
GCTCGTGCAGGTCGGCCTGCGCGCGCAGGACCTCGACAGGCAGAAGCGCGCGCCCGCGAACCTCGTGTTCCTGGGCGACGTGGGGGGGGGGTGGTACTCGCCCGCCCAGCGGCCGCGGGGGGGGCGGGGGTGGGTGATGCTCGTCGAGAACCTCGACGGCCGCGATCGCGTCGCGATCGTCGTCTACGCCGGCAATTCGGGCCTCGTCCTGCCCTCGACGACCTGCGACTTCAAGACGATCGTCGTCAACGCGCTCGATTCCCTGCAAGCCGGCGGCTCGACCAACGGCGGAGCGGGGATCGAGCTCGCCTACAAGGTCGCCGCCGACCACTTCACGCGCGAGGGCAACAACCGCGTGATCCTGTGCACCGACGGCGACTTCAACGTCGGCGTGTCCGATCAGGGATCGCTCGTGAAGCTGATCGAGGCGAAGCGCAAGTCGGGCGTGTTCCTCTCCGTGCTCGGCTTCGGCACGGGCAACACGAAGGACTCGACGATGGAGATGCTCGCCGACAAGGGCAACGGCAACTACGCCTACATCGATTCGCTGAACGAGGCGCGCAAGGTGCTCGTGCACGAGATGGGCGGCACGCTCTTCACCGTCGCGAAGGACGTGAAGCTGCAGGTCGAGTTCAATCCGCTCGAAGTGCAGGCGTGGCGCTTGATCGGCTACGAGAACCGCCTGCTCGCCGCGCAGGACTTCAACGACGATGCGAAGGACGCGGGCGAGATCGGAGCGGGTCACAACGTGACCGCGCTCTACGAGATCGTTCCGGTCGGCGCGCCGATGGACGTTCCCGGCGTCGATCCGCTGCGCTACTCGACTCCGTCGCAACCGAGCGCGGCCGCCTCGAGCGGCGAGCTCTTGACCCTCAAGCTGCGCTACAAGAAGCCCGACGGCGACACGAGCCAGCTGATCACGACGCCGGTGCGCGACGGCGGCCATTCGTGGCAGGAGGCGAGCGCCGATTTCAAGTTCGCGAGCGCGGTCGCGGGCTTCGGCATGGTCGTGCGCAAGAGCCCGAACGTCGGCGGCTTCACGTTGAACGATGCGCTCAACCTCGCGACGCAAGGTCTCGGTGACGACGTCGGCGGCTACCGCAACGAGTTCGTCTCGCTGATCCGCAAGGCGATCGAGATCTCCGGCGCTGGCGGCGGCTTCAGCGGGTTGGGCTACTCCGAAGGCGACAAGAGCGGCGTGAAGCAGCGCTGACGCCGTTGCGAACGGATTCCCGCGCGCCGTGACTTCCGTACGGAGGTCGCGGCGCGCTCCTGTTCCCCCGAGAGCGCGCTCAGGAGACGCGCGCCGTTCCCGCTCGCGCTCCGAGCGGGTTCTCCGGCAGCCACGAATCGCGTCGCACGGGCGCTCCGTTGCGGCGCATCAGATTGCGCGAGAGGCGCGGATAGAACGAGCGTTCGTCCGCCGGACACCAGCCGATCCACCGCCGCAGGTCCGCGCGGTCGGGCGCCGGCGCGCGCCCGCCGACGAGCACGCGCCCGCGATCGGGCTCGAGCATGCCGCAGGCCAGTCGCAGCAGCGTCGTCTTGCCCGAGCCGTTGTGTCCGAGCAGCCCGACGACCTGCCCCGCCGACAGCGACAGGTTCACGTCCGACAGGGCTTCGACACCGTTCCGGTGCCGCCCGTAGCGCTTCCCGCAACTCTCGAAGACCAGCAGGTCGGGCTCGCTCGCCACCGCGCTCTCTTGCCGTTCGGACCACGGTCGTTGCGCACTTTCGCGCAGCCCGTCGCGGAACAGGTCGAAGTTCGGGGCGGATCGTCGCAACGCCGAGCGAGGTCGACGAAAGTAGGAAGCGCCGACTCGAACGCCCTTGGCCGCTCGATCGGCGACCGATGACCATGCACCGATTCACATCCCTCCTGCTCGTCTCGTCGCTCGCGGTCCCGGCGTTCGCCGACGTGCGCGTCGTCGCGCCGAGTGGGACGCCGTACACCGAGATCCAGGCGGCCGTCGACGTCGCGAACGACGGCGACGTGATCCTCGTGCGCGCCGGGACGTACGCGTCCTTCGCCGTGCGCAACCAGAGCCTGGTCATCGCCGCGGACACGACGGGAGTCGTCCAGGTGCAGGGCGCGATCCGCGTCTCGGGCGTCGGCGCGACGCGCACGCTCCTGCTCTCGGGATTGAAGGCGACCGGCGCGCTCTCGGGCAGCCCGTCGACGAAGCACGGCTTGATCGCGCGCAACTGCGACGGTCCGTTGCGCATCGTCGGCTGCGAGCTCGTCGGACGCCCGATCGGCTCGCCCGCCGGCGTGTGCCAGGACGGACAAGGAGCGTGGATCGAGAGCTGCTCCGACGTCGTCTTCATCGGTTGCGAGCTGCGCGGATCGAGCGCGACGACCGGACTCTGGACGGACGACATGGCCGACGGCGGTCACGGCGTCTACGCGAGCGCGTCGAACCTCGCGCTGTACGAGAGCGCCGCGCGCGGCGGCAAGGCCGAGTGGTTCTTCTACGCGCAAGGCTGCGACCCTCTGCCGAGTGGCGGCAGCCTCGTGTACGGCGGCTGGGGCGAGCCGGGGCAAGGTCTGCGTGCCGAGGGCTGCTTCTTGTTCAGCTCGCACGCGACCTTCATCGGCGGCGGCGGACGCGAGTCGTTCTGCTGGCCTGCTCCCGGCCCCGGCTGCCTGAGTTGCGCGCAGCAAGGCGGCGTCGGGCTCATGAACGATCAAGGTGCCGGCAACGCGTTCGTGCTCGACACGACGCTCGGTCCGGGCGTGAGCGGACTCTCCACGCCGGCGTGCTACTCGGGCATCGTCGGCTACTCGTGCGCGTACTGCTGTGGCGGAGTCAGCACGCCGTGCACTCCGCCTCCCGGACCGGCGCTCCAGGGACAGGTGACCACGCTCGCGGGGGCGAGTCGCGCGCTCACCGCCGCGCGCGCCGCGCGCGAGGGTCAGACGGTCACGCTGACGTACCGCGGTCAACCGGGCGATCGGGTGGAGCTGCTCACGAACGATCGCACGACGTTCCAGTTCGACCCCGCGACGCGCGGCGTGCGCATCGTGAAGCGCGCGCGGCCCGAGCCGATCCGTCTCGTGGGCATGATCGACGCGGGCGGATCGTTGACGGAGACGTGGACGATCCCCGACCTCGGCCCGGGTGTCGAGGCGCGCACGCTGTACATGCAGGCCTCGATGACCGCCGCGAGCGGCCAGGCCACGCTGTCGTCACCGGTCGCGATCGTGCTGCTCGACGCGGCGTATTGAGCTCGCGCGCTCAGCGCTTGCCCGGCTTGTGTCCGCCCGCGACGGGCTTGCGCAGCAACGCGAGCGCGGCTTCGAGCACGGGATCGGCGCTGTCGGTGAAGGCGCTCGCGGGGAAGTCGAGCTTGATCTTCGGCTCGATCCCGACGTGCTCGATCGGTCGGCCCGCGGGATCCATGTCGTGCCAGCGCGGCAAGTTGATCGTGAGTCCAGCGCCCGGCTCGAGTCGGCGCGGATTCGCGGACGAGCCGGCGGTGCGATCGCCCATCGTCGTCACCTGCGGACACTGCGCGAGCATCAACGCGAGCGATTCGGCGGAGCTCATCACCTTGCGGCCCTGGAGCACGACGACCGGCGATTCGTAGCGCCACGGACCTCGCGGCGCGAGCTTGCGCTCGAGCACTTCGCCGAGCTGGTCGTGTTTGGGGCCGTTGCGATACTGGTTCTTGCTGTAGACGCGCTCCTGATCGATGAAACGGCTCGCCACCGCTGCCGCGAGGTCTTCGCCGCCTCCGCCGTTGAAGCGCAGGTCGACCACGAGGCTCCAGGTGTCGGCGAGCTTCTCGAGCGCCGCGTCGAAGGCACCACCGAGCTCCTTGTCCGTCAGGCCGGTGACGCTGACGTAGCCGATGCCGTCGGAGCTTCGACCCCACACGATCTCGTGCTGGGTGTCGTTGAACGCGCCGATGAGCTTCTCGCTCCCTTTCCAGCTCGCGTTGAGCGGCCGATCCGGTGCGTAGCCCGGCAGGAAATCCTCGTCGCACTTGACCCACACGTGCAGGTCCTCGAGGTTCGCCAGCAGGTCGGCGAGCACGGCCGCGAGGTCGAAGTTCGTGTCGACGCGCGCCAGCAGCTTGCGCTGTTCGGCGCCGAGCTTCTTCCAATCGAGCTTGGGCAGGAGCTCGAAGTTCGCGTACTCGCGATCGAACGCCTGCCACACGTCGTCGTAGATCTTCTCCGCTTCCTTTTTCGCGATCCGAGCGCTGGCGGGCACCGGTTTCGACTCGAACTCGGCCGAGTAGCGCACCTTGGCGTTGTTGCGATCGAGCTCGTAGCGCCGCCCGACGACGGACGCGTCGCCAGTGCGAGTGCTCGACGACGTGTCGACGTCGACGAGCGCGATGCCCGCCGGCACGATCGTCGGATTGCCCGCGGGCGTCGACCATTTCGGCCCGACCTTGTGCTGGAAGAGGCGCTGCGCGCGCGCGCGCAGCCACGGATCGCCGTTGCCGCCGACGGTCTTCGCCGGGAAGCGCTGGCCGAGCTCTCCCGGCTGGAAACGCAGACAGATCGCGGTCGTCGTCTCGCCGTCGCCGGGTTGGCCCTTGGCGCTGATCTTCACCGGCTCAGCGGGGAACACGACGGCCCAGATCGCGTTGCCGTCGTGCTCTCCGATCGCGAGCTCCGCCTTGCCGCCGCCGATGACGAAGTCCTTCCCGACCGCGATCTCGAACGACTTCAATTGCCACACGTCGTCGGGCTCGCACTTCGTCGGAAGGCCTTGCTCGACGTGCGTGAGCGCGCCGGGGTAGCGCTTGGCGAGATCCTCGGCGGCGGCGGAGTTCGTGAACGCGGCGCAGAGACCGCAGGCGAATGCGAGACGAAGGGGGAGCATCGGCGCTGGATCCTCTCGTGCGGGGCCGACGTCGACGCGCGAGATCGCGCGAGTCTTCCCGAGGTCCGGTCGTAGTGCCGTCGCGCGCGCTGGATACGCGAATTCGTGCTCGAACGCTCCACGGCTCGCGCGCGCCGAGCCTGACGGTCGATGCCCGCGCGCGCGGGTCCGACTACAGGCTGTGCACGGCCTGCTTGCGCTCCAGCATGAGCACCTTGGCGTCCGGATCGACGACCAGTTGCTTGGGCTCGAAGTCGCAGCGCAGCGTGAGCGTCTTCGTCTCGCCAGCCGCGAGCGTCGTGCTCACGCGCGACTCCATGTAACGCTCGTCGTCCTCGACGGCCTGCTTCCTCCCGGCTGCGAGCACGCCCGGCTCGGACGCGGCGGACTTCCGCGCCTTCTTCTCCGCGCCGTCCTTCGGCCACCGCTCACCGCGCACGGCCGCGATTTCGACCGGCATCGTGCCCGTGCCGCGGTTCGTGAGCGTGAACTCGACCTGCCAGTCCTGCGCGGCGACATTGCCGTCGCTCCGGGCGGAGGCCGCGCCGCGCAGCCTGGTCGCCGCGTCGCCCCCCGCGAGCGACTCTGTCGCCGCGTCGCCCTCCGCGAGCGACTTCGTCGCCGCGTCAATCGTGTAGCGCGGCACGACGACGTCGAAGTACCACTGCTGCACGAAGGAGTCGAACGCGTTCTTGTCGTCGGCGTGCTCGCGCAGCACGGCGACGAAGTCCTCGAGCACGGGATGATCGGGACCGGGTTCGAACTTCAGCACGAATTCGCGGCAGCCCGCGAGCATGCGCTCGCGACCCATCTCGTTGAGCAGCATCCACGCCACCCAGCCGCCCTTGTCGTAGGTCACGGTCGTGTCGCCGGGGCGATCGCCGGTGATCTTGACCATCGGCTTCTCGCTGTCGACCTGGCGCGCGTTGCCGTAGGTGTCCTCGATCTTCGTCAGGAAGGCGATGCGCTCGCGCTCGCCTTGCAGTTGCTCCATCAAGAGCGCGGTCGAGAAGTGCGACATGCCCTCGGAGAGGATGTCCGCGCCCGGACCGCGTCCCGGCGAGACACGATTGCCCCACCATTGGTGCGCGGCCTCGTGCGCCGTGACCATGAACGCGGCCTGCGCGTCGGGCTTGCTCTCGGTGAGGAAGCCGATGTTCTCGCTGAACGTGATGTTCGTCGGGAAGCCCTGCGCGTAGCCGGCGTGGCCGGCGAACTCGGAGAGCTTGAGCTCCTTCCACGGGAACGCGCCGAACCACTCGCCGTACCAGCGCCGCGCGCCGTCGAGCGCGACGAGCATCTCGTCGACGTTGTGCTCGTGCGCGGGGAAGTAGTAGATCGCCGTGCCCTGGCCGCGTTTCACCTTCCACTTGCCGGCGATGACGTTGGCGAAGTCGACGGGGTGGTCGCTCTTCCACGTCACCGTGCGCTTCCCGTCGTGCACGTCGTCGGCGACGAGCTCGCCGACGGAGTTCGCCTGGTACTCCGCGGGCAGCGTGACGGTGATGCGCGTCGTGCAGGGCGTGTTGTTGCCGAAGCCGCCTTCGGTGATGCCGACGTAGTGGTCCTCGGGCCACTGCTTGGGATCGGAGGCGTTCTCCTCGTCGACGCCGATCGACTCGTGGAAGCCCATCATCGGCAGGAAGGTCGTCGTGAAGCTCGTCAGCACGGCGCCGGAGCCGAGCACGAACTCGCTCACGTTGCCGCCGTTCTTGCTCGCGCCGTGCGGCACGTCGTTCTCGAAATCGAAGCCGAGCACGAGCGACGCTCCCGGCGCCAACGGCTGCGCGGGCGTCACGATGCACAGACCGGCGCGGTCGTCGGGAGTGATCGCGGCGCCGTCGAGCGACCATTTCAGGTTGCGCCAGTGCATGCCGCGCGTGACCGGGAAACGCTTCAAGGGCTGCTCGTGATCGTTGAGCAGCGTGTACTGGCCCTGCGAATGCAAGGACCCGTGCGCGGGATCGAGCTCGAGGTCGAGCTGCACGTCGGTGATCGACGGCTTGGGCGCGTCCTTCCAGGTCTGGATGTTCTTCTTCCAGTAGTCCTTGCCGAGCTTCTTCGCCGCGCCGCCTTCGTAGCCGTCGCGCACGCGCAGCGCGAGCAGCGTGAGCAGCACCGCGGGCGCGATCCAGTACGGCGCGAGCCTCAGCGTGCGCCGGAGCACGTTCGCCGGCCGCAGCGCGACGAGCACGCTCGCCGAGTCCAGCGTGCGGCGCGGGAAGAACCGCACGGCGAGCGCGAAGAAGAACACCGCGAGCGCGAGCCAGGCGACGCGGTTCAGCAGGAGCTCGCGTCCGTTGACCTCGAAGAGCGCGAGATCGCTCCAGCGCACCGCGCTCCACAGGTTCCAGTTGCTGGCCCAGTTGATGTCGCCGCGCAGCTGCAGCCAGCCGGTGAGCGCGAGCAATCCCAGCGCGAGGCCGTAGGTGCCGTAGCGATTGCGCGTGATCGAAAAGAGCAGCGTCACGAGCGCGCTCCAGACGACGAAGGTCGGCAGGAGCAGCCCGCCCCAGGTGACGACGAAGGGCATCGGCTCGAAGGCGACCTTGCCTTGCACGAGCAGCACGACGATGCACGCGAGCAGCGCGGAGAGGAGGATCACCGCCGCGACGGCGCAGTTCGCGAGGCTCTTGCCGAACAGGATCGAGGCCGAGCGCACCGGCGTGGCGTAGTAGATCGACGCGAGGCCGCGCGCGCGTTCGCGCTCGAGCGACTCGGTCGTGTAGAAGGTGAGCAGCAGGCACACGCACAAGGTGAGCGTGTTCATGCTCCCGGCCGCGGCCATGCCCGAGGTGACGAGCAGCGGCGTGTCGAAGGCACCGGTGCGGATCAGGAACGTGCCGATGACCTCGAGCAGGATCAGCGGCACGAAGATGTAGAGGCCCGG
This sequence comes from Planctomycetota bacterium, assembly GCA_044228975.1. GTDB lineage: Bacteria > Planctomycetota > UBA1135 > UBA1135 > JADJNY01. The sequence goes on along the minus strand of JBGATX010000161.1, from coordinate 5,300 downwards.
CTGGCTCTTCAGCTCGCGCAGCTCCGCGCGCAGCACGTGCGCCGTGCCCGCGAGCAGGCCCGGAGGACTCGAGAGCTCGGGACGGAACGCTTCGAGCGTGCGCGACTCCGCACCGGGTTCGAAGCGCGCCGCGCCCGCGGCGACCTTCTGCGTCGCGCGCAGCGTGCGCGCCAGGCGCCACTGCACCGCGAGCACGCACGCGATCCCGATCGCGGCGAACGCGATGCGGCTCGCGACGAAACCCGCGTCGAGTCCGATCGGCTGGACGTTGTAGAACTCGACGCCGCGATCGACGTCGAGCCAGGTCTCGTTGAGCCAGCGGAACCCCGCCGGATCGATGAGCATCAGGAAGCGGTTCCAGCCCTGCGACAGCCAGGCGGGCGAGAAGTCCCACAAGAAGAAGATCGAGACGAGCAAGAGCGCCGTCGGCAGCAGGAACACGAGCACGGGGCGCTTGCTCCACGTGCCGACGAGCAGGCTCGCGCCGCCGAGGAAGACGAGCAGCGGAGCGACGAAGATCAGCACCGGCGCGAGGTAGTTCGCCACCGCGAACGGGCCGACGAACTCCTTGCTCTCGGCGTCGGCGAGCGCGTGGTTGAAGAACGCGCTCGCGGCGCAGTGCGCGAGCAGCACGAGCGCGAAGATCGCGAGCAGCGCCGCGAACTTGCCCCACACGTACTCGCCGATCGAGAGCGGCGTCGCGTGCACGATCTCGCCGACCTTGAGCTCCTCGTCGCGCAGGATCGAGAGTCCGAACGCGACCGCGACGAAGAAGCCGTACACGAGCAGGCCGACGATGGCGAGGATCTGCGCCTGCGCGAACTCGGAGGTGATGAAGGCCTTTTTCCCGCCGACCTCGGAGTCGCCGCTGGAGATGTGCAGGTGTCCCGTGGACATGCCCCAGGCGAGCAGGCCGACGATCGCGATCAGGATCCACAACAGCGGCCGGCGCACGTGGAAGCGCAGGTCCAGGCGCGCGACCTCGAACGAGCGGGCGAAGCTCATCTCACGCTCCGCTCGCTGCCGGAGGACGGATCGAAGCGAGACGTTCCTCGCGCTCCTCGAAGCGCTGCAGCACGAGGTACGCGTCCTCGAGCGTCGCGGGCACGGGCTCGAAGCCCGCGGGCGGATCTCCGCTGGGTTCGTACAAGCGCACGCGCCGCCGGCCTTCGACGAGCATCGACTGCGTCACGCGCCGCGTGCGCTTGAGCTCGTCGACGCTCGTCGCATCGACGTAGCCTTCGAACATCGCGCCGCGGATGCGCTCGCGCGTCTGCGCCGGCGTCGAGACCGCGACGAGGCGTCCCTTGCGGATGATCGCCAGACGCGGGCAGAGCACGGAGACGTCCTCGACGATGTGGGTCGAGAGCAGCACGATGCGGCCCTGCGCGAGCTCCGCGAGCAGATCGTAGAAGCGCAAGCGCTCCTCGGGATCGAGGCCCGCCGTCGGCTCGTCGACGATGATCAAGCGCGGGTCGCCGGCGAGCGCTTGCGCGATGCCCAGGCGCTGGCGCATGCCGCCGGAGTAGCCCGCGACCTTGCGTTTCGCGGCGGCGGCGAGGTTGACGCGCTCGAGCAGCTCCGCGACGTAGGCGCGCATGCCGTGCTTGGGGCGCACGCCCTTCAAGCGCAGCAGGTGCTCGAGCATCTGCGCGCCGTCGAGGTGCGGATAGAAGCCGAAGTCCTGCGGCAGGTATCCCAGACGCGACCAGACCTTGGCGGGCTCGCGCACGATGTCCTGGCCGTCGAGCAGCACGCTGCCCGAGGTCGGCTCGAGCAGGCCGGCCACGACCTTCATCAAGGTCGACTTGCCCGCTCCGTTGGGTCCGAGCAGGCCGAAGAGCCCTTCACCGACGTCGAGATCGATGCCTTGCAGCGCCGTGACGGGACCGGGATAGACCTTCACGAGCTCGCGGATCTGGAGCATGCAAGCCGCCTCACAGGGCACGCAGGGGGACGACGGGTGGGGGAGCGCGCGCTCGCAGACGACGATTCCGAGCGCGGCCTCGAACGCGCCGCCAGTGCGCAAGCGCCGCGGCATTATTGCCCGAGACGACGCGGGCCGCGAAGCGCTCGCTTCGCGGCCCGCAAGCCGAGTCTCGTTCTCGCCGAGCCTTGCCGGCTCGGCGACGATCACGGAGCCCAGGTCACGACCATTCCGTTCGTGCGGTTGGAGGTCGCGGGCGGACAGAACGCGGCCGCGGCGTTGCGGTAGAAACACTGGTAGAAGTACGTGCCTCCCGCGGGCGGCAGCGAGCCGCGCACGCTGATCGACGCATCGCCGCCCTCGGGGTAGGTCGCTGCGCCGGAGTTCACGATCTTCGTGCCCAGGCGCACGATCGAGCCGCCGATGCAACCCAGACCGTCGTCGACGATCGTGGGCGCGAAGGAGGTCGTGCCCTGGAAGAAGATCGCCGTCGAGCCCGTCATCTCCGACGCGCTCAGCACGACGCTGTCGTTCAGCACGCTCGCCGTGCCGGCGCCGCCGAGCAGCGCACCGCTGGCGAAGCCCGAGTTCGCGCAACCGCGCCCGCTCGTGCCGTTGTTCGCGCACGGGCAGGGCGTCTGCGATCCGTCGCCGGCGCAGAAGCTCGCCATGCCGCTGCACTGCACGCTCGTGACCTGGAAGTCGTCGATCGCGGCTTCGACCACCGAGCCCTGGCCGCTGTCGTCGGCGACGAAGCGCAGCTTCACCTGGCTCGTCGGCGTGACGAAGCTCGACACCGGGAACGAGTGGAAGATCCAGCCGCCGATGACGTCGTTGCCCGCCGGTCCGAGCGTCTCGACGTTCACCCAGCTCGCGCCGTTGTTGTTCGAGATGTCGACGCGGAAGGTGTCGTCCTGCACCCCCTGGTTGTTGCTGTACCAGCGCCAGTAGCTCACCGTGGGCGCCGAGAGCGTGCTCATGTCGATCACGGGCGAAAGCAGCGTTGTCGTTCCGCCGTCGACGTCCGCGGCGCCCACGCTGCCGCCCGCGGTGCCTTGACCGGTGACCCAGCACTGCACGCCCGCGCCCGCGGTGTGGTCGTCCTCGGGTTGTGCCGCCGTCCCGTTGGGGTTGACGCGCGTCCAGATGCCGGTCGTCGCCGTGTCACCGACGGCGCCCGCCACGAAACCGCCCGCGGTCAGCTCGAAGGTCTCGTTCGCCACCGTCGTGACGGCGAACGCGGCCGTCGCTTCGTACGTGCCGCCGCCGGTCGCTCCTTCCGGCCCCGTCCACACGATCCCGTTGGGGCTCTGCGCGCTGACGTAGTAGGCGACCGTCGATCCGCAAGGCGCGGCCGGGAGCTGCGCCTGGTAGTTGCCGCCGCCGAGCGCGACGAGGTTCGAGGTCACGAACCCCGCGCCCGTGTTCACGTGCAGCTGCTCCGTGCCCGGCACGATGCTGCCCGCGATCTGAACGGCGAGCGCCTGTCCCGCCGGACTGACCAGCGCGGGAGCTCCGCCGGGGATCGTGAAGGTGATCTGCGGCGTGCCGACCCACCACACGAAGAGGCCCTTCTCGATGTCGCTGCCGATGACGATCCCGCTCGGCAAGTACGGGTAGTTGTTCCACAGGCCGTTGAACTCGGCGATGTCGTCCTCGGGCCACGTGTCGAAGTACGCGACCTCCACCGGAACCGTGGGCGTGCCCGGCGCGCTCGTCTTGTAGATGCGCAGCCCGCTGCGGTACGCGGCCTGGTAGATCAGGTCGTTCTTCGTGTAGAGGTTGTGGTCGATCGACGAGTTGCCATTCGTGAACGTGCCCACGTACGTCACCGCGAGCGGGTTGGAGATGTCGAACACGCGCACGGTCGACGTGATGCCGAGGTTCTGGTCGTCGAGCTCGTCGTCGAGATACAGGTAGTGCATGTCCGGCGACGGCCAGGCCTGGTGGCAGTAGCCCGCATTGGGATAGGCCAGGAAGGAGAGCTGCACCGGCGCCGCCTTGTTCGTCACGTCGACGACGTACAGGCCGGTCGAGTTGAAGCCGCCGTTCAGTCCGCCGCAGCAGTAGGCGATCTGCTTGCCCGCCGCGGGGCCGGTCGTGTACGTGAACACCGACGGTTCGTGCACGTAACGCGGGTTCCACGTGCCCACGCGCGCGGGCGCGGCGGGATTCGGATTCAGGTTGTAGATGCGCAGACCGTTCGAGGATCCGCCCGAGCGGTACAGGTACCCCGACACCGGATCGATCGTGAGCGTGTGCGTCGCGCTGGTCGCGTCGTCGTTGATCGTGTTGACCAGCGACACGCTGCCGCTGTCGATGTTCGCCAGGCTCATGACCTGGATGCCGCCGCCGCCTTCGCTGATCGCGTAGCAGTAGTTCGAGTACGTGCGCACGTCGCGCCACAGGCTCTGCGGTCCGGCGATCTGCGCCACGATCACGGGGTTGCCCGGCTGCGTGACCTCGACGAACGCGGTGCCCGTCGAGAGCCCGATGATCGCGTACTCGCGGCCCGACGGAGACACGTAGCCGAAACAGCTGTTTCCGTTGCCGCCCGCGGGCACGCCGAAGTCCGGCAGCGAGAGCCACGAGAGCAGCGTCACGCCGCTGTGCGGGAAGTCGACGGCCGGACCGAGCAAGGTCGAAGGCCCGCTGCCGGTGCTCTGCAGCTGCGCATTGCGCCAGCCCGTGCCGGGGTACATCGGCTTCTTGCTGAGCAGCTTGGGGTCGCCGTCGTGAGCCAGCGCGGCGGTCGCGAGACCGAGGCCCGAGAGGAGGAGCAGGGAGAGACGGATCGAGTGGTTCATGTGCGGTGGGGGTGGGGAGCGCGAGCCGTGGGGACTGCACTCGATTCTCCGTCGCCCCGAGCGCAGCGGCCAGCGGCGCGAAGGTTTTTCACGCTCTCGATCGGCGTTCGTCGGTGGCGGGTCGCTTCAGCTGGCGTTCGGGATTCGCGCCCGCGCGCCGCGGCGGAGGGCGTGGAGGCCCGGGGAGACCTCCTTCGGGTGTCGGCGACCCGCCCGTCGTGGAGTCTCGCGCGTCGGCCGACGCCTTCCGAGGAGCTCCGTGGACGGGCCGCGCGCACGGCTCTAGATTCAACCAAACGGTTGAACGATGCCCACGCGCAGCCCGGCCCTCGACCGCACGTTGCTCGCGCTCGCGCACCCGACGCGGCGCGCGCTCGTGCAGCGCCTGATGCGCGGCGACGCGCGCGTCACCGACCTCGCGCGGCCGTTCGACATGTCGCTCGAGGGCGTTTCGAAACACCTGCGCGTGCTCGAGCGCGCGCGTCTCGTGCGGCGCACGCGCTCGGGCCGCGAGCACGTGCTCGCGCTCGACGTCGCGCCGATCGACGAGGCCGCGGCCTGGCTCG
>JBGATX010000160.1:0-13086 GCA_044228975.1 Planctomycetota bacterium | reverse complement strand
CGCGTTGCGATAGATCGCCTGGTAGTAGCGTCGCATTCCGTAGGCCGGGAACGTGACACCCGCGATCGGTGGATCGCCTCCGCGGGGATAACGCGCCCGACCTCCGCTCGCGAGCTGCGTCCCGAAGCGCTGCACGTTGCCGCCGATGCACGTGACGCCGTCGCCGAACGGTTGGGACGGCACGACCGCATCTCCCTCGAGGAAGAGCGTCAACACATCGGGCACGCCGTCGACGACGAGCAGCAGCTGATCGTCTTCGTCCGCCACGCGCGGACGGCCGTACCCGGCGATGCGCCCTCCGCCGCGGAGGAGCGAGTTCGGACAGCCGCTCGCCGGTGCGTGCGGGCGGCTCGGCAGCGTGTAGGGCGGCAGGCAAGGACAATCGATCACCCCACCCTCGCCGGGCACGCAGAAGATCGCGCTTCCCGGCGGCAACGGGTTCACGCCGACGTGGAGCGTGTTGCCCGGCGTGACGCCCGAGAACAACCCGATGTGGAACATGATGGAGTCGGAAGTCAGCACCGTGCTCGGATGGAATCCCGGCCAGTTCCCGCTGAACTCGACCAGGAGGAAATCGTCGATCGCATGGTCGACGTCGGAGAAGTACAAGAACTCGCCGTACAGCGTCGAATGCGAAGCCGTGGCTGTGATCACGATCTCACGGTCGGAGAAATCGATCTGCATGTACCCGCCCATACCGAAGCCGGTGATCTCGACCTCCGGGCCAACAACCGCGATCGTCGAGAAACTGAGGTATTGGCTCGGCGAAATCGCGATCTGGTCGTAGACCAAGACCCTGTGACCCTCGAGCAGCGGAGCTTGCGCTCGAGCCAACGAAGCGAGAAGCGCGATGCACGTGGATGCGAGGAAAGAACGCACGGAACACCTCCTGGTGTCGGGGCCGTGCGCCATCGTCGATCGGCGGAGCGCGCGCGATCATGGTCCGCTGGGCGCAGGTGCGTCGAAACGAGTCCGGGTGTCGCGCTCGAGAGCGCGCCGGCGGTCCCCCAACCCGCACCGACGCGCCCGGCGAGCGCCGCGGGCGCCAACCCGCGCGCGAAAAGCGAAGGGCACTCGCTAAGCTGCGTTCTCGCTCGACGCGCACTCTTGAGAGCGACGAACGAGCTCTCCTCAGCGGCCCATGAACACGCAATGGACATGACCACGCGCACCGACGAGATCGCCGACGGCGTCTTCCGCATTTCGACCTTCGTGCCCGAGATCGGTCCGGCCGGGTTCACGTTCAACCAGTTCCTGATCCGCGCGCAGGAGCCGCTCCTCTTCCACACCGGCCCGCGGCGCATGTTCCCGTTCGTCTCGAGCGCCGTCGCGCGCATCCTGCCCATCGAGTCGCTGCGCTGGATCGCGTTCGGCCACGTCGAGTCCGACGAATGCGGCTCGATGAACGAATGGCTCGCCGCCGCGCCGCGCGCGCAGGTCGCGCACGGCGAGGTCGGCGTGATGGTTTCGCTGAACGATCTCGCGGACCGCGCTCCGCGCGCACTGCGCGATGGCGAGGTGCTCGATCTCGGAGGCAAGCGCGTGCGCCACGTCGACACGCCGCACGTTCCGCACTGCTGGGAAGCGCGCGTGCTCTTCGAGGAGACGACGAGCACGCTCCTGTGCGGCGACCTCTTCACGCATCTGGGCGACGGCCCGGCGCTGACGACGAGCGACATCGTCGGCCCGGCGCGCGAAGCCGAGGCGATGTTCCGCTCGAGCGCGATCACGCCGTCGACCGGACCGACGATCCGTGCCTTGGCGAAGCTCGCGCCGAAGCGTCTGGCGCTGATGCACGGCAGCTCGTTCGAGGGCGACGCTTCGAAGGCGCTGGCGGATCTCGCCGGCGCGTACGAGAGCTGGCTCGAGGACGCCTGAGCCGCTCCGGCGCGCGCATGACGAACGCGAGGGCCCGAGCTCGCGCCGTCGAGTTCCATCCCCGCTGGTTGCGTCGCGCACGAATTCGAGCGATGCGCCGCAGGGAACGCTTCCCGCTCGGACGTGTCCGATTCCACCGGGGCGTTCGCGCATTCGCCGCTTCACGCGCGCCTCATGGCGCGCTGATCGCAGGCCGAGGTTCGCTCCGCATCGTCTGCCTGCCGTTGCGAGGGTGACGAGTTCGCCGCCCCGGGCGGACCGCGAGCTCCCTGCACGCGCGGCGCGTCGATCGAGACGCGCATGGGGCCGGCCACCGGGGGGTAGCCGGCCCCGCCTTTTTCTCCAGCGCGGAACAGTGCTCGTGCCGAGCTCGCGCGGCACGGGTGCATGCGCGTGGCCGTTGCCGTTGCCGCCTCGCAGGCGCGTGACGTCGCTCACCGAGAGCCGGCGCAGGAGCGCGCGCTTCTTCGCCTGGTGCTGCTGCATGCGGCCGAGCACGTCGTCGAGGAAGTGCAGCGCGAGCGCCGCGTGCGGCCCCTTGTTCAACATCACGCACTCCGCGCGTCCCGCCATCGCGGCGTCGGTCACCTCCGCGCGCGACGGCTGGCCCTTGCGCGTCAGGCTGTCGAGCACCTGCGTCGCCCACACGACGGGCACGTGCGCCGCCTCGCAGAGCCAGAGGATCTCCTCCTGCACCTCCGCGAGGCGCTCGAAGCCGAGCTCCACCGCGAGATCGCCGCGCGCGACCATCACGCCGAGCGGCGGCGAACGCATGCCGGCGAGCAGGATGCTCGGCAGGTAGTCGAACGCCTGGCGCGTCTCGACCTTGACGAGGATGCCCGCTGACGACGCGCGGCGCGAGTCGAGCTCGCGCTCGAGCTCGAGGACGTCGTCGGCGCTGCGCACGAACGACAATCCGATCAAGTCGGCGCGGCTGGCGACGAAGTCGAGGTCGGATCGATCGCGCGGCGTCAGGCCCGCGATCGAAAGGCGCGAATCGGGCAGGTTGATGCCCTTGTCCGCCCGCAGCGTCGAACCGCCCGGGCGTGCGCTCACGATCTCGATCTCGGCGGCCTCGGGTTCGACCGAGCGGATCACGCCGCCGAGCTTGCCGTCGTCGAAGAAGACGCGCTCGCCGGCGCGCAAGTCGCCGAGCACCTCGGGCAGCGTGCAGCCGACGCACGCAAGTCCGTCGCGCTCGTGCTCGCCGCCGGCGGGCACGAGGAGGAAGCGCGAGCCGACGTGGAGCTCGAGAGCCGTCTCGACGGGGCTCAGTCCCTTCACGATGCAGCGCACGGACGGACGTTCGTCGGTGGCGAGCTCGCAGCCCTCCTCGATCCAGGCCGACTCGCGGCACTCGGCGATGAAGCCGGCGCCGAACGCATCGCGCAGACGCAGCTCGCGCGCCTTGTCGCGCGTGTCGCGCAGGTGGAGCACGCTCCCCGCGCGCAGACGCGTGAAGCGAGCGCCCGCGAGCGGCACGAGCACGTCACCGTCGTGCCGCGCGGGCCGCGGAGCCTCCGCCGGCCACAGCACGACGCGCGCCGGCCGCTGTGTCACGCCGCGCGCATCGCGTGGCGGACTCACGTGCACGACACGCGGGCCGGGCGCGAACTCCGCCGTGCGCAGTTTCGGTCCGCCGAGATCGAAGAGCACGCGACACGGACGGCCGAGCTCCGCGCGCGCCGCGGCGAGGTGCGCAAGCATGCGCTCCCACGCCGTAGCGTCGTCGTGCGAGCAGTTGATGCGCGCGAGGTCCATGCCCGCGGCGAGCAGATCGCGCGCGAGCGACGGCTCGCTCGCGGCCTCGCTCGGCAGCGTCACGAGCAGGCGCGTCGAGCGCGTGCCGCGCGCCGGACCGAAGAGATCGGACGCGTGTCCGGCGAGCAATGCGGGGCCGCTGTCGAAGTCGACCGGCAACGCGGGCCGCGCTCCCGGCGTGCGGCCGGCGATGCGATACAGCGGCGCGAGCACCGCTTCGATCGCGGCGAGCACGTGGGCCTCGCTGCGGCCGAGCGACGACAAGCCCAGGCGCGAGAGCTCGACCTGCAGTCCGCGCACGTCGTGGTGGCGCAGCGTCAGGTAGTGCACGAGATTGCGCGCGCTCGGCCGATGCGCGCGCGCGACGAGCTCGAGCTCGTCCGCCATCGCGCGCTCGTCTTGCAGGGCCTCGGCGTGCAGGGCTTCGAGCGCGCTGATGAGCTCGTCGACGCGTTCCGGTGTGAAGCGGCGAGGCATGGGAGCCGGGAGCGACGACAGGAATTCCGCGCCCTCCTTCCAGCAGAACACTGCTGATTCAAGGACGGATGAACCCACGCCCGCGACGAGTGCGTAGATCCCGCCGACGCAAGGCGTAGCCCGCCGCCCGCCGCGCGGGCGCGCGCGCGGGCCGCGGCGCGGGCAGCGCTCCCTCCCGGGACCAGGCGCAACGTCGCGCCGTGTGCTCTCGGGCGTGCGCTCCGAGAGCGAAAGGCCGAGGATCACTTCGCCAGACGCCGCACGAGCACGAGCGTCGCGTCGTCCTTCTCCGCGTGTTGCGTGCCGAAGCGCTCGAGCGCGTCGAAGCAGAGCTCGACGAGCTCCCCCGTCGATCGGTGCCGATTCGATTCGAGCAGCGACTGCAGGCGTTCGAGACCGAAGAGCTCCCCGTCCGCGCCGCGCCGCTCGATGATGCCGTCGGTGTAGAGCGCGAGCAGCGCGCCGCGGTCCAGGTGCTCGAAACGCCGGCGAAAACGCACTTCGGGCAGCGGGCCGAGCACCGGATCGCCGGAGCCGAGCAGCTTGCAGCCGCTCGCATCGAACAGCAGCGCGCGCTCGTGTCCGGCGTTGTAGTAGAAGAAGCTGCCGTTCTCCTCGAGCTCGCCGTAGAAGAGCGAGACGAAGCGGCTCGAGAGCGAGCTCGCGTGGATCACGCGGTTCAACTTGCTCAGCGCGTAGCCGGCCTTGAGCTCGCGCTCGATGCCCATGCGCAAGCCGATGACGACGTCGCGCGCCATCAGCGCCGCGGGGAGGCCGTGACCGCTCGCGTCGCCGATCGCGAGACCGAGCGAGCCTTCGCCGAGCGGCAGGAAGTCGTACAGGTCGCCACCGACCTCGGAGGCCGAGTCGCTGCGAGCCGCGATCTCGAAGCCGGCGAACGCCGGCGCGATCTCGGGCAGCAGGCTGCGCTGGATCTCCGCCGCTTCGCGCAAGGTGTCGCCCAGGCGCTCCTCATGAAGGCGCACCGCGAGGATCGACGCCGCCGTGCTGAGGAAGATCTCGACGCTCGGCCAGCCCGCCGACGGAGCGAAGGTGAAGACGAGCGTGCATGCTCGACGCGCGGTCTCGACGGTGAAGTGCGCCGCGAGCGTCTCGAACGACTCGTGTGCCGCTGGTGTCCGCAAGTGGACGCGCAAGGGCTGCAATGCATCGGCGAGCACCGGTTCCGGCGCCGGAGCGTTCGCGTCACCGACGTCGCGCAACCGCTCGAGCTCCGCGCCGCTGCGAGCGAACGCGGTCGCCGCCCGCAGGCCGAAGTCGCCGCGAAAGGCCTCGAACATCGCATCGAGCGCGCGCACGACGAACACTTCGCCGAGCGCGGTCGCGTGCAGCTCGCTGAGCAAGGCGTCGAGCCGCCGATAGAGCGTCTTCGTCCACGGCGAACTGGCCGCGGGCGACGCGTGACCCGGAACGGAATGCGGTTGAGCGGTCAAGAGTGCGACTCCACGGGCGCGGGAGCGCGACAGTCTGCTCCGCGGAACCCGTCGCTGTCGATCGCGAATCGTCCCACCCGCGCCGCGCGCGCCGACGAAGTCACGCGGAAGTCACGCGCGTCGGCGGCCGAGGTCGAGGTCGGCACGCCGCGGCGCGCCGAGCCGCGGCACGAGGAGCCGCTCGAGCGCCCTCCAGAACCGCAAACGGTCGAGCAGCGGATTCAGGTACGGCGTCACCACGCAATAGGCCGTGTTCTTCGCTCCGCCATGGTGCGCCGCGTGCTGCGCCGGCGTCTGCAGCAGGCGCGCGCGCCACAGGAGTCGCGCAACGAGAGGCGCGCGGCCGCCGGCGTGATTCCACTTGTGGATCTCGTTCGCGTTCGCGCCGGCGAGCGCGAACAGGACGACGTACGGGCTCAGCCATCCCGCCGCCCACGCCGCGGCGACGATCAGAGCGCTCGCGAGCGCGAGGTCCCACGAGCTCGCGAACCAGCTCTTGCCGACGAACGCGCCGGCGTCGCGATGGTGCAGCACGTTCGGAGCGACGATCCAGCGGCCGACGATCGGCGTCGTCTCGGTTCCGAACGTGTCCTCGGCCCAATGCACCAGACCCGAAACGAAATCGGCCGCGAGCAGCGCCGCGCACGGGCACACGATCCATGAGACGATCCACATCGCTCGCTTCGCTCCTGCGGAGTTCCGCCGCTCGCCCAGAGTCTGAGCGAAGGAGGCTCAGGCTACTCGGCGCCACAGTGCGCAGGTGCGTCCTCCAGCGGCGCAGCCGGTGCGGATGCGGAGTGAGCGTCACTCACGCGCGCTGCGTGGTCGTCAACGTTTCGTGCTGGACTCGGAGCTCCACGCCGGCAAGTCGCGCAAGCTCGCGCGCGCCTTCTCGCTCACGGGCACGCCCCAGCGTTCGAAGAACGGGCCGAGGTCCTTGCCGACGGTGCGCGAGAAACGCGTGCACCATTGATCGCGCTCGTCCTGCTCGGTCTGCGGCCGATCGGCTTGCGCGAGAGCGCGGTACTCGGCGAAGACCTTCGTGAACGGTTCCCAGCCGAACGACTCCTGCAGCTCGATGTACATGCCGAGCGCGAGGAACGGATCCTTGCACCAGTCCGCGTACTTGCGGCCCTTCTTCACGTACTCGTCGAAACGCTTCGCGCGGTCCTTCAACGCCTCGTGACCGCCGTCGCCCTTGCGCCAGTCGACGCCGCAGACCTTGTCGAGCACGTAGAGCACGAAGACGTTGTTCGTCACCTCGCCGGTGCCTTCGAAGGTCCAATCGTCTTGCTGATGATTGTGGCCGAGCTCGTGCAGCAAGCCCCATGGCCCGCGCTGCATGCGCTCGAGGCTCACTTCGTCGGCGACCGCGTCGAGGAAAGTCATGATCGGATAGCCCGAGTGCATGTAGCCGGCCGAGATCATCACGTCGGCGACGTAGCGTTCGGGCGACTCGCGCTCGCGCGGGCGCGCGGCGAAGTCGGCCATCGCGTCGAGGATGCGATCCCAGTAGCGCAAGAGCGCCTCGGGATCGTCGAGCGCGCGAATGGAGCTCGACGGCACGGCGAGGATCACTTTCGACGTGCCGAGCTCCGCCCACGGCGCCGGTCGCGCGCGGATCGCGAGCTTCCACTCTTCGACGGACGTCTTGCCGAGCTCGAAGAGCGGCGCTTCGACCGCTCCATCGAGCGACACTTCGACGCTGCCTTGCGACTTGCGCGGCACTTCGATCTCGATCAAGCCGCCGAAGGAGCTCGCGATCGGCGTGCGCTTGCCGTCGAGCGCGAAGGAGCGCGAGATCTCGGGCATTCGCGGCCAGCTCTTCTCCCAGATCGAGTCGCTGTGCACGCCGATGCGCGCGCGCAGGCCGGCGGAGATCGCGCTCTCGGGGATCTCGATCACGATCCGCGCTCCGGCCGGCGCGTACAGGCCGGTCGCGTGCCAGCGCGGAACGCGCAAGTCGACGTCGACGCGGCGGCGCACGCGCACGGCATCGGCGGGCACGCTGCCGGGGAAGGAGCTCGCGGACGGATGCTCGCGCAGTTTCTCCACCGGCGTGCGCGCGAGCTTCGTCATCTCGTACGCGACGGCGATCCGCGCGTGCACGTCGTCGGGCGCGATCGGGTGCTCGGGCGTCGGCGTGTGCGCGCTCGTGTCCTTGCGCAGCATCTCCTCGAGCTCCGGGCGCACGCTGCGGTCGTCCTCGGGCAAGAGCGGCAGCATCGCCGTGACTGCAGCCAGCGCTTGAGCGCGCTCGCGCTTCTCGAGCTTCGCCTCCGGACGCGTCAGCGCGCGCAGCGCGACACCCGCGTGCGTGAAAGGCGGCGGCGCGTCGAGCGTGAAACGCTCGCCTTTCCCCGGCGCGCAGCCCGGTTCGGCGAAGGCGAGCCCCGCGTCGGCGACGATGCGATTGACGGGATGCGTGACGAGCTCGCACCTCTTGATCTGCATCCAGCCCCATCCGGGCTGACCCGCGAGCAGCGCGCCGCCCGCGCGCACCCAGGCGCCGAGCGACTCGATCTGCGCCGAATCGAAGTCGAGCTTCGTGGCGAGCACGGCGTCGAAATCGGAGAGGTGTTTCTCCCAGCCGGACTCGGCGAGCGTGAGCGCGAACTGGCGCGCGTCGAGAGCCTCACCCGGACCGCCATCGAAGACGAGCACGCGCCGCGGCTTGCGCGCCTCCTTGCCGCAGGCCCATTCGATCGTGCGCTCGACGAACGTCTTCGTCGGCGCGTCGGCGAACGCGTCGGCGCCGAGGTACGCGTGACCGAAGAGGACGACCCGACCGCCGCCGAGCGTCGCCGCGGCGACCAGCGGCGCGCGCGTGTCGCCTTCGCCTTCGCCCGCGACGATCACGAACGCCTCCTTGCCCCACACCGCGATCGAGCCGGGGCTGCCGATCGTGCGGATCGATTCGATGCCGGCGACGAACTCCTCGCGCGGATCGCGCGCGCCCGGGGCGATCGAAACGGCGGAGATCGCCGTCGGGTTCGCGGTTGTCGTCGCGCCGAGCGCGGCCAACACGGACAGGGCGGAGAAGAGGTGCGATGTCAGCATGCGTGTGCGTCGATCAAGGCACGCGCGACGCGCCAACGCGTCTTTCCGGCGGACGCGCCGGCGCGAGCAGCAGCGAGTAGCCCTCGGTCTGGCGACGGTTACCGATGCCGGCGCCCGGCTCGATGCAGGCCTGCGCGCCGTCGAAACGCCGGGCGAGCTCGACTCCCGCCTGCGCGTCGGCCGCCGCGACGACGCTGATGCCCGTCGCGAGCGCATCCGCGCTCGTCGCATCGGGCGCGACCACGGTCACGCGCGCGGAATGCGTCAGCGCCGTGCCGCCGCGCGGATCGACGATGTGCGAGTAGCGCACACCGCCGAGCTCGACGAACTGAGCGTCATCGCCCGAAGTCGAGACGGCACAGTTCGAGAGGCACAAGGTCTGCGCTCCGCCCGCGGCGCCGACGAGCCAGCCCGCGGAACCCGAAGGTGCGTCCCCGAGCGCGATGTCGCCCTCGATCTGCACCAGGGCGCGCGGCACACCGCGCTCGCGCAAGACGGCCAGCGCGGCATCGGCGGCCCAGCCCTTCCCGATGCCGCCGAAATCGAGCGCCATCCCCGCTCGCGCGAGGCGCGCGCGCGACGGCGAGCGCTCGACGAGCAAGTCGCGCGCGTCGACGAGCTTGCGCGCGCGCTCCAGCTCCGCCGCGTCCGGCAGCGCGTGCGCGGCCCGCGCTTCGCGCCACAGCGCGACGAGCGGACCGATCGTGACATCGAAGACGCCACCGGTGAGCGCGTGCAGCTCCCGCGCGCGCGCGCAGAGCTCCGCGACGTCGTCGGGCACCGCGATCCAGGTTCCGTCGCCGGCGTGCGCGCCGATCTCGCTCGCCAGGCTGTCCTCGCGATAGTCCGAGAGCAGCGCATCCGCGCGCGCGATCGCGGCGAAGGCCGCACGCGCCGCATCGCGCGCTCCGGCCTCGTGCGGCGCGCAGAGCACGATGCGCGCCTGACAGCCCATGTGGCGCTCGACGAATTCGAACGCGTGCTCCGGCGCGGCAACCGGCGCCGTCGCGCGACACGCCGCGAGCAGCACGGCCGCGCACGCGGCGCGCGGCGGGCTCACGCGCGCTCCATCAGCGCCGCGCGCTCGGCGACCAGCGTGCGGGTCACCGCCCGCGCTTCCTTCAACGAGGGCGAGATCGTCGCGTCGCCGCGTTGGATCGCTCCGAGGAAGTGGCGCATCTCGCCCTGGTAGCCGTCGCCGCTGCCCGCGTCGATCGCCGTGCTCGTTCCGTCGCGGTGCAGGAGGAGCGACGGCGTGCGCGCGATGTCGAAGTCCGCCGTGGCCCGCTCGAAGACGACGACGTAGCGCATGCGGAACGGAAAACCGCTCGAATGATCCCAGCCGCCTTCCGCGACGACGTGCCGCGGCCCGCGCGCGAAACGATAGAGCGTGGTGATGTGATCGAAGTCGCCGGTCGAGCGCACCGACGCCGGCTTGCCGAAGAGCCAGTGCACGGCGTCGACATCGTGCACGTGCAGATCGAAGAGAGCTCCCCCGCTGCGGCGCGGATCGCCGTAGAACTCGCGCGACCACGCGGGCGGGCTCGCCAGGCGCTGGAAGACGGAGCTGCGCACGGCGCCGAACGTGCGCTCCTCGACGCGCGACTTGAGCCAGCTCCAGCCCGGCCAGAAGCGCATGCACATCGCGGGCATGACCAGGCGTCGCGCGCGTTGCGCCGCGCGATCGATGCGTCCGATCTGTGCCGGATCGAGCGCGACGGGCTTCTCGAGCAGCACGTGCTTGCCCGCCGCGAGCGCCGCCAGCGCGAGCTCGACGTGCGTGTCCGTCGGCGTGCAGATGCTGAGCGCGTGCACGCGCGGATCGTCGAAGAGCTCGCGCGGGTCCGCGCTGGTGCGCACACGTGCCGGATCGAAGAGCTGCTCGCCGGCCGCGCCGACCTGCACGTTGCCGCGCGCGTCGCTGCGGCCGGTCAAACGCTCCGCGCTGCGATCGCACACGGCGACCAGGCGGCACGGCATTCCGCCGCGGCGCGCGTGCTCGAGCGCCTGGATGTGCGTCCGTCCCATGAGTCCCAGGCCGATGACGCCCAGGCCGATGACGTTCGCGGCCGGGGGCGCTGCGGCCGGCGACGCGCGTTTCCTAGCCACGCGCGAGCTCGCTCGCGATGCGCGTCAACGCATCGCGGATGTCGTGCACGCGCTGCTCGCCCGCTTCGCGCTCGACCATCAGGTCGCACGCGTTGTGCGCCGCGCGCAGGACGGCGAAGAAGCGCGTCCAGTCGACGACGCCGGAACCGACGGGCACTTCCTCGCCCCACGTTCCCGGACGCCGCGCCGGGCGCGCGTCCTTGACGTGCACCTGCACGACGCGCGGCGCGAGCGCTTCGAGCGCGGCGACGGGATCGCCCATGCCGTAGAGCACGAGGTTCGCCGGATCGAAGTTGACGCCCGCGCTCGGGCGCTCGAGGTCGAGCAGCACTTCGTTCAGCGTGCTCGCGCTCTCCTGTCCGGTCTCGAAGCCGACGTGCACGCCGTGCGCGGCGTAGACGTCGACGAGCTCGCGCAGGCGCGCGAGCATCTTCGCGCGCTCGGGATCGCGCCGCTCGTGCGGCAGGAATCCGGCGTGGAACGTGACGAGCTTCATCCCCAGCCGCTGCGCGAGCGCCGCATTGCCGCGCGCGGCCGCGAGGTTGTCGCGCCAGGTCGCGTCCGGACGGACGCCGCCGCTCGCGCGGATCGACTCCAACGTCGAGTAGTCCTCGCCCTTCATCGACATCATGCCCGAGCGCAGCTCGATGCCCGCGTCGCGCAGCTCGTCGAGCGAGTGCTCGAGCGGCCATGCGCCGTTGCGCAGCGGATCGAGGTGCAGCTGGCAGCAATCGACACCGACGGCTTGCAGCTTGCCGATCAGATCCGCCGCGGAATCCGGACGCAGGGACCAGGAACAGACGCCGATGCTCTGGGACAAGCTGGGGACGCGCGGGGGGGACGGGTTCGGCGCGCGGGCTGCTAGTCTAGTCGCGCGGGCTCGGGCGCCAAGCGCGGATGAACGACGTGCGCGGCCCGCTCCGTCGATTCACTTCCACGCTCGGCACTTTCGCGTCGGGCCACGTCACCTCTGGGCAACAAGAACATGCTTCGGACGCACTCTGCGCTGCTCGCTTGCTCCTTCTTCTTGTGCGGCGCGTGCAGCGAGACTGGGGTCTCGTGGGCCGACGCCGGTGGCTCGGCGCACGCCGAAAGGGACGGCTGGCAGGTGCTCTTCGACGGCGAGAGCTTGCGCGGCTGGGTCACGCAAGGCGGTCGCTACGACGGAAACGCGAGTTGGACCGTCGAGGACGGCGCGATCACGGGCCGGCAGAACAAGGAGCGCGAAGGCGGGTTGATCTACACCGCGGTGCCCTACACGGACTTCGAGCTCGAGCTCGAGGTGCGCCTCGACGAGCCTTTCGATTCCGGCGTGTTCCTGCGCATGGCACCGGCGGCCAAGGGCGCGCAGGTGACGCTCGACATGTGCCCCAACGGCGAGCTCGGTGCGATCTATTCGGACGGGTTCCTGAAGCACAATCCCGCTGGGCGACATCTCTGGAAGTCGGGGGAGTGGAATCGGCTCGAGGTGAAGTGCAGCGGGAAGGACATGCACGTCGTCGCGCGCATCAATGGCGAAGAGCTCGTCGACTATCAGGTGCCGGCTGGGACTCCGGGTTTCGCTCCCACGGGATTGATCGGGTTGCAGGTTCACGGACAGCGCGATGATCCGGCGCAGAACAAGGTGCAGTTCAGGAACATCCGGTTGCGGGATCTGGCGCCGACGGAGTCGACGCTGTTCACGCGCGATGCGAACGGGTTCCAGTTCTTGACGGCGTGGGGGCGCGCGAATGGCTGGGCGCCGCTGTTCGACGGGGAGTCGTTGGAGGGCTGGCAGGCGCTTGGCGCGGCGGGTGGGTATGAGGCGCGGGATGGGGTGTTGTCGTTGATGACGAAAGGTGAGAGCGAGACGCTGGCGACGAAGGAGGACTATCAGGATTTCGAGCTGCGGCTCGAGTTCAAAGTGTCGGAGATGGCGAATTCAGGCTTGTTCCTGCGTGCAGCGCGCGACGGCTCGAATCCGGCGTTCTCGGGCTGCGAGATCCAGATTCTCGATGACTTCAACTGGGAGGCGCGCACGAAGAGCGTATTGAAGCCTTGGCAGCACACGGGGAGTTTGTATGGGGCGGTGGCGAGTGGGGAGCCGTTTGCGCTCAGGCCGATTGGGGAATGGAATAGCTACGAAGTGCGCTATGTCGGGACGAAGCTCGCGGTGAAGCTCAATGGGAAGGAGCTTTATGCGGTCGATACGGCCAGGTTGAAGCCCGAGCAGGGGGAGCCTTTCGACAAGCGCGCGAAGGTCGGGTTCATTGGGTTGCAGCGGCATGCGGGGGATGTCACAGGCGACGCGTATGCGTGGTTTCGCAACCTCTTCGTGAAGCGATTGTGACTGGGGGGGCGCGCGAGG
>JBGATX010000159.1:0-13503 GCA_044228975.1 Planctomycetota bacterium | reverse complement strand
CCGCAGGCATCGTCGCGCGCTCGGGCGCGAGTTCGTGCACGACCTCTGCGCCCGTCGGCTCGGGTTTGAGGGCCTTGGCCCGAGCTGTGGATTTCCTGAAGCAACGCGAGGCCGCACAGGGCGGCCTCGCGGTTTCGCTCGGGTTTTCAGGGCCCAGACGACGTTTGACGCGCTTCGCTCAGAGCTTCACGTACTCGAACTCGGCCGGCTTGTTGTCGACGCCCTTGGCCGGCGGCGCGATCCAGCTCGCCATCTTGCCCGGCTCGGTGACGGGCTTCATGAGCGACTTCACGAAGGCGCGGTCGGCTTCGGTCGGCAGCCATTCTCCGACGCGCCGCTGCCACGTCGCTTCGTCGATGAGATTCCCGTCGAGGTCGAAGCGCGCCGCGGCCCACTCGCCGATGCGGCGATGGAAGCGGCGATGGGGGAGACGGAAGCGGAAGTCGATGCCGTGCTTCTCCGTCACGCGATTCCAGTACTCGATGCCCTTCTCGTTGTCCTTCACGTACTCGTCGCGCAGCACCTCGTTCATCGCATTGCGCAGCGCGACCTGTTCCTGCGTGATGCGTCCGTCGACGATGCGCGAGATCGTGTAGCTCTGGTCGAGCGCCTTGTGCTCGGGCCAGCGGTCCTCGTACGCGCGGCCCTTGAGCCCCGCGCCGAAGAAGTTGGCCGAGTTGCTCGACACCTCCGCGCCGTAGAGATCGTTCGACGAGCTGTTCCAGAAGTTGATCCACTTCTGGATGACCTCGAGCGGGATCGCGCCGAAGCTCTTCACGTCCTTGCCCGGGTGCTGCTTCATCACCTCGCACGTGCGCTCGATCACGCGCGCGACGCCGGTCTGCCCGACGAACATGTGGTGCGCTTCCTCGGTGAGCATGAAGCGGCACGTGCGCGCGAGCGGATCGAAGCCCGATTCGGCGAGCGCGAGCAGCTGGAACTTGCCGTCGCGGTCGGTGAACATCGTGAAGCAGAAGAAGGAGAGCCACTCCTCGCACGGCTCGTTGAACGTGCCGAGGATGCGCGGATGATCGGGATTTCCCGAGCGGCGCTGGAGCAGCTCCTCGGCTTCCTCGCGTCCGTCGCGGCCGAAGTAGGTCTGCAGCAGGTAGACCATCGCCCACAGGTGGCGGCCTTCCTCGACGTTCACCTGGAACAGGTTGCGCAGGTCGTAGAGCGACGGAGCGGTGTGTCCGAGCAGACGCTGCTGCTCGACGGAGGCGGGCTCGGTGTCCGCTTGCGTGACGATCAAGCGTCGCAACCAATTGCGATATTCGCCGGGCACCTGCTGCCACGCGGGCTCGCCGTAGTGATCGCCGAAGCCGATCTTGCGCTCGGCGTCGCGCGGCTCGAGGAAGATGCCCCAGCGGTACTCGGGCATCTTCACGTAGCCGAAGTGCGCCCAGCCGTCCTTGTCGACGCTGATCGCGGTGCGCAGGTAGACGTCGTTCGTGTTGAAGTCGGTCGGTCCGACGGACTTCCACCACTCGATGTAGTTGGGCTGCCACTCCTCGAGCGCGCGCTGCAGGCGCTTGTCGGACGAGAGGTCGACGTTGTTCGGGATCTTCTGGCTGTAGTCGATGCCGGGCATGACGGGTTCCGTGGGGTCGGCGCGAAGGCGTGTCGTGGAAGAAGGGCTCGAGCGGGGGTATTCGTTGCGCGCGGCTCAGGTGCGTTCGTAGGCGAACTCGGCGCGCGCGGGTGTGCCGTAGCAGGTGAGAGCGCCGTGCTCGCCGACGGCGTTGGGACGCTGGAAGATCCAGTTCTGCCAGGCGGAGAGCCGCCCGAAGATCTTGGTCTCCATCGTCTCGGGGCCGGCGAAGCGCAGGTTCGCTTCCATGCCGGTGAGCGCGTCGGGCGAGAAGGCGACGCGCTCCTCGATCGCGAGGCGCAGCTCGTCGTCCCAGTCGATGTCGTCGGGTGCGAAGGTCGCGAGGCCGAGCTCGTCGGCGTCCGCCGCGTCGAATTCGTCGGTGCGCGCGTGCAGTGCCTCGACTTGCTGCGGCGTCGCCAGGAAGCGCGTCGCGAGGCGCGAGATGCCGTTCGACATCGGGAAGAGCCCGCGGTTCGCGCCGGTGACGCCGAACGTCGTCGCGGCGAGCTTTGCGTCCATGCCCTGCAGCACGTACGAGCGATCGCACGCGAGCAGGAGCTCGAGGAACGAGCCCACGTACGTCGTGCCCGCGGCGGCGATCGCGTAGAGGCTCTTGGCCGACAGATCGACGCGTTTGAGCACGCGCCGCACGAGGTTCGCGACCTCGCGCACGAACCAATCGCCGCCGTCGCGCGCCTCTGCGAGCAACGCGTCGGTCGCGCGCACGCTCGCCGACGGACCCTTGGCGCGCACGAGCACGAGCCCGACCTCGGGATGGTTGAGCCGCAGCCGGCAAACGGCGTCGTCGAGCTCGCGGAACGCGCGCAGCGCCCACCACGCCGCGCCTTCCTTGCGCGCTTCGGCGGCGCTGCGCGGCACGCGCGCGGGCGCCGTGATCTCGAGATCGGCCGTGCGCGCCTTGCCGTCGACGCGCAGCGTCACGTGGTGGTACGTGAACAGCGTGCCTTGATCGAGCGGCGTCTCCTCCGGCTCGATCGCATCGAGCACGACGCCCGCGCCGTCCTTCTTCGGTTGCGAGTCCGCAAGCTTGCGCGCGCGCTCCCTCACCGCATCGTTCCAGCGCGAGAGCGGCGCGATCGCGTCGACCAGGTTCCACTCGACCGCGCGCTTGCCCTTGATGCCCTCGGCGAGCGTCGCGAACACATCGCAACGATCGCGGCGGATCTTGCGCTTGTCCGCGATGCGCGTGAGTCCGCCCGTGCCCGGCAACACGCCGAGCAGCGGCACTTCGGGGAAGCTCACCGCGCTGTTGCGATCGTCGACGAGCAGGATGTCATCGCAGGCGAGCGCGAGCTCGTACCCGCCGCCCGACGCCGTTCCGTTCAACGCCGCGAGGAACTTGATCCCGCTGTTTGTGCTCGCGTCCTCGATCGCAAGGCGCGTCTCGTTGGTGAACTTGCAGAAGTTCACTTTGAACGCGTGCGTGCTCGTGCGCAGCATCACGATGTTCGCGCCGGCGCAGAAGACGCGATCGAGCGCGCCGTCGAGCACGACGCAGCGCACCTCGGGATGCTCGAAGCGGATGCGCGTGATCGCATCGGCGAGCTCGACGTCGACGCCGAGGTCGTAGCTGTTGAGCTTGAGCTCGTAGTCGTCGCGCAACCCGCCGTTGAGCTCGACCGCCATCGTCAGGCGCGCGACGTCGGCCGGTTGCCCCGGCTGACCCTCGAAGCGCAGCTTCCAATGGCGATAGCGATCCGGGTGGGTCTGAAACGAGGTCGGCGGTTGTTGGACGGCGGTTGCGGCCATGGAAGCGGGGCGTTTCGGGCAGTATAATTCTCAGTCCGTGAGTACCTGCGCATTCTAGCGCTCGAATCATGCTCCACCAGGGCCTGCTCCAGGAACTTGGCCGCCGTTTGAGGTCCGCCCGCGAGGCCGCCGGCCTCTCCGTGACCGCCTTGGCGGAGCGCGCGCAGGTCAGCCGGCGTTACGTGACCGAGGCCGAGGCCGGACGCGCGAACTTGAGCGTGATCAAGCTGGCCGAGCTCGCTCGCGCGCTGCGCGTGCCTTTGCGCGAGCTCTGCGACCTGCCGGCGGAGCGCGCGCGCACCGAACGCGTTGCGCTCGTCGGTTTGCGCGGCGCGGGCAAGTCGAGCGTCGGGCGCCAGCTCGCGGTGCAACTCGAAGTGCCCTTCGTCGAGCTCGACCAGCGCGTGGCGGAGATCGCCGGGCTCTCCCTGTCGGAGGTCTTCGACCTGCACGGCTCCGACGGCTTCCATCGCTTCGAAGGCGAAGCGCTCGAGCGCGTGCTCTCGGAAGGCGAGCGCGTCGTCATCGCCGCCGGCGGCTCGATCGTCGATGCGCCGGCGAACTACGCGCGCCTGCTCTCGGCGTGCCGCACGGTGTGGCTGCGCGCGTCTCCGGAGGAACACTACCGGCGCGTGCGCGCTCAAGGCGACGCGCGACCGATGCGCGGCCGGCCGCGCGCGATGGAGGAGCTCGAACGCCTGCTCGAGCGCCGCGCGGGCGAGTACGCGCGTTGCGAGCTCGCGCTCGACACCTCGAAGCTGGACGTCGACGCGCTCGCGCGCTCGATCCGCGAGCGGCTCGAATTGCGCTGACGCGCGCGCTTCAGCGCGGCGCGTGCTGGCGGCGCTGTGGGATCGACTCCGGCAGGCGCGCGAGCAGCTCCTGCGCGACCCGGCGCGCGAAGAGCTCGGCTCCCGCGCCGCGCATGTGGCACAGATCGAAGTAGACCGTGTCCGCGTAGTCGTGGAAGAGACCCGAGAGGTCGGCGAAGGCCACGCCGCGCTCGCTCAAGGTCCGTCCGCGCTCGCGCAGCAGCGGATAGCACGTGTGCACGGCTTCGATCCAGCTCTCGAGCGCTCCGCCGTGCTGCACTTCCTCGGGCGTCAGCGGCTTCGATCCCTCGTCGTGGAGCGGGGGGTGGGGCACGTGCAGGTAGGCGATCCCGCGCGCGGCGCAGACGGCGTTCAGGCTGAGCGAACTCTCGAACCAGCAGTCCGCCAGCAAGCGCGCCGCCTTGGAGCCGCGCGCCAAGAAGAGCGGGCCCTGCGCGGGGTTGCGCACCCCGCTCTCGGGCTTCTCGCTCAGCTCCTCGTTGCGCAAGAGCTCGAGGAAGTGGCCCTGCAGCTCGAACCAGCGCGCGCGCGTGTGCGACAGCCGCCGCACGCACAGATCGCCCGTGATCGCGCTCGAGAGCCACGGACCGGCGAGCGCGCGATCGGCGAACTCGCGCGCGTCGCGCGCGACGAGCACGATCTCCCCGGCGGCGCGGATCTCGGCCGAGATGTCGGCACGCGACGCCGCGAGCAGCGCCCAGCCGGAGTACGCCGGATAGGCCGGGTGCACGGCGTGGATGAGATTGTCCCAGGCGAGAGCGCTCTCGTTGAAGCCGTCGACGTTGATGACCGCATCGGGGTCCCAACCGATCGAGAGCAGGTAGGCGAGCAGCGTGAGCTGCTGCGGCTGCTTGAACGAGCCGCGACCCTGCGGGATCAGCACGACGCGCCGTCCTGCGAGGCGCGGATCGCGTTGCAGCGTCTCGACGATCGTCGCGCCGGTGTTCGTCGCGGTCATCGCCGCCACGGAACCGCCGAGCACGACGACCACGAAGGCGTCGTCCAGTGCGCCGCCGCGGAACTGGCGCGCGTAGTCCTCCGTCGCCGCCATCGAGCTGCGCTGATCGACACCGATGTACGGCTGCAGCGTGGAAGCGTCCGCGGTCGCCGGTTGCGCGGGTCCCCCGATGCGCGGCAAGGACTCGTTCATCGAGCTCGCGATGGACTCGACGAGCGTTCGTGCGAGCTGCGCGTCGTACGGCTTGCCACGCAACCGGCTCGTGAGCCGGTACGCGCCTTCCGCGATCGGGAACGCGAGCAGGAAGGCACCGAGGACGAGCGCGATCCGCGTGCGCCGCCGCAAGCGCGATCGTCGGGCGAGGAGCGGTTCGGGATCGGCACCCAACGACGTCAGGCTAGCACGCGCGCTCGCGAGCGTCGCGCCGCGTCCCGCGCGCGTTTCAGCGCGCCGAAGCGGCGCGGACCCGGCGCGGAACCTGCGCCGGGAGTCGCTCGAGCAACGCCTGCATCGCACGCTCGACGAAGAGCTCCGCGCCGCGGCCGCGGAAGTGGCACATGTCGTAGTAGGTCGTCTCGCGCACGTCGCGGAAGACGCCCGAGAGATCGGTGAACGCGACGCCGCGCTCCTTCAGCCGCGCGCCGGCCTCGCGCAGTCGCGGGTAGCCCTCGTGAACGGCGTTCACCCAGATGTCGGAGGCCGCGCCCTTCTCGATCTCCTCCGGCGTGAGCTCCTTGCTGCCCGTGTCGTGCAACGTCGGCTGCAGCACGTGGACGTACGCGATGCCGCGCGCCGAGCACATCGCGTGCAGGTTGAGCGAGCTCTGGTACCACGCGTCGCCGATGCCCCGCTCCCCCGCCCCGCCCGTGACGGAGAATCGCGGGCCCATCGCCGGATTGCGCTGCACGCCGCCGGCGAGCAGGGACGAGTACTCGCGCTGGAGCTCGCTCCAGCGCCGCTGGCGCGCGCTGACTCGGGAAAGCGCGAGCGCGCCGAGCAGCGCGCTCTTCGTCCAGCCGCGCTCGAGCGCATCGTCGGCGATGGAGCGCGCGTCCTCGGCGAGATCGACGATGCGGCCCGCGAGCCGGATCTCGAGCGTGAGATCGCTGCGCCGCGCGGCGAGCACGGCCCAGCCTGGATAGTCGGGGTGCAGCGGATGCACGCCGATCGCGAGGTTGTTGCCGGCCAGCGCGACCTCGTTGCAGCCGTCGATGTTGACGACGGCGTCGGGATCCCAGCCCAGCGCGAGCAGGTACGCGAAGAGCGTCGCCTGTTGCGGCTGCTTCAGGCCGCCGCGCGCCTGGGAGAGCACCATCACGCGCCGGCCGGCGAGCCGCGGATCTCGCGCGAGGATCGACTTCACGAATTCGTTCGTCGTCGTCGCGGGGCTTGCGCCGCGACGGAACCGCCGAGCACGACCACGGTGAACGCGTCGTCGAGCTCGCCGCTCTGGAAGCGGTGCGCGAAGAGCTCGCCGGTCGCGAGGCCGCCGCGCGAGTCGACGCCGAGGTAGGGGTGCATCGCCTTGCCGTCGTAGGGCTCCTCGCCCGTCTTCGGGTCCGTGCGCGGCATCGACTCGTTCATCGAGGTCGAGATCGCGCGCAAAGCGACTCCTCGGTCGAGCGCGCGCGTCGTACGGTCGGCCGCGCGCCCAGCTCACGGCGCGAAAGCCGAGCTCCGCGAGCGCCGCGCGAGCAGCGTCGAGCCGCCGGCGAGCGCGAGGCGCGCGAGCGCGCGCCGCGCACGACGTGGCGGCGGCGCGGGTCGTGCTGCGTCGAGCTCTGCGCCGGAGGTCACGCGATCCACGCTACCACGCGCGCGCGGCGCTCCGTCGCCGACGGCCCCGCCGGAAAGGACGGCGCGGGCCGCGCGCGGCGCCGCGAGGTGCGCGCGCTCATGCCGGCCGCGCGCCCGGTCGCGCGCACAGCCAGCCGGCGAAGAGCTCCAGTCCCGCCACGCCGACGATCGCCGGACCGAGCGGCAGGTCGAGTGTGAACGAGGCGACGATGCCGAGCAGGGCGGCGGCGAGACCGAGCAGCGCGGAGAACAGGAAGAGCCCGCGCATCGAGCGCGCGAAGCCGCGCGCGGCGAGCGGAGGCAGCACGAGCAGGCCGAAGAGCAGCGTGGGTCCGAGCGTCATCGTCCCCGCGGCCACCGTCACGCCCGTCATGAGCGTCAGGAGCGCCTCGAAACCGAGCACGCGCTTGCCGAGCACGAGCGCGCTCTCGCGGTCGTAGCTGACGAGCACGAGGTCGTGCTGGAACCAGAGCACGCACGCGAGCACGAGGCCGAGCAGCACCGCGAGCGTCTCGAACTCGTGCAGACCGACGGTCAGGATCTCGCCCGCGAGCAGCTCGTCGACGAACGACTTGCCCACCGGCGAGATGCGTCCGAACAGGAACGTCGCCGCGTTCGCGATCGCGAAGGCGGCCGCGACGCGACCGATCTCGCTCCCGCCGCGCCGGCCGGCGACGAGCAGCGCTCCGAGGCCGCCGAACGTGAACAACGCGGCCCACGCGAGGTGGTAGTTCATCGCCGTGTGCGAATCGGAGAGCGCGGTCTCGACGTCGAGCCCGCCGAGGCCGACGTGCTCGACCCACCACGGCAGCGCGACGAAGCCGAGCACCATGCCGGCTGTCGCGAACTGCGGCAGCGCGATGCCGTAGAAGCTCGTGCGCCGCACGAAGAGGAACGTGCCGAGCAGGGGACAGATGGCGCCCGCGAGCAGTGCGCACGCGAGCGCGTAGCGGAAGAGATCGATGCGGTCGGCCCAGCTGGAGTCCATGCGATCAGTCCGTCAGGCTCTCGGATCGCGGAGCCGAGAAGAGCTCGTCGAGATGATCGGGATGGAGCAGCTCGCTCGCGCTCCCGCTCGTCACGCGTCCTTCGGAGACCCACAGCACCTGCTGCACGGCGCGTCGCACCATGCCGAGCTGATGGCTGACGAGCAGCACTGCGAGCCCCTCGTCGCGGTTGAGCTCGAGCAGGAGCTCGAGGATCACGCTCTGCGCCGCGCGATCGACGCCGCTCGTGGGCTCGTCGAGCAGGAGCAGCTTGGGCCGCACCATCAACGCGCGCGCGATGAGCACGCGCTGGCGCTGACCGCCGGAGAGCGACGCGAACGGCGCGCGCTCTCCTCGGAGAGGCCCACGCGCGCGAGCGACGCGCGCGCGAGCGCGCGATCGGCGGCGCACAGCCGGCGCAGACCGCTCAAGCGCCCGAACGCGCCCATGTGCACGACCTCGTCGACGCGCAGGGGATAGATGGAATCGAGGCTCTCGCGCTGCGGCACGTAGCCGATCGCGTCGGTGAGTCGC
This sequence comes from Planctomycetota bacterium, assembly GCA_044228975.1. Taxonomy (GTDB): domain Bacteria; phylum Planctomycetota; class UBA1135; order UBA1135; genus JADJNY01. Next base: position 5,031 of record JBGATX010000159.1, on the reverse strand, counting down.
TCGACGCGGCCGGCGAGCGGAGGCACGAGCCCGAGGATGCCGCGGAAGAGCGTCGTCTTGCCCGCGCCGTTGGGACCGACGATGCCGAGGAACGCGCCGGTGCCGACCGTGAGGTCGACACCGGACACGATCGCGCGCGCGCCGTAGCCGAACGAGGCCTGTTCGAGTCGCAGGAAGGTCGACATGCGTCAGCGCGCGACCGGCGCGCCCCCGAAGGCTTCCGCGAGACGCTTGTGGAGCGTGTCCATCATCGCGATCCAGCTCTCGGTGCCCGCGCCGCCGCCGCATTGGTTGGGGAGCTCGACGACCTTCGCGTTCGCGCGCGAGGCGACCTCCGACACGTCGCGGTTGTTCGACCAGGTCGCGGTGAGGATCACGACGTCGCTCGCCTGCTTCATCTTCGCGATGAGCTCGGCGAGGCTGTTGGGCGTCGGCGGGATGCCGGGATTGCTCTCGATCGAGCCCACGATCTCGAGGCCGTAGGTCGCGGCGAGGTAGTCGTACTCCTTGTGGTAGACGACGATCTTGCGGCCCTTCCAGGCCTTGCCGAGCTCGGCCCAGCGCGCGCGCGCTTCGTCGAGCTTCGCCGTGTACGCCGCGTGGCGCTTCTCGTACTCGGCCTTCGATCCCGGATCGACGGCGACCAGGCCGGCGAGGATCGCGTCGGCCATCTGCCTGCCGCCGCGCGGATCGAGGTTCATGTGCGGATTGCCCTGCGGGTGCACGTCTCCGTTCTTGCGATCGAGCGCGCCGGGCACGTCGAGCGCCTGCCAGCCCGCCGAGGTGTTCACGAATCCCGGCTGACCCGGCTGGATGCGCGGATTGCGCGACGCTTCGAGCAGTCCGGGCACGAACGCCGTCTCCAGCGAGAGTCCGATCTGCACGAAGAGATCGGCCTTGTTCATGGCGACGAGATGCGACGGACGCGTCTGCACGTGGTGCAGGTTCTCGGTGCCGCGCGCGATCGTGGAGACGTCGACGCGCTCGCCGCCGATCTCGCGCACGATGTCGGCGAGATCGGGGAGCGTGGCCACGACCTTGAGCTTGTCGGCGGCGGACGCGGAGAGCGCGACGCACGCGGCGCACAGCGCGAGCGCGATCGTACGGATGCGATTCAGGCAGGTGTTCATGGTTCGTTCCTCGCTACCGATCACCAATTGACGCCGTGGCCGTGGGCGCCGACGAAGGCCGTGTACTGGATGGCGAAACGCGTCGAGTCCTCGCCGGCTTCCGAATCGAGCTGCGAGGCCTCGAGGCGCAGGCGATGGAACTCGGAGAACTGGTGCGTGAAGTACGCCGTCGACTCCGCGTCGCTCGAACGCGCGGCGTCGGGCAGCTCGATGCGGCTGTACTGCAGTCCGGCCGAGTTGTAGGCGTTCCAGGCATAGTCGGCGAACGCGAGAAAGCCGTTCACGGATCGATCGAGCACGGAAACGGTGTCGTTCGTCGGATCTCCGTCGCCACCGACATCCGTGATCGTCGAACCGTTGTCGCCCGTGTCGATCAGGAACTCGCCGCCGAACGTCCACTTGCGCAGTCCGGTGTCGTCGGTCCAGCCATAGGTGGCGTCGAGGCCCCAGACCGTGTTCGAGAGACCGGAGCGCGCGTCGCCGCTGGGCTCGAAGGTGAACGAGTAGTCGGGGATGAAGCGCGCCGAGGCGCCGAGCTGGAGGATGCCGTGCTCGCCGACGTCGCGGAAGCCGGTCACTCGCGCCGTGAAGTTGAAGTCGCCCAGGCGCTTGCGGTCGGCGACGCTCGGCGACGCGCTCGTCGAGGGATCGAAGTCCTCGCTCTCCGCGGGGAGCAGCGAGCGGAACGCGCCGAGCGACCAGCGCACGACGCTCTCCTCGCCGACCGGCGTCCAATCGTCCCACTGCAGGCCGTCGCCCTTGACCTCGTCGCCGAGGTACGCGCGCAGCGCGAGCGGCCGCTCGATCGTGCGCAGCTCGTGCACGTGCGTCTGCATCTGCTTGCCGAAGTCGATGAAGAAGCGCCCCGCGCGCAGCGTGGAGTTGCCGCCCAGGCCGGTGTAGTGCAGCGCCGCCTCCTCGACGTTGAGCGTCTCGCCGTCGGTGGCCGCGAGGAAGTAGGCCCAGGCCTTGGGATCGACCCACGCCTGCGCGCCCATCTCGAGCGTGCGCAGCTCGAGGTCCGCGCCGTCGTTGCGCGTGCCGTCCGTCGTCGCGTAGCTCGCGAGCGCGTCGACGACGAACGAGAAGGCCGGATTGAAGGCGCTCGTGAAGCGATTCGCCTGGCTCATGTCCTGGCCGGGCGCGGAGGGATTCGCGGGCGCCGGCGACGGTGGGTACACGGGCATTCCGGGGGTCTGGAAGGCTGCGCCCTGGGCGCAGAGCGGCGCGGCGAGGCAGAGGAGGCTCGCGCTGCGCACGCCGATCGAGAGGTTCATGATTTCGAACCGTCCGTGGACGGTCCTCGAAGGCGCACGTCGAAGGTGGAGCTCTCGCGCGGGAATCCGTTCCCTCGCGAATCACCGCGCTCGGACCCGTGGTCTTCGAGCGCACCGTCCGCGCAGGGCGACGCCGTCGAAGCGCGTCGAGCCCGTCACCGAAAGCGACACCGAAAGACGGGCGTCGCGTACGTCGCGGACGAAAGGATCAGCGGAGCCTCGCGGCTCTCAGCCGATCCTCGGCGGAGCTCGCGGACGTCCCTCGGCCGGAACGTCGTGCGTCCTCGGAGACTCGCGGAATTCGACGCGCACGAGGTCGAGCAGCTCCACCGGTCCGACGACGTCGAACGCGAGCGGCGCTTCGAGTTGCACCAGCTGACACGCGTCGCAGGGCGCGCCGTGATCGTCGGCGTGCAGGAGCGCGTGCCCGGGTCCCGCGAACAGCAACCCGCCGATCAGCAGCACGCACACAAGTGCGAGCGACAGACGGCGGAGCGTGCGAGACATGCGCGAGCCACGCTAGCCACGCGCGAACGACGTCGCAAGCCGTCGAGGTCCTCGCCAACCGCAGACTTGCCGACGGTCCCCGTCCGCGGCGCGACCGACGGACTCCCCTTGACGCGCTAGGGGACCTCGATACGCTGTCTCACCTAGACCCGACAGGGAAGCCCAGGGAACCCACCATGGCCGCCGACGACAAGCTCGATCTCCTTCCCGGCACGCTGGAGATGCTCATCCTGAAGACGCTCGCGTCGGCGTCGGCGCCGCAGCACGGCTACCAGATCCTGCGCCGCATCCATCAGACGAGCGACGAGAAGCTGCTCGTCGAGGAAGGCTCGCTGTATCCCGCGCTGCACCGCATGGAGAAGCGCGGCTGGGTCGAGGCCGAGTGGGGACAGTCCGAGCTCAACCGCCGCGCGCGCTTCTACGAGCTCACGGGCGCCGGCCGCCAGCGCCTGAGCGAACGCACCGCGGAGTGGAAGAGCCTCGCCAAGGCGATCTCGAGCGTGCTCGGTCTTCCGCCCTCCATCACGCGCGGCATCTGAGATGGGCGTCCTGAACTTCCTGTCCGGACCCGGCAACCGCTGGCGTCGCGATGTCGAGGAGGACATCGAGGCCGAGCTCGAGTTCCATCTCGAAGCGAAGACCGCGGAGCTCGTGGAGGAAGGCTGGCCGCCCGAGACCGCTCGCCGCAAGGCCGAGGCTGCGTTCGGCGATCGGCGCCGCGTGCTCAGTCAATGTCGCAAGGAGCGCATCGGCGATCGCATCCTGTTGCACCGCATCCTGGCGGCGGCGGTGATCGTGCTCGCCGCGACGGTCGGCGTGCTCGGCTTCACGCTCTGGTCCGTGATGCAGGTCGAGCGCGACGTCGAAGCGTCGTCGGCGAAGGCCGCGCGGCCGCCGGACCGCGGCGTCGACGAGCGATCCAAGGTCGACGAGCGTCTCTCGGGCGCCGCGGAGCGCCCGCGCGACGAGCCGGTTCCGGCCGACCAGACGCTGCCGGCCCCTTTTCACGCCGATGAACGGCTGGCGGGCGACTTGCGGGATTGGCGCTCATGGCAAGCGCGGTTGCAGCAGCTCGACGCCGACGCGAGCGCGCGCGACTGCCTCGCGTACTCGACCGTGCTCGTCTCGATGCCGCCCGACATCTCCGCGCACATCCTGCCCCGAGCGTACGCGCTCGTCACCTCCTCGGTCGCACGCCGGGCGCTGATCGAACCTTTCCTTGCGACGCGCGATCAGACGAACGTTCTCGCGTTCCTCGCGCTCGCCGTCGACGACAAGGAACCGGCCGTCCAGACCTGGGCGTTGCGCAAGCTCACGAGCTACTCGCTGCAGGACTTCACGCAGGACGTCGCGGCCTATCGCGCGTGGACGAGCGAGTTCCGACAGCGCCCGATCAACGAGGTCGTGAGCGTGAGCGCGCAGCGCTACTTCGATCGCCTGCAGCGCCTCGCCGATCGCGAGCTGCTCGACGCACTCGATCTCTTCTCGATCGTCGACGTGACGATCCAGCAAGGCACGGACGAGAACGTCTGCAACGTGCTGCGCAACGCCGGCGCGTGGCAGCTGGTGCACGTCTGGCTGACGACCGGCGACGTCGATCTGCGCGCGCGTGCGCTGGATTGGGCGGAGCACGTCGGCGCCGACGAGGACCTGCTGCGCGACGAGATCCGTCCGCAGCTCTTCAACGCGCAACGCCTCGACGAGCGCACGTTCGGCAAGCTGTGCCGGCTCTACGCCGTCACGGCGCGCGGCGCGGCGCTCGCCGATTTCGACGCGCTCGCCCGCACGTACGTCGCGAACGCTCCGCTCGTCACGCAGACCGACAGCGCTCGCCTGCGTTCGGCCGTGCGCGCGATGGGGGAGACCGAGGACTCGCGCGCGATCCCGCTCCTGCTCGAGCTGCTCGCCGACCGCGACGACGTGGGCATGCGCGTGCTCGTGGGCCAGGCACTCAGCGGGTTCACGGGAGTCCCGGCCGACCCGACGCGCGGCATCGAGTTCTGGCGCGAGTGGACGAGCCGCGAAGAGAACCAACAACGCATGAAGGAGCAGCGCTCGGCCAACTTCCCTGGCCGGCGTTGATGAAGGGAGCGATCTCGAGTTGATTTCGTGACGGC
>JBGATX010000158.1:0-13072 GCA_044228975.1 Planctomycetota bacterium | reverse complement strand
GACGCTGCGCTTCTCGTACTGCGCGCGCAACGCGTAGGCGCGATCGGGCTCGAGCGCGAATTCGAGGCGCGCGCTGCCGGGACGCAACGACTCCCAGCGCTCGCCGGAGATCTCGAACGAACCGTCGGACGCGGGCTCCATGCGCCCGCAGGCGACGCGTGCGCGAGGGATCGCCGTGCCGCGCGCATCGACGACGCGCACCGAGAGGCGCGCGACGGGCACGACGACGCGCGCGTTCTCTTCCGGCGTGCTCACCACGTTCGCCTGCGCGTCGATGCGCATCTCCGGGCGCGGCGAGACGATCGCGTAGCTGCCCGGGCGCAGGCCGAGGAGCTCGAAGCGCCCGTTCGCGTCGCTCTGCGCGCGCGTCCAGACGAGGCCGTCGTCGCGTTCCGATTGCTGCGCGCGCGTGACGGCGAGCGCGTGCGCGTCGCCGCGCGCCGCGAGCTCCGCCGGCACGGCCCACAGCTCCAGGAACGGCGCCGCGCTGCCGTCGGGATGCACGGCGCTGCCCGCGATGCGTCCTTCGCCGTGGAGCACGAGATCGCCGAGCGGCTCTCCTCGTCCCGCGACGAGCTCGAGCGGTCCGCGCGCCGCGCTGCCGACGCCGGGCGCGCGCACGCGCAGCCAATACGTTCCGCTCGAGGTGAAACCGAGCTCGAAGCGCCCGTCGCTCGCGCTCTCGACGCTCGCCGCGACGCTCTCGACGTCGCTCGCGCCGCGCTTGCCGAGCACGATCAATTGCGCTTGCGCACCGGCGAGCGGAGCGCCGTGCGCGTCGACCGCGCGCGCGGAGAGCGACTCGCCGGGCATGGCGTAGAGTTCCCAGCGTTGTTGCAGCTTGCCGCCGCTCGTGTCGGGGGCGTTCTCTGCGACGCGTCTGCGCTCCGCGAGCGGCTGGCAACCCGCCGGGCGCGCGTTGACGCGCACCCAGCTGCCGCGCGCGCTCGACGGCAGCGCGAAGGTGTAGCGTCCGTCGCGCGCGCTGCGCGTCGTTCCGAGCGCCCCGATCGAGCCGTCCTCGCGCTCGAGGAAGAACGCGAGCTCGACGTCGCCGAGCGCTCGCTCGGGACGCTGGCGCACGTGGCCGAAGAAGCCATCGCGCTCTCCGAGCTCGGCCGGCGCGTCGTCGCCGCTCGCGACGACGTCCTGCGGCGGAGCCTGCACGCGCACCTCGGGCGTCGTCGCATCGCTCGACGTCGGCGTCGTGCTCGGCGTCTGCGTCGTGTTCGGCGCGACGTGCTCCGGCGCTGGACGAACCGCCTCGCGCCGGCTCGCGTAGAACGCGACGCCCGTGGCGAGCAGCAGCAGGGCGACGACGAAGCCGGCGCGCGAAGCGGAGCGGGGGAGCATGAACGGTGCTACGCGCGAGCGCGCAGCGTGTTGATCGGACTTCGAGGACCCGAATCTGGAAGAGAATTCCCCCTGCATCGGGCCCAGGGCCGTCAGCGCCGGTTCGCCTGCGCGATCAGCGTTTCGAGGCGCCGGATCTCGGAGAGGCGCGCGGCGACCGAGGCGTAGGGCTGGAACGCGAGCTCGCTCCCCGCGCGCTCCGAGAGCACCGCGGCGGCGCGCAGCTGCAGCTCCGCGAGCCGATCCTCGTCGAGGTCGCTCGCGGAGGGCGGCGACGGGACGTCGCAGCCCCAGCGCAGCACGCCGAAGAGGAAGGGGATCGCCTCGGCGCGGCCGAGCGCGACGGCGCTCGCCGCGCACTCGATGCGCACGCTCCAGCGAGGATGCGCGTTGTTGCCGCGGGCGAGCGCGTCGAGGCGCGCGGCGAGTTCGGGAGCGAGCTCGCGCGAGCCGCCGTTCGGCAGCCGCCGGCGCAGGGGGCGCGCCGAGGCGAGGGCGCGCGCCGCGAGCTCCTCGACCTCGATCGCCGTGCTCGCGCTGCGCCGCTCGAGCTCTGCGAGCAGGATCTCGGCCGCGTCGCTCGAAGCGAGCCGCCCGAGGACGAGCACGGCTCGCACGGCCGTGTCGCGCGGTCCTTCGAGAGAGCGCGCGAGCGTCGCGCGCTGTTCGCTCGAGAGCTCTCGCGCTTCCCCGAGCGGCGTGGCGCGCACGAGCTCGCGCTCGAAGCTCGCGCGGTCGAGCACGGCCCAATCCGGCGCGAGGTCGAGTGCGGGCGGCGGCGGGAGCGCCGGCGCGCTCGGACGCTCGCCGATCGCCGGAACCGGGACTTCCGGCGGCGGCGCGGATTTCGCGGCCGGGTCGGGCGGATTCGAAGGCGGCAGCGTCGTCGGCGCTGCATCTCGCTCGGGAGCCGCGGGCTCGCGGGGCGTTGCGCATGCGAGCCAGGGGACGACCGTGAAGGCCACGATCCAGTTGCGCGCGCGCGTCGGCATCTTCGCGCGAGAGACTAGCGCGCCGCGCCGCGGCGCTCCATGCTCGCCGCCTCGGAGTCGACGTTCGCGCGCGAGCCTACGGCGTGAAGCTGCGCAGGCCGGACTCGTCGGCGATCCACACGCGCCCATTCGTCGCGCTGCCGCGCGGCGCTTCCCAGGCGATGTAGCTCCACTCGCCCTGGCGGCGCACCGGGAACGACTTGGGCGCCGAACCGCGCTCGTGGATCGCGTAGATCTCATCCTGGATGTCGACCGTCCAGTTCGACCAGGGCGAGTCGAGCTGCGTCCCGCGGTCGGTGCGCCGGCGCAGCACCGCGAGGTCGAGGCGCGTGCCGAAGGGACCGATCTCGGCGAGCGCCTTCTGCACCGCCGCGTGCTCGGAGCCGAACTCGCGCGCGGCGACGACCTCGGCCGTCGGCGTCGAGGTCCAGAGCGCGAGAGAGCCGTCGCGCAGGCGCGCCACGACCCCGTCTTCGGTGAGCGCCGGTCCGTCGAGCGGCGGCGAAGGCAGCGCCTGCGGCCCTTCGAGCTCGCCCGTCTGCGCGTCGACGATCCAGGCTTCGCCGTCTTCGCTGAGCAGCAGCAGATGTCCGGGCCGTCCGGGCAGGAAGAGCGGCGAGCGCGCGACTCCCGAGAGCGAGCTCAGCTTCTTGCTCCAGGCCGCGCGGCCGTCTCTCGCGAGGCGCGCGACGTTGCCGGCTCGATCGCACACGACGTGATCGTCGCCGCTGATCACGGGCAGCGCTTCGACGCGGCCGCCCGCGGCCCAGGCGCGTTCGGGAATGCGCGAGAGGAAGACCTTGCGGTCCTTGGGCCCGTCGACGTGCAACGTGGCCTTCTCGTAGCCGTCGAGTTCGAGCTGCGCGTCGAAGCTCTCCTCGAAGGAGCTGTCGTAGGAGAGCGGCGTGCTCTTGACCTGGCCGTCCTTCATGTGCGCGCGCGCGCCGGGAGGCACGGTCTCGAGCTTCCAGGGCAATTGGAAGGAGTCGGGCGAGTCGACGGTGGCGCGCAGGAGCTCGAGCGCCTCGGCGTGCTTGCCGGCGCGGGCGAGATCGCGCGCGCGGTCGACGGCGCCGCTCTTCTCGGTGACCTTGTCGATCTCCTTCTTGAGCAGCACCGCCAGGCGGCCGCTCTCGTCGCTCTGCAGCAGCTTGTCGTAGGCCTCGCGCGAGCGCGCGTAGTCGTTCGCCTGCGCGTGCGAGCGCGCCGTGGCGAGCAGCATGTCCTGGCGCTGCAGGTTGTCGCGCTGCGACTTGACCGTGCGCGTCGACTTGCGGCGCTCCTGGCGCTCGCCGATCTTCTTCTCCATGGCGTCGAGGCGCTGGAGGAACTCCTTGGCCTCGGCGGCGTGTGCGGCGTTCTGCTGCACGGCGCCACGCAGCTCGACCGAGAGGCTCGCCAGGCGCTCCTCGGCCTGGATCTGTTCGGCCTGGTCGCGCACGTCCGGTCCGATCTCCTTGAGCGTGTTCTCCAGCCGCGCCGCGAGGCCGTTGAAGAGGTCGGAGACGATCGGCAGCGCGTCGTTGGGGTCGGCGAGCTTGGGCGGCGCGGGCAGCTCGAGAGCGCGCGCGAGGCCGAGCTTGGGATCGCCGATGGTGCACTCGAGCTGCGCTTCGCGATAGTGATCGGTCCAGCGCGAGCGAGCCGCGATGTCCTCGGCGGCGCAGCGCGCGAGCAGCGAGGCGCGCAGCTCGCGCACGCGCGCCGACGGGTCGTCGGGGAAGCGCTCCTCGAGCAGCTTCAACGCCTGGCGCGGCTCGGAGACGAGCGCGGTGATCTCGCCGAACTCGCGCTCCTGCGCGCGCTGGCGCTGGAACGTCACGATCGCGGCGGCGGCGAGCAGCAGCACGACGGCGATCGTCACCAGGGAGTTCTTGCGCGTGATCGTGCGCTGGACGACCTTCGCGCGGGCGCGGGAGAGCAGGCGGCGCGCATCGCGGTTCGACGGATCGATCTCGAGCGCGCGGCGCAGCGGTTGGACGGTGATCTCGGCTTCGCCGCGCTCGATCAGAGCGCCGCAGGCTTCGACGATGAGCGGCACGCCCTCGGTGGGCGTCGAGCAGTCGAGCAGACCCAGGCCGATCTCGAGGCGCTGTTCGACGGTCTCCGCTTCGCGCGTCGCGGCCACGCGCCAGAGCACGGCGGCGCGATTGCGGCGGCCAACCTGCTGGAACGCGCGCGCCTGCGCGGCGATCTCGCTCAGCGCGGGCGTCTTGGGATCGATCGCGGCGCGGATCTGCGCGAAGAGCAGGCTGACCGAGCCCAGCCGGTCGCCGGGATGGATGCGCAGGAACTCGGCCCAGTGCACGCAGGCCGTGGCGGCCGAGCCGAGCGTGAGCTGCATGCGGCGCAGGAGCGCGCGCGCTTCGGAGCGCGGCAGCTCGCGCAGCACTCCCTGCAGGCGCTCGGCCTGCCATTCGGTGACCAGCGTTCCCGCGTCGGCCTCCGACAGCGGACCGGACGGCGAAGCGAGCAGCCACGCGCGCAGGCGAGTTCCGGCGCGGGCCGTGTTGCCTTGCACGAGTTCCTGCAGCGCGAGCTGCAAGGCTTCGTCGGCGCCGAGCACGCGCACGGCGCCGTTGACGAGCGCGACCGACGCGAGCGTCGCCAGCTGGCGCAGCGGCCAGCCGAGCCGGTCGGCGACCTCGCCGACGGTCGACACGCCGTCGAGTTCCTCGAACATGCGGCCCCAGTCGCCCTCGGCGACGTAGGCCATCGGAGCGAGCAGCGCGAACTCGGGCAGGATGAATCCGATGTTGGCGCTGGCGAACTCGTCCTTGAGGCGCGCGTACTCGAGCAGAAAGCCCTCGACGGAGGTCGGCGCGCAGTAGACCGCGTCGCGTCGCGGTCCTTCGCCCTCGGTGCCAGGATTGTCCGCGGAGAGCGCGCTCTCGGCCGACTGCTGCGGCACGGGACCGGGCTCGAAACGGAAGTGCACCTGGTCGCCGTCGAGCAACCGGTAGAGGTTCTCGACGCGGTGCGCCCGCGCGATGTCCGTCATGCGCAGCGCATCGATGCGGAAGTCGGGGTCCTTGACCCACGCCTGCCGGACACGGTCGCGCCAGCTCTCGGGATCCTCCCCCGGGTCCGGGAGGAAATGCAGTTGGCCATCCTGGACGCCGAGCGTCGCGCGCAGACCGTCGCGAACGTTCAGCGTGAGGACACCTTCACGGCCGCGCGCAAGACTCTGGAGAAGGTCCGCGAGGCCGATACCGGCGACGTCGCCTGTGAAGCTCATCTCGTGCCGGGGTGTATCGGACCAGCGCGGAGGGAAATGGAGCGCTAGTGTCCCGAATCAGGAATTCGCGGCAGAAGTCGAGCTGAGTGCGGCGTCCTGGCAAGGCGCGGTGACGACGCGGGTTCGTTGTGACCCTCGGAGGAACCGCAACGCAGCCAGGGCGTCGCAGGCGGCTCGAATGCTGCTGCGAATTCCTGATTCGGGACACTAGGTCAGAACTTGGAGCGCAGTCGTTCCAGATCCTGAGGCGTGTCGAGGTCGTCGAGCACCGAAAGATCTTCCACTTCGAGCGCGAGCAGCGGCTCCGCCTGTGCGCGCAGTTCGTACAACGGGCGCTCGGCTCCGAGCGTGGCGACGCGCTCGGCGAGCTCGCGTCCGACGATCACGGGGTGTCCGAAGCGCGCGCGGCCCGCGACGCGGCAGAACGGCGCGAGCCAGCCGCGCGCCGGACGGTTCTCTGCCTCCCAGGCCTGAGCCAGGGCGTCGAACACCGCGCGCGAGACCAGCGGCACGTCGACGGGAGCCAGGCACAGATCGCGCTTCGCGCGCAGGCGCTGCGCGAGCGCGACCGAGCTCGTGCGACCTTCGCGCCAGCCCTCGTTCCACGCGACTTCGACGCCCGCGGGAACGGCGCTCTCGATCGCCTCGCGCTCGGCGCCGCTGATGACGAGCGCCGGCGAGTCCGCGAGCCCCGCTCCGGCCTCGAGCAGGCGCGCGAGCACGCTGCGGCCGCCGAGCTCGACCAGCGCCTTGCACGTGCGGAGGCGCGCGCTCGCGCCGGCCGCGAGAATCACGAGCGCCGGTTTCACGCGCGCCGTGCTCAAGTGCCGACGAAGCGGTCGTAGAGCGCCAGAGCGTGACCGACGTCGTCCGTGCCCTCGATGAGCGCGCGACCATCGGCGAAGAGCGTGAACCGTTGCCGGCCGACATCGAAACGCAAGAGCGTCCCGTCGCGGCGCAGGTTGTTCGCGACGCCGTCGAGTCGCTGCGCCACCGCGCCCAGGTCCGGCCGCGCGCGCGTGCCGCGAACCTGAACGGTGTTGCGCCCGCACAAGAGCACGGCGCGCTGCGGATCGCGCTCGTGAAGGAAAGGGAACTCGCGCGCGCCGCAACACGGACAGCGCGCATCGCGCTCGACCGCGAGCGCGCGCACCTCGCCGTTCCACACGTCGATCTCGATCAATCGCGGCGCGAGCGCGTCCGGCTCGACGAGCAGTCGCAGCGCGAGGCCCGCCTGCACGGCCGCGATGGCCGCGACGGCCGGCTGCAGCACGCCCGCCGTGTCGCAGGTCGCGAGCGTTCCCGGCGGCGCGGGTTCCGGAAAGAGACAGCGCAGGCACGGGCCGATGCCGGGCCGGATCGCGAGCGCGAGACCGTGCGCGGCGACGACGCCGGCGTAGACCCAGGGCACGCCGCGTTCGACGGCGAAGTCGTTCATCAAGTAGCGCGTCGAGAGATTGTCCGTGCCGTCGAGCAGGAGCTCGCAGCCCCGCGCCAGCTCTGCGATGTTGTCCGCGTCGAGGTGCTCGGCGTGGATCTCGAGGGTCGAGGGTCCGCCGATGCGCGCCAGCGTCTCGCGCGCGGCTTCGACCTTGGGCGCCTGATCGTGCGCGTGGCGCTCGTCGAAGAGCACCTGACGCGGCAGGTTCGAGAGCTCGACCACGTCGCGATCGACGAGCACGAGGCGTCCGACTCCGCTGCGCACGAGCGATTGCGCCAGCGCGCCGCCGAGCGCGCCGCACCCGACGACGAGCACGCTGCTCCGCGCGAGGCGTGCCTGCCCCGCGGCGCCGAGCGGCGCGAAACGCGTCTGGCGCGCGAAACGAGCCGCGTGCGCCGGGAGCTCGCTGTCCGCCGACGCGCTCACGTTCCCGCGGCCTCCGCGCGCGTCACGAAATACACGACGACGACCACGACGGCGGCGAGCGCGAGTCCCGCCCCGATGAAGAGCGGCAGGAGCGAGCGCAGGTCGCTCCTCGGCGGCTCGTTGAGCTCGACCCAATTGAAGTAGCGGCGCGCCTCGCCGGTGATCTCCGCGCCGCAATGCGGGCAGTTCGGCTCGGCGTGCTCGAACGGGATCACGCCGTCGCACTGCATGCAGTAGTGGTTGCGCGACGAGCCGCCCTCGGCCACGCCGGGCGCGTGCGAGCGCTGGCGGTAGTAGTCGAGCGCCTCCTCGTTCGTCCCGGCGCGCGCCTTCGACCAGTGGTGCTCGCCCATGTTGCCGAAGCTCGGCGGCGGCTTCGCGGGCGGCTCGTCGGGCGCGGACATGCTTCCACGATACTTCGCGTTCCCGAGGCAAGGAAACCCGCGCGCGCGCCGAAGGAGTCGCAGAAGCCATGCAAACGCAATCGCGCGCGATCGATCCCTCGACCGGCGAGCCCATCGTCGAGTTGATCCCTCAGGTGGCGCCGGCCGCGCGCGTCGCCGCGGTTCGCGTCGTCGGTCCGGGCCGGCGCGAGCGCGAGTACCTCGACCGCGTCGCGGCGCTGGAGGCGAGCTTGGGACGCGAGCTCGACGAACGCCGCGCGCGCGAGCGCGAGCTCGCCCTCGCCGCTCTGTGCGAACGCGGGGCACGCCGCGCGGCCGACCGGATGGAGCGCGACTGCGAGCGCTTGCGCCGCGAGCGCGAGGTGGCGCAGGCCGCGCACAACCGGATGATCCTCGCGCTCGGCGCGTTGCAGCGGGAGAACGAGCTCTTGCGCAAGGAACTCGCGCTCTCCGCCGGCCGCGCGCGCCCGGCGCTCGCGGAGCGGGTCGAGTCGGACGCCGTGCTCGAACGCCGTGACGTTCCGCGTGCGCCTCGGGCTCGCGCGTGGTGGCGCTGGTTCCAGCGCTGACCCGACACCCGCGGATCCCGCGCGGGCAGCGCATGGAGCCTGTCGCGTGCGCGCGAACCGAAAGCTCGCCGCGCGCGGCTTGACACGGCCGCTCGTCGGCCCGATCCTCTTCCGCCCGCTCGAGCCGCAGGCGTCCGCAAGGGCCGTCCGCAGTCGAGTGGGGGTGGCGCGCGGAGAGCTTCCGCACGCCACCGCGCTACGCACGGTGGATATAGCTCAGCTGGTTAGAGCACCAGGTTGTGGTCCTGGGGGTCGGGGGTTCGAGTCCCCTTATCCACCCCACCTTCTCGCCTCGTCCCGTGGCATGTCGCGCGCGCCCCGCAGGCCGGCGAGCGCGCGCGCAGCCAGACGGGCGAGGCTGAACTGGACACCCAGCTCAGCCTCGCACGACGCGCGAGCGACCTGAATCCGCTCAACCCATGATCACGGCGCCCAGGTGATCAGCACGCCGTTGCTGCGATTCGAGGTCGCCGGCGGACAGAAGGCCGCGACCGCGTTGCGATAGAAGCACTGGTAGGCGTAGGTGCCGCCGCTGGGCGGAATGCCTCCGCGCACGCTGATCAGCGGGTCGCCGGCCGCGGGGAAGCTCGCGCTGCCACCGACGCTGATCTTCGTGCCCAGGCGCACGATCGGTCCGCCGACGCAGCCGAGGCCGTCGTCGATGATCGTCGGCGGAGTCGTCGTCGCACCCTGGAAGAAGACCGCCACCGCGCCGGTCATGCGCTCGGCCGTCAGCCGCGCCGTGTCGTTGCTGACGCGGACCGTGCCGGTCGCGGTCAGCAATGCGCCGGAATCGTAGAGCGAGTTGACGCACCCGTGTCCGTCGGCGCCGTTGTTGTGACATGGGCAGGCGATCGAGCTGCCGTCGCCGGCGCAGAAGTTGACGCCGCTGTCGACGACTTCGATCGTCACGTCGCAGGTCGAGCTCTGCCCGATCTGGTCCGTCGAATCGAACTGCAGATCGTGCGAGCCGACGTCCGCGGGACCAGGCGTCCAGTGGTACTCGGTGTGCACCGACGGCGCCGGTCCGGCGGGCAGCGGCGGGTTGAAGGTCCCGCCATTGATCGCGGCGGCGCTGCCGGAGACGCTCAGCGTGACCGCCTCGCCCGGCAGCCCGTTCGTCGCCAGCGTGTGGACCTCGAAGTTGACCGCGGCGCCCGGGTTCACGGTGAAGGTCTGTCCGCACGGTGATGGCGGATCGAAGGCCGGGCCGGGGTTCGAGCACACGAAGCTCTCGCCGCGGATGAAGACGTTGGAGTCGTACACGCCATCGCCGCGGTCGGCGATCGCGAGCTTGATGTGGTTGGGGCCCGGATTCAGCGTGCCGACGGCCGAGAAGACGCTCGTCAGGCCGTCCATCTCGGTCGCGATGTGCGTGCACGGGTAGCCGAAGCCCATCGAGTCGCAGTCGTTCGTCGTGTAGAGCGCGCAGTTCTGGCCCGCAGGCGGATTGTAGGGGTTGTCGCAGTTGACGTTGTTGATCGCGACCGGCGTCGACGTGCCGGGGATCAACGCGATGTTCTGGCCGTTGAGGAAGAAGGCGAACACGTCGTTGTACTGCGTGTTCACCCACTCGTCGTATTCCTCCGAGGCGAACACGTACTGGAACGAGAAGACGCTCGTCGTCGGACAGCTGAAGTCGAACTCCAGCACCGTCGCGTCCTGCGTGGCGCCCGTCACCAGCGCGTCGAGATCGACGTCGCCGGGGAACAGGTTGTCGGTGCTCGTGCTTCCGAGCACGTTGCTCGGTCCGGCGACGGATCCGACGTCTCCGGAGCTGAGCACGATGCCCTGCGCGAAACCGATGATGCCGGTTCCTCCGGTGAACGTTCCGGCAGCGATCGGCGCGCCGTTGTACTGGATGTTCGTCACTGTCACGCCCACGCCGACGAGTGCCTGGACGAGGCTCGCCGGAGTCTGTCCGCCCGTGGCGAGATCCTGCGTGACCAACCCAGGCACGAGCGCGGTTTGCGGTACCCAGTTCGTGCCGCCGCGCGGGACGTGCGCGCGCTGTTGCGCGGCCACGGGGAGCGCGAAACCCGCGGCCATGCAGGCGACCGAGAGCGGGAACCAGATCGAATGGGACGCGCGTGCTGCAGTTCTCGAGGTCATGGAGACGACTCCGGTGTTCTGGACGGCGTCGCGCGAAGCGGCGACGCGAACGAGACGCGCTCCGGATCCGCACGGGCGGCATCGAAGGACTGCGCGTCCTTCACGAGCGTCGCCCAAGCGACTCGTGCGTGGAATCCGCTGCTGGGCGACTCGATGCGGGCCTTGTTCGCAGGCCTTTCGCGGCGATCTACGCCGGCAGCGTTCGAGGCCGACCGAAGCGCGCTTGCCAGAGCGTGGAGCGGCTTGCGAACGCGCTCGCGCCTTCGTGTACGCCGCGTCATGCGCGCGCAGCGACGCGCGTCGCCGGACCATGTCGTGCTCGCGCAACGCATCCGCGGTTGCGCGCCGCGGCGTGCGACGCGCGACCCGACCGCGCGTCACTGCGCCGTGTCGATCAGCTCCGAGGCCTGCGCGAGCTCGCGTTGCAGCGAGTCGTGGATCGCCGTCAGCGCCAGCGCGTCGAGCCCGAGCTGATCGAGCGCCGCGTTGCTGCACTCGAAGGCCGGACCGGCCTCGATGCCCTGCTCGCGCTGGAACTCGTCGACGACCTGCGAGCCCAGGTGCACGAGGAAGCAGAGCATCGGATCGACGGTCGCCTTCTCGGGACGGTGGTGGTGGCGGATCGTGTCGATCAGGAGCTCGGGGAAGCTCCAGTGCTGCGCGAGGCGCGCGCCGACTTCGGCGTGATCGAGTCCGTAGACGATGCGTTCGGCTTCGAGGCGCGGCGTGCCGTTCTGGATCTCGGCTTCGAATGCGCTCTCGCGGCCGGCGGCGAAACGCGCGAGCACCAGCTCGCCGACGTCCTGCAGCAGTCCCGCGGTGTAGGCGCGATGGCGATCGCCGGTCTGCGTGACGCGCGCGAGCAGTCCGCTCGCGAGCGCCTGCGACACCGAGCGTTTCCAACGCCGCTCGCGATCCTTCGACGACGCGCCGCCGTGGGTCTGGAAGTAGTGCGCGCCACATCCGGTGAGCACGATGCCCACGAGCGCGCTCGTGCCCAGCATCGTGCCCGCCTCGTCGAGCGACGCGATGCGGCGCTGGAAGCCGTAGTAGGCCGAGTTCGTCAGGCGCAGCACCTTCGCGGTCAGCGCCGGCTCGGTCTGCAACACGCGCACGAGATCGCCGGGCACGACGTCGGCGCGTTGCGAGAGCTCGAGCACGCGCAGCGCCACCTCGGGCATGGGCTCGAGGCTGCGGATCGACACCAGGACGTCGCGAAGCGGGGTCTCCATGGCGCTCAGGGCTCCTCGGGGCGCTCCTGGAACGGGAAGGAGGCTCGCCGGTTTCCCTTAAGTCGGTGCGGAAGGTCGTTCCCCTTGAGAGACACCGCCGCCGTCCCGCGATTCCGATTCGAGTGGGGCGTGATAGTCTCGAATCGTCCCCCGCACGCCACCCGCACGCTCCAGGAGCCTCCCCATGCTGCGCCGACTGGTCCCTTCCCTTGCCTTGACCGCCTCCGCTGCCCTGTTCGGCGGCGCGCCGCTGCGCGCGCAGCTCAACGCGACCTTCACCGTGAACCAGGCCGCCAGCCAGTGCACCTGGACCGGCACGAGCACGCTCGGCCCGATCGTCGGCAACCCCTCGAACCAGTTCGCGTTCGCGGGCACGACCGCGCTCGCCGTGAACAGCGCTCCCGCGGCGTCGCTGAGCGACGCGACGTTCAACGGGGGCGACACGTTCACGGTGCCCGACATCCACGGGCGCATCCCCAATCCGATCCCGATCTTCCCACCGCTCGCCACGATCGACATCGTCGGTCTGCACGTGACCGAGAGCTCGCCCGTGTTCACGATCGGAGCGGGCGGCGCGTTCTCGGCGACGCTGACGCTCACCGCGACCGCGGGCACGTTCACCGTCACCCCGCTCGGCTCCGCGCCCACGAGCACGCCGCTCGCCGGCAGCTCGTCCGCGCCGTCGGCGGTGAGCGGCACGCTGGTCGTCAGCGGCTCGGCGCTGCGCCTGGTGATGCCGATCGCGGTGACGTTCCCGTTCAGCGATCCGACCTCCGGCGCGAGCGGCAGCGTCACGCTCAACGGCACGCTCGATGCGACGTATCAGCTCGAGGTCTCCTACTGCCTCGGCGACGGCAGCGCGGTGCCTTGTCCGTGCGCGAACAACGGCGCGGCGGGCAATGGCTGCGCGAACTCCGCGTTCGCCGCGGGTGCGCGCTTGAGCGCGAGCGGACTGCCGAGCGTCGGCAACGACCTCGTCGCGCTCTCGGCGACGAACGTGACGGGCTCGATCGCGATCTTCTTCCAAGGCGGCTCGACGTTGCCGCACGCGGTCGTCGACGACGGTCTGGGTTGCGTCGGTGGTCCGATCATCCGTCTGGGCAGCAAGCCGGTCGGCGGCTCGGCGAGCTCCTTCCCGCAGCCCGGCGATCCGCTGGTGAGCGTGCGCGGCGCGGTGCCGGCCGCGGGCGGAACGTTCCAGTACCAGTGCTTCTACCGCAACGCGGTCGCCGCGTTCTGCCCGCCCGCGACGAGCAATCGAACGAACGGGATCCAGATCACCTGGCTCCCATGAACATCGGTGGA
>JBGATX010000157.1:0-13839 GCA_044228975.1 Planctomycetota bacterium | reverse complement strand
TCCTGGTACGCCGGCGCACCGCGCACGACGGTCACGGCCCAGGCCATCAGGTCGGCGAGATGCGTGACGAGATGCAGCGGCGTCCACGCGCCCGCTCCCGTCGAGTAGCCGGCCAACTCCGGCGGCGCGTCGCGCAACGCCTTCGACGCGCGGTAGGCGAGCACGGCGAGCGCATGACGCAGGAGCTCTCGATCGGACATGTTCCCCTCGCGCGCCTAGAGTCCGTATTCCTTGATCTTGCGATACAGCGTGCGTTCGCCGATGCCGAGCACCTTGGCGGTCTTCTCGCGGTTGCCGGCGAAGAGCTTCAGGTTCTCGCGGATCAACTCGCGCTCGACCTCCTCGAGCGAACGCCCCGCGAGCTGGAAGCCGTCGGCCGCGCGCGCCGCGGGCAGTTCGCTCGTGCGCACCTGTTCCGGCACGTCCTCGCCGGCGAGGATCTCGTGGCGCGAGAGCAGCACCATGTTCTCGACCACGTTGCGCAGCTCGCGCACGTTGCCCGGCCAGTCGTAGCGCCCGAGCAGCGTGCGCGCCTCGGGCGAGATGCCGCGCACCTTGCGCTTGTGATGCGCCGCGAGCTCGTGCACGAAGTGGTCGATGAGCAGCGGCAGGTCGCTCTTGCGATCGCGCAGCGGCGGGAGCTCGACAGTCACGACCTGCAGGCGATAGAGCAGGTCCTCGCGGAAGGTCTGCGCCTTGACCATCGCGCGCAGGTCGCGGTGGGTCGCGGCGACGAGGCGGATGTCGACCTTGCGCGTCGTGTTGCCGCCGACGGGCGTCACCTCGCGCGTCTCGAGCGCGCGCAAGAGCTTCGCCTGCGTCGCGAGCGGCATGTCGCCGACCTCGTCGAGGAACAGCGTGCCGCTGTCGGCATAGACGATGCGCCCTTCCTTGTGCGCGACGGCGCCGGTGAACGCGCCCTTCACGTGGCCGAACAGCTCGGACTCGATCAGCCCCTCCGACAGCGCGGCGCAGTTCACCGCGACGAACGGCTGCTTGGCGCGCGGACTGTTCGTGTGGATCGCGCGCGCGACGAGCTCCTTGCCCGTGCCGCTCTCTCCGAGGATCAGCACCGTGACATTGGTCGAGCTGATCTGTCCGAGGATCTCGAACAGGCGCTGCATCGGCGGCGAGCTGCCCAGGATCCCCTCGAAGCCGAAGCGCTTGTCGAGCTGGCGCTGCAGCTCGACGTTCTCGCGCTTCAGGCGCGTCGTCTCGACCGCGCGCGAGAGGCGCGCGCGCAGCTCGGCGATCTGCACCGGCTTGACGAGGTAGTCCGACGCGCCGTGGCGCATCGCGTCGACGGCGGTCTCGAGCGATTCGTGGCCCGTGACGAGCAGCACGGCGCAATCGGGCTGCACGTTGCGCGCTTCCTTGAGCACCTCGATGCCCGAGAGGTCGGGCATGACGAGATCGGTGAGCACGGCGTCGAAGGTCTCCTCGCCCAGGCGCGCGAGCGCGTCGCGGCCGGAGTGCGCCTGCTGGCAGCGATGGCCCTCGACCTCGAGGCTGTCGGCCAAGGCATCGGCATGGTCGGCGTCGTCGTCGACGATCAGCACGCGAAACGGCTTGTCGTGGCTCGGAGGACTCACGTGGCTCACTCTGCCGCCGGATCCGCCGCGGGTCCACTCGGCCGGCTCTCGCGCGCCGCGCCCGCGCCCCCGGATCCGTGGATCTCGACCAGGAGCGGCAGCACGATCGAGAAGCTCGTGCCGCGCCCGACCTCGGAGATCACGTCGATCGTGCCGCCGTGCTCCTCGACGATGCGCTTGGTCGTCGCGAGTCCGAGGCCCGTGCCGCCGCGCTTCGTCGAGAAATAGACGTCGAAACAGCGCGCCAGATCCTCCGGTTTCATGCCGACGCCGGTGTCGGTCACGCGCAGCTCGACGAAGTTGCCTTCGCGCCGCGCCTGCACGATCAATTCGCCTCCCGTGGGCATCGCCTGGCGCGCGTTGACGAACAGATTGAGCAGCGCCTGACGGAACGCGCCCGTGTCGAGCATCACGACGGGCAAGCCCATCGGCAGGTCGACGTGATGCCGGATCCCCAGGCGCGAATCCTCTGGCTCGACGAACTCGAGCACGTCGCGCACGAGCTGGCAGAGGTCGTGCGGCGCGCGATCGATCTGGCCGCCGCGCGCGTAGCGCAGGAAGTCCTCGACGATCGTCTCCAGGCGCTGGATCTCGCGCTGCAAGGCGCGCAGGCGCTTCTCGAGGCGCTTTTCGCGGGCGGAGAGCTCGGTGTTCTCGCTGCCGCGCCCCTTGCCGAGTTCCTCCTCCATCAAGGCGAGGTTGATCGCCATCGTGGAGAGCGGGTTCTTGATCTCGTGCGCGAGTCCGGCGGCGAGACGCGCGAGGTTCTCCGCGCGGCCGCGCGCGGTGACGGCGGGATCGGGGACCCCGCTCGGCCGCTCGCTCGCGTCGCGTCCGTCCGTCACGTTGCTCGCATCCATCGCCGTGCTCGAGCCGCTGTCGTCGACTGCCGCCGCGCCGCTCGAGCCGGACTCGAGGCTCGCGTGCGGCGTGCGCGCGCGCTTGGGTCGACCGCGCGGGGCGGATAGGCTAGCAATGCGCTTCGTGCGCGACCACGAGCCGATGAGCACGCACTCCCAGCGCATCCGCGTCGGCGACGAAGCGCCGAGCGCCGCGGTCCTCGCCGCCGTGCGCGAGGTGCTCGAACGCGGCGACGTCGCGGCGCTGCCCACGGAAACGGTCTACGGACTCGCTGCGCGCGCCGATCGCGGCGACGCCTTGGCGCGACTCTCCGCGCTCAAGGGCCGTCCGAACGAGCAGCCGTTCACCTGGCATGTCGGCTCGAACGCCGCGCTCGAGGAACTCGGCCCGGTCTCGCCGCTCGTGCGACGCTTGAGCGCGCGCTACTGGCCCGGACCGTTGACGCTGGTGCTGCCCGGCGCCTCGAAGCGCCTCGCCGCGCTCTTCCACGGCGGCTACGTCGGCGTGCGCCACCCCGCGCACAAGGCGACCGCGGGGATCCTGAACGCGCTCCCGTTCCCCGTCGCGATGACGAGCGTCAACCCGCACGGCGGCCCGTCCGCCGTCGACGCCGACGAAGTCGAGCGGGATTTCGGCGCGCGGGTCAGCCTGATCGTCGACGGCGGTCGCGCGCGCCTCGCCGAGGCCTCGACCGTGCTGCGCGTCGGCCCCGGCAAGTTCGAGCTCCTGCGCGAGGGCCTGATCGATCTCGCGGCGCTGCGTCACACGGCGGGCTTGCGCCTGGCGTTCGTGTGCACCGGCAACACGTGTCGCAGCCCGATGGCCGAGGGCATCGCGCGCGCGCTGCTCGCCGAGCGATTGCAGACGCGACCGGAGAGCATCGGAGACTTCGGCTTCGACGTGCGCTCGCTCGGCGTGCACGCGGCCGTGGGGCAACCGGCGGCGCCGACCGCGATCGCGGTCATGCGCGAGGACGGCATCGACATCGGTGAACATGTCGCGCGCGCGGCGCAGGCCGAGGATCTCGGCTCGATCGATCGCTTCTACTGCATGACGCACGCGCATCTCTCGGCGCTGCGCGCGATCCTGCCGCCCAAGCACACCGCGGCCGCGTTCCTCGTCGATCCGCGCGAGCGCGACATCCCCGACCCGATCGGCGCCCCGCTCGAGGTCTACCGCGAAACCGCCGACCAGATCCGCGAGGCGCTCCGCGAGCGTGTGGGCGAGTGGGCCTAGCGAGCGGAGACGCGAGCGCTTGAATCGGCCGAGCGGGGACGCGAGGCAACGCACCCGACTCCGCGCGCTCACTTCTGCTTCTGCAACCAGAGCAGGAACTGCCCCTCGAGTGAATCCTTGTCGATCGTCGCGCTCGAGAGCGGCTTCTTGTCGTAGCACTCGGTGAACACGCTCTCGAAGCCGCCGGCGAGGTTGGGATCGGCGAGCTTCGTGAGCATCTTCGCGAACGCATCGCGCGACTGACGCTCGCCGGCGAGCGATTTCGTCTGCAGCCAGTACGTGAACCCCGACTTGTAGGCGCGCAGGAGCTCGGCGAAATCGCCCTGGAACTCCGCCGGCGGCGCTGCGGGAGCCGCGTCGGCTCCGCCGTTGCTCCCGCCCTTCGCGCCGAGGAATGGCGCGTGGACGGCGAACTGCTTGCCGCCGTCGTCGGAACGGATGGACAACGCGCCGACCTTCTTGGCGGCGGTCTTCTCGAGGTCCGCGCCTTCTTGTTGCGCGACGTGCAACAGATGGAACCAGTGGTCCTTGCCGCGCTCGCGACGCCAGCGCGTCTCGGCCGAGTTCTTCGCGAGCTGCCCGCCCTCGGACTGCCCGCCGGCGACGAAGACCTCGCGCGCGGGCGCGCTGCGCGAGCGCACGTCGCCGTCGACGCGCGTGTTGATCTCGCCGAAGAGGTCGATGACGAGGTTCATCGAGAGACCCTGGCAGAACGCCGCCGGCACGCGGCTCTCGTACTGGACGGCGAAGAACGAGTTCATCGCGAGCTGCACGATCTGCTGTTGCATCGTGCCGCCGTCCTCCTTCTCGAGCGTCAAGCTCTCGTCGTATCGCCCGGGCGTGCGGATGGCCGTGGCGTACTCGAGCGCGATGATCTGGTCGGAGTTGTAGAAGGCCTGCATCCAATCGGCCGCGCTGTCGATCCAGTAGTTCGAGCGCTGGTCTGGCTGGAGCCAGCCGATGACCGCCATGAACTCGACGAAGTCCTTGCGCGTCGGCATCAGGTAGAGGCGCACGAGCTGGCCCTGCTCGCGTGGCGGTCCGACGAGCTCGCCGCGCTGCATCGTCTGCGCGAGGCGCGTGAGCGCGGCCTTCGTCGCGTCGGGTGTCGAGAGGATCGCGGCGAGGTCCTCGCCCTCCTTGCGCGCGACCTGCGCGAGCCCCGCGCCCTTCCAGCCGCGGATCCAGTTGTCGACGAGCTTGAAGTCGTCGCGCGCGGCCTTCTGGTCCTTGCCCGCGGGCTTGATCCAATCCATCCAGCGCACTTGCGCGTCGACCAGCGCCGCGGCCGCGCTCTTCAGGTCGTCGCCGCTCTTCTCCAATCCCGAACGCGGGCAGTAGGCGTCGAACGCACCGATCTGCACGTGCACGAAGTGCTTCTGGAGCACGAGATCGAGCCCGAGCGCCTCGGGTTTCGCGTCCTTCACTCCGCGGCTCTCGAAGAAGGCCTTGGCGGCGTTCTCGAAGTTGATCTGCGTGGCCTGGAACGCGCGCGCGCTCCAGGAGCACGCGACGAGCGCGCACGAGGCGAGGAAGAGGCGATGAAGGCGCATGCGAGTGGTTCCTCTGCTGGCGGAACGCGTCGAACGGATACGGAGGCGGCCGGACGCACAATCGCGTCGCGAGCGCATCGAATGCACGCCTGCCGTCGGCGTTCGACGGCGACATTCTGACGAAGGCGCGCGCGCGAGCCAGCCTTTCACTCGCGAAAAACCCAAGTCCAACAGGCCCGGCACTCAACGACTCGCGCTCGCCTCGAGCGCCGCTCGCGCCGTCGCGGACAGTCCGAGCTGGAGCGCGCGTTGTCCCGCGTCCGTCCGCGCGATGCGCGGACACAGCTCCAAGGCGCGCGCGAGCCTGGCTGCGGCTTGGGACTCGCCCGCGCGTTCGCAGGCGACGGCGAGGTAGAGCTGAACGTCGCCGCGCCCCGGCGCGAGCTCCGCCGCGCGCTCCAAGGCCAGCACTGCGGTCGTTTCATCGCGCGCTTGCAGCGCGTTCACGCCGCGGCGCAGCGTGGAGAGGAACTCGAGCCTGCGCTCGAAGCTCGCGCACCTGGATCGGCCGGTGCGAGACGCCGCGCGCGCTCCATCGCGCGCGCGAACTCCGCCGCCGGATCGGCCGCACCCGCGGGCGCGAGCTCGCGCAAGCGCTTCTTCGCGCGCGGCGTGCGCCGCGCGGCGTTGCAGCGCCTCGATCGCGTCGCGCAAGGAGCGTCGCGCCGGATCGATCGCGGCTTCCACGCCTGCGGCAGTTCGCACGCCGCGCGCAGGCGTTCGAGGTTGTCGGCAGATCGCCGGAGCAGCACCGCGCCGCGCCGCCGCTCCCGGTAGACGATCCACGGATCGGCATCGGTGAGTTCGCGCGCGTGTGCCGCGCCGCGCGGCACGGGTCCGATGTAGCGCGCGCGACGCCGGCGGCGTCGGCGAGCCCGGTGTCGCGCAGCGCCGCGCGCAACGCCTCGGGACCCTCGAAGCGTCGCGCGTCGAGTCGCGGCGCCGAGCTCGAGCCGACGAGCACGACCTGCGTGCCCGCGAGCCACACGCCGCTCCACGCGAAACCGCGCGCGAAGGCGTCGAGCACGGCTTCGAAGGTCGCGGGCTCGAGCGCGTGCGGCGGAACCCACTGGCACAGGATCCCGCCCGGCCGCAGCGCGCGCGCGGCGTGCGCGTAGAACTCGCGCGTGTAGAGGTAGACGCCGAAGGGAGCATCGGGCAGCAGCGGCTCCATCGTCACGACGTCGTACTCGCCCGTTCGATCGGCGAGCGTGCGCCGCCCGTCGCCCAAGCGCACGACGACGCGCGCATCCGAACCGCCGAGCACGCCGTGGTTGGTGGCCTCGAAGAACGGTGCCGCGGCGACGACGGCGCGCGAGATCTCGAGCACGTCGATGTGCTGCACGTCGGGGTGCAGTGCCACGGCACCGAGCGTCGTGCCCGTCCCCAGGGCGAGCACCGCCACGCGTTCGGGCTTGGGATGCAAGAGCACCGGCAGATGGCCGAGGACGCGCATGTAGCGGTAGTCGTCCCCCGTCCCCGCAGCGCGAAAACCGTCGGTGAGCAGCGTGCGCTCGCCGCGCAGTCCGTCGTCGACGACGGCGACGGCGAAGTCGCGATCCTCGCGCAGCGAGAGCAGCTGCAACGCGGGCTCGGCGTACGGCGGCGACTGGCGCGCGGGCGCGGTCGCGAAGAACGCGCAGGCGAGCGCCGGCAACGAGAGGAACACCGCCCCCACCGCGGCGAAATGCGCGTGTCGCAGCGGAACGAGCACGGCGGCGCAAGCGATCGCGAGCAGCGCGCACCAGCCGAGCGCTCCTTCGAGACCGAAGCGCGGCACGATGACGAGGTGCGCGAGCGGCAGACCCAGACCGATGCCCCAGATCTCGTGCAGGAGCAGCCGGCCGAGGAGCGCGCCGCGCGGTCCGTCGACGCAGCGGTGCACGAGCGGCACGAGCGCGCCCAATCCGACAAGCGGCGGACCGACGAGCACGCACGCGCCGACGAACGTCTCCCATTCGCCGTTCGCGCCGGCCGGAACGAAGCGCGGCGCGACGAAGGGCCACGCGAGGCCGAGCGACGCGAGCGCGAGCGCGAACGCGACGCCGCGCGCGTCGCGCGGCAGGACGCGCGGCAGGAGCAGCGCTCCCAGCGCGAGCGCGACGAGCGAGGCCGAGGTCAGGCGCGCAGCGCGGGCCCATGCCGCCGAACCACAACGCGCGGCGCAGGCCGACCCACTCGCAGCCCGCGAGCCAGGCGGACGAGAGGCCAATGATCCACGCGGCCTGGCGCGCGCTCAACGCGCCGCGCTCTTCGCGCGGGAGAGGAGCCACGGCTGGCTCGCGCTCCCTCGAGCTCGCGAACGCGGCCCCCAGCGCCGCCGCGAACGCGAGACCCGCGGCGGCGCCCATCGCCACGTGACGGCCGCGCGCACCGACGAGCTCGCCCGCGATCGCATGCGCTCCGAGCGCCGAGCCCGCGAGGTTCGCGGCATAGATCCAGGCGAGTTCGCGGGGCGTGCGCGCGCGCGTTTCGTCGAGCGCGACGATCCAAGGCAACACGAGGCCCTGGAGGAAGCCGCACACGCCGATCGAGAGCAACGCGAGGCTCGCGGCGAGCGCGTACGGCACCGCGCGCGCTCCGACGGCGAGCAGGAGCGCGAGCGCCGCGCACGCGAGCAGCGCTTGCACCGCTCCCAAGCCGATCCAGGCGGCGCGTCGCGGCGGCGCGCGCCGCCCCGCGACACCGGCTCCCGCGGCCCAGGAGACGAGGAACGCGCACAAGCCGAGCGCGGCCGAGCTCCCGTATCCCAGGCAGACGCCGCTCGAGTTGAGCAGCAGGACCTCCTCGGCGAGTCCCGCGGCGCCCGAGACGAACGCCACGCAGAGCAGGAGCCCTCGCACGTCGCGCTCCGTCAGTTCGCCGCGCATCGCGCCGCGGCGGCGCAGCGCCCCGGAGCGCGGCTAGCGGCGCGCGGCATCACCTTCGCACAGCGCGGACCAGGCGGACTGCGAGTCGGTCGCCGCGAGCAGCTGGGTGCGCACGGACTCGCGCGCGAGCACGCGCGCGATGTCCGCCAGCGTGCGGATGTGCAGGAGTTTCTGCGCGCGCGGGATCACGAGCAGCACGACGATGCGCGTCGGCTTGCCGTCGACGGACTGGAACGCGAGTCCCGCGGGATCGGAGACGATCCCCATGCACGCGACGACGCGCTCCACGCCTTCGACGGCGGCGTGCGGGATGGCGATGCCGTGCTCCATCCCGGTGGACATCGACTTCTCGCGCGCCAGCACGGCTTCGATGATCGACGCCGAGGAAGCCGCCGGCAGGCGGCCGCGGCTCACGAGGTGATCGACCAGGCGCCGGATCGCATCCCATTTGTCGCCCGGCGCGAAGTGGACGATGACGTCCTCGACCGGGAAGAGCTCCGAGAGGCGCATGGAGCCCGGCAGCATAGCTGCGAGCGAGCGCGCGTGGGAGTTCGACGAGTGCGCGTGTCGGCATTGCTTTCCGCGGCGCGAGCTGTCGCGTGCGCGCGGGAAGTTCGAGCAGCGAGCGGCGTCGAGTTCGGCCCGCTGGTCACGCTAAGAAGGACTCCGACGGTTGTTTGACACCCGCCCGAGGGACGCCTAGAGTGCCGGCCCGAGCGCGAATGCGAGGCCTAACTCGCTCGCCTCCAAAGGGATAAGACCACCGAAGGCCGCCCCCAGACCATGATCGCATTCGTCGCCGCGCTGCCCCTGCTCGCCCCGAGCCTGCCTCCCTCCACGCCCGCGCCGACGACGGCGATCACGCGCACGCTCCAAGGTCCAGGCGGAACGCCCGCCGCGCCTCAAGGCGGCGATTCGGGCGCCGGCGGAAAAGTCCCGCCGATCCAGGACGCGGGCGACTTCTACATCCTCACCTTCGACGAGACGGGCGATCAGGCCGAGGGGATGACGCTCGAGCAGTTCGTGAAGCTCTGTCAGCAGCTCACCGGCAGGAACTTCACGTACACGAAGGACACGGCGGCGCAGCTCGTCAGCGCGAAGCTGCGCATGTTCGGCCCCAAGCGCATTCCGAAGGCCGACTTCTACTCGTTCTTCCAGATCATGATGATCATCAACGACTTCGTGTGCATCCGGATCGGTCCGGAACACCTGTCGGTGGTGCTCATCCAGAGCCTGACGGCGCAAGGCGGCCGCGGCGGACAGCAGGTGCGCGGCGACGCGACCTACGTGCAGCCCGAGGACATCGAGCAGTTCGCCAGCCAGCCGGCGACCTTGATCACGACCGTGATCGACCTGCCGAACACGGACGTGCGCACGCTCTCGAACTCGATGCGCACGATGTTCACCGACGCGAACACGCAGAACATCATCCCGGTCGGCAACAACAGCCTGATCATCACCGGCTTCGGCAGCAACGTCGCGTCGCTGGTGAAGATGCTCTACTTCGTCGACAAGGCCTCGCAGCCGCGCGGCGAGCAGGCCGAGTTCGAGACGATCAAGCTCGAGTTCGCCGCCGCCGACGAGATCGCGACGCTGGTCGAGGAGCTGCTCGACGCCGCCAAGCGCAACGCCCAGCAGCGCTCGGTCAATCCGGCGGCGGGTGCGACGGCGCCGCTGCAGACCGGCCAGGGCGACACGAAGATCATGACCGATCCGCGCACGAACTCGCTGATCGTCATGGCCATGCCGAGCGACATGCCGCGCATCAAGGAGCTCGTGGCGCGCCTCGACGTCGACGTCGTGCAGCAGGAGCGCACGTACCACATCTACGCGCTCGAGAACGTCGCCGCCGAGGACCTGGCCAAGACGCTCGACGACTTCAACACGGACGCGCAGCGCATCGCCCCCGCGGGGCCCGGGCCCGCGAGCGGCGGCAACCGCGGCGCAGCGACGGCGACGGGCGGTTCGTCGAGCTCGCGCAACGAGATCGTCGTCGTGGCCGACAAGGTCACGAACTCGCTCCTGATCGCCGCCAATCGCACGCGCTACGAGGAGGTGCGCGAGCTGATCAAGCGCCTCGACCACCGCCAGGATCAGGTGCTGATCGAGACGGCGCTGATCGAGCTCTCCGGACAGAACTCGCTCAACCTCGCGGTCGAGCTCGGCGGCGCGAGCCTGCCGGGGCCCTTCGGCGTGACGAGTTTCGGCCTGTCGACCTTCAGCGACACGAACAACGACGGCATCCCCGACGTGCGCGTGCCGAACGTCTCCGGCGACGGCGCGCCGCCGTCGGGCATCACGGCCGGCATCCTGCGCGGCGACGAGTTCAACCTGCCGATCCTGATCGGCGCGCTCGAAGGGCGTCGCGACTCGAACGTGCTCAACGTGCCGTCGGTGCTCGTCAACAACAACGGCAGCGCCAAGGTCGTCAGCAAGGACGAGCAGCCGACCACGCAGGTCACGACCACGGGCGCCGTCGGCGGCGGCACGCAGGAGAACTTCCGCGACTACGTCGACGCAGGCATCACGCTGCAGATCTCGCCCACGATCAGCGCCAGCCGCTACCTGCGCTTGAAGGTCACGCTGGAGGTCAGCGTGTTCCAGGGCAACGTGAACGGCGCCATTCCGCCGCCCAAGATCACGCGCACGATCGACACGACGGTCAACGTGCCCGACGGCGACACGATGGTCATCGGCGGCATCATCACGGACAACAAGTCGAGCACGCACAGCGGCGTGCCCTGGCTCGACGACATCCCGATCCTGGGCAAGCTCTTCGGCAGCGACTCCGACAGCTCGTCGCGCACCACGCTGTACTTCTTCGTCACGCCGCACATCCTGCGCGACAAGGACTTCGCCGACCTGGCGGAGGTCTCGTACCGCAAGAAGCTCGACGCGGCCGACACGATCGGCGTCGATCGCGTGCGCGTCATCGACCCGCGCTTCGGCGCGACCAATTCCGGCATCGACCTGCGCGGCTTCGAAGTCCCGCTCTACCGCAGCCCCTCGCGCGGTGAAGTCGACTCGCAGTCGGTGGGCATCGATCCGGCGCGCATGCAGGAGCTCATCCGCGAAGGCCGCCCGCACCAGAGCTCTTCCGACGGTCCGCAGACTCCGCCGGTGCCGCCCAAGGACGACCCCAGGGACGACCCCAAGGAAAACAAGGAGAAGCAGTGACGACGATCGGGGAGATGCTAGTCGACGCGGGCATGTCGCGCGAGCGCCTGGAGGAGTGCCGGCGCATCGCCGGCGCCAGCGGCGATTCGCTCGACCGCGTGATCCTGCAGAAGGAGTACCTCGACGAGCCGACGCTGCTGCAGATCTATGCCAAGCACCTGGGCTACGAATTCAGGAAGAGCCTGGACGGCACGCGCGTGCCCGGCGGCTTCGTGAACCGCGTGCCGGTGCACTTCGCGCGCAACTACAACCTGGTCGCGCTCGAGGAGACCGAGAACGTCTTCAAGGTCGCCACGTGCACGCCGCTCGCGCCGCACCCGATGGACGACCTCGCGGCCATGCTCGGCGCCGAGATCGATCCCGTGCTCGCGCCGCGCGTCGAGATCACGACCCTGCTCGCGCGCGCGTACCGCCACAAGGCCGACGGCGTCGACGAGGCGCTCGCGGACGTCAACGAGGACGGGAACATCGCGGGGCTCGCCGACCAGATCGACGAGTCGGAGGACGTGCTGGACGTCGCCAACAAGGCGCCGATCATCAAGCTCGTCAACACGATCCTGTTCCAGGCGTTGAAGCTGCGCGCCTCCGACGTGCACTTCCACCCCTACGTGGACCGCATGCAGGTGCGCTTCAGGATCGACGGCATCCTCTACGACATGGATCCGATCCCGCGCAAGGCGCAGGACGCGATCATCAGCCGCATCAAGGTCATGGGCAAGATGGACATCGCCGAACGCCGTCTGCCGCAGGACGGCCGCGCGACGATCAAGATCGGCGACGGCGAGGTCGACGTGCGCATCAGCTCGGTGCCGACCACGTACGGAGAACGCATCGTCATGCGCCTCCTCGACAAGTCGTCCAAGGTGTTCCGGCTCGAGGAGATCGGTCTCGGCGCGAAGAACCTCGAGATGATCATGGAGTACCTCGACTACTCCCACGGGATCATCCTCGTCACGGGTCCGACGGGTTCGGGCAAGACGACCACGCTCTACGCCGCGATGGCGCAGGTCGACACGACGGAGAAGAACGTCCTGACGATCGAGGACCCGGTCGAGTACTCGCTGCCGGGCATCAGTCAGGTCCAGGTCAACGTCAAGAAGGGCCTCACGTTCGCCGCCGGCCTGCGCTCGTTCCTCCGCCAGGACCCGGACGTGATGATGGTCGGCGAGATCCGCGACCTCGAGACGGCCGAGGTGGCGATCCGCGCGGCGCTCACGGGCCACCTCGTGTTCTCCACGGTCCACACGAACGACGCGGCCTCGACGGTCACGCGCATGGTGGACCAGGGCGTGGAGCCGTACCTCGTGGCCAGCTCGATCGTGCTCGTGATCGCGCAGCGCCTCGTGCGCACGATCTGCAAACACTGCCACACCTACGGGCCGATCACGCCCGAGTGGGGCGCGAAGCTCAAGAAGATCGGCCTCAGCCCGGAACAGATGGGCAACCGCGTCGCGTTCGGCAAGGGCTGCGACGAGTGCTTCAACTCGGGCTACTCCGGCCGGACCGCGATCTACGAGTTCCTGCCCGTGGACGAGGTCCTGCGCACGCAGATCATGGAGGGCGTCACCGCCACCCAGATGAAGAAGGGCGCGGCCGAACGCGGCATGATCTCGCTGCGCGAGGACGGCCGGCAGAAGGTGCTCGGCGGCGTGACCACGGCGGACGAGGTGCTGCGCGTGACGCAGCTCGACATCGACTAGGGACGAGCGCCGCGCTCCTGAACCATGCCGATCTTCGAGTACAAGGCCTACGCGTCCGGCGGCAGAGTCCAGGCCGGCGTGATCGACGCCGACACGACGCGCGAGGCGCGCAACCGCCTGCGCCGCGAGAACCTGCTCGTCAGCGAGATCCACGAGCTGCGCGGCGGACGCCGCACGAAGAGCAAGGCCGGAGCCAAGGGCAAGAAGCTCGGGGTCATCGAACGCATCCGCCGGCAGCGCCAGGCGCGCGCGACGCCCAGCATGCGCGACCTCGAGGTGCTGACGAGCGTCACGCGCCAGATGGGCACGCTGCTCGGATCGGGCATCCCGCTGGCGGAGACGCTCAAGGCCATCATCGAGCAGTCCGAGCGCCGCGACATCGAGACGATGTTCCGCGAGATCCGCGAGCGCATCAACTCGGGCGGTTCGCTGGCCGACGCCCTGTCCGAGCACCCGCGGCTCTTCGGCGAGCTGTACGTGAACATGGTCCGCGCCGGCGAGGCCACGGGCAACGTGGACGTCGTGCTGCGGCGCCTGGCCGACTACCTGCAGGCACAGCGCGCGCTGCGCCGCAAGATCGTGTCGGCGATGACCTACCCGGCGATGATGATCGCGATCGGTCTGATCGTGGTCAGCATCCTCATGGCCGTCGTGGTCCCGAAGATCACGGGGATGCTGACGGACCAGGGCAAGACGCTCCCCGCCCCCACTCAGGTCCTGATCTTCATCAGCGACCTGTTCAAGAACTGGTGGTGGGCCGGCGCGCTGGGCATCGCCGCCATCTCCTTCACGATCGAGCGGATCTACCGCACCGACAAGGGGCGCATGTTCATCGACAAGAACATGCTGC